>PLPA01000132.1 GCA_003159355.1 Acidobacteriaceae bacterium | reverse complement strand
CACCTGCGCAGGGGTTCCCTAGCGTGTTGGTTGCTCACTCTGGCCATTTTCGCAATCACGGCCTGCGGCGGCGGTTCCGGCAATAGCGGCGGTGGCACATCGACACCTACACCCACGCCGACACCTACCCCTAGCACCGCTAACGAGTGGACATGGGAAAGCGGCAGCAATGCGCACGCAGCCGGGATCTACGGTACGCAAGGTACTTCCTCAACTGGCAATGCCCCTGGAAGCCGGTATGAAGCCGTCAATTGGACTGACAGCAGCGGTAACCTCTGGCTCTTCGGAGGATACGGTATTGACTCCACGGGCACAATCGGCAATCTTAACGATCTCTGGGAGTTCAACCCAGGCAGCAAGCAATGGACTTGGGTGAGCGGAAGCAGCACAGCGAACGCAAGCGGCGTCTATGGCACGATGAGCACCCCTTCAACCAACAACGTCCCCGGAGCGCGGTACGGTGCCGTCTCATGGACCGACAAGAGCGGCAACCTCTGGCTCTTCGGTGGCTTTGACGCAGGCTACCTCTGCAATGATCTTTGGGCGTTTAATACAACGGCAAAGACTTGGACATGGATAAACGGAAGCCAAGAGGGTGTCTCCAATCCATCGGGCGTCTATGGGACGAAGGGTGTTGCCGTTGCTAGCAATGTGCCTGCAAGCCGATGGGGAGGCGTTGGCTGGACAGACGGTAACGGCAACCTGTGGCTATTCGGAGGGGCTGGGTACTACTTTGCTGCTGGGGCGTCCGCCTACCTCAACGACTTGTGGGAGTTCAACCCCACAACCAAACTTTGGACTTGGATGAGCGGGAGTAGCACGTTTGGATTGGGAGCTACCGGCAACTATGGTACGCAAGGTGTCGCTGCCGTGACCAATGTACCAGGAGCGCGTAGCAGTGCAGTCGCATTGACAGATGCCAGCGGCAATCTGTGGCTATTTGGCGGTAATGGCGCAAATTGCCCGTCTTCCAGCGGCAGCATCGAGTGCCGCGGCGGAAATGGTCCCTTCCTCAATGACTTGTGGGAGTTCAACGTAAGTAGTGACCAATGGACCTGGGTGAGCGGAAGTGACACAGGCAATGCAGAAGGTGCCTATGGATCACTAGGCGTCGCTGCCGTGACCAATGTTCCGGGAGCACGGAGTAGCGCAGTTGGTTGGACAGACAGCAGTGGCAACCTGTGGCTCTTTGGCGGGGGCCTTTCCAGCGAGAATCTTGACGGCGGCTATGGGAACGACCTCTGGGAATTCAACCCCACTAAGAAAATGTGGACCTGGGTCGGAGGGAGTAGCACGGATAGTGCGCTCGGCGTCTATGGCACATTAGGCACTCCTTCCTCTGGCAATGTTCCCGGAGCACGAGGCGAATCCGTTTCTTGGTCCGACTCCACTGGCAATCTTTGGCTCTTTGGTGGGGATGGCGAAGACGCTGCTGGAAATGAGGGTGACCTTAACGACCTGTGGCGCTACCAGCCATAGCAAGGGGCATTTTCTCTTTGGCGCTTGGATGTCCTATCAGAACACGATCTGAGACCTGCTGGTTGATTTAGCCGACCTTGTCTGCGCTGTGCGTTTTACGCATCCTGAGCCGAAAATCTTCCAGCAGTCGAGGGTGAACGTGCCGTTGCAGAACGGCACAAGTCCGTAGAGTTCTGTAAAGGCGTCTGATTTCGGTTGTTTCTGTCTGGTGAAGTCCAGGGATTTCATCTGGTGTTTCCGTCCCAAGCACAACATTCCACACTGTTTGAATGTTCTTGCAATGCTGTCGCTTGCAATCAATCAAAATGTAACTGTACAGCGTGATGTACGAGCGGATATGATGGCAAGCATCCCACGTAGGAGAGTGCGGGAATGCTGATTGACTACGAAAATTTTGTGCCGCGTATTGCCATATTCCGCGAAGAAGTTGCGAAGGCTCTGGCAGAGGTAGATTTAGACGTTCTAACGATTCGCACCATTCTGGTCAAGAAGAAGATCGTTACTAAAGAGGAGATGGATCGACTTGAAGGGGAACTTCGGCAGAAGAACTTTTCCCGCCTTGAAAAAGAGAATCTGATTCGCATTGAAGCTGTGGATGAGAATCGGTAAGCTCTGGAAAGGTGTCGAAAAGGACTTCCCATAGAAATTCGGAATGGGTGCGTGTTGGCGGGTGGCGCGGGTCCGGGGGTAAGGAAACTGGGTGCCCCAGAGCCTGCCCTGAGCTTGCCGAAGGGTCCCGCCTTTGGGACCTGGGAACGACCATCTTCTCCCGCCCGCTCTCAATTCACTCAAAAACTGCCCGCGTTCTCTCCAGATTTGGCCAAAAATTTGCAAAATTATCTCTATTTTGATGCAGAGGTATATTTGCGCGTTTGGTACTCAAATTGCGCCTTGCTACGCGATTGAGATTGGCGGGTGGCGCAGGTCCGGGGAGTAAGTAATCTGGGTGCCCCAGGTCTCGCGTCCGAGACCTGGGAGGCCGATTCTACTGGGCGGGAGCGGGAGGAGCAACCGGAGCCGGAGCAGCCGCCGGCGCGAGCAGATTATCGGGCAGAAACGCTCCCGTTTGTTCATCTTGCACCAGCCCGATCACTCCAGCGGGCGTCACAATCGGCGAGCCGAAGACCGCCGCATCCACCGGTTCGCTCAGGTGAATGCCTTTGCCCTCGCGGCGCGCTTTCATTTGCAGCGCCTCCACCGAAGGCTTTTTGGTCACCGCATCCTCCCGCAGGCGGAAGATAACGACCTGATCCCAGGCATCTTGCGCGACAACGGCTGCGGTTGCCGAGGCCAGTCCAGCCGCGGCGCCGACCACTCCGGGCGCAGCCGCGGGCTGAGGTTGCAGCGTCAGCACGGCCAGCGAGGTGGGCGAGGAGCGCCGCAAAACCTGAATCTTGCCGTGGCCGCCGCCCGCCACCGCGATCAGCTTGTCCTCCTCGGGCGTGCCGCGCAAATCCACGGTGAAGTCCTTCGCGCTGAGCCGCAGCGGATCGCCCAGCCCCACGGGCCGAAGCAGAATCTCCTGACTGTCCTTCACCAGTTTGTCCGCTCCTGATTGCACCGCGCCAAGAAACTCCGCATCGTACTTCCACGGCGCCAGCGCCTCGGCCGTTGTCACCACTGCTCCCGAGCCGGCGCGAAAGCCCAACGCCACCGAAACCACCGGGAAACTGGCATCTTTTTGCGCCAGCGTGTAACTCGATTCCACCGCAAAGAGATTCGCCGGGGCATTGGTCTCCAGGTCGCGAATCCACTGGGGCTTCGCGCCGGGAAGGAGCTTGTCCGCCACGGAGGAGGCCTGCAAGCCAATATCGATGTACCCAAGGGCGCTCAGCGCCAGAGTGCGTTGAAAATCCGAGACGCTCAGTTGCACAGGAACATCCTGGGCGAGAGTGAATTCCACGCTGGGATGCTGGGTGTGCAGCGCCAGCTTCTCGACCATGGTGAGGCGCACATCCGCCACCATCTCGCCCTCGATGCGCACACTCTGCTTTTCGATCATCCGGCGCAGCGGCTCGACGGTGCGCAGATCGCGAAACAGAACCGTGATGTAAAGCGGGGGCAAGGCGGTCGGCACGCCCTTCTTGAGCACGATCTCCTGGTTCAACGGCGCGGCGAAGACCGGCATTCCATTCAGATGCAGCGAGCATAGCCGGAAGCTCTCCAGGGTCACCGACTGCGCGGCGGTCAGATTGAGGTCCACGGCCAGCTTCACGTGCGAAGTGTCGATCTCCGCCAGGTTGACTTCCTTGACCTGTAGATTCTGGAGCATCGCTGCCTGTACGGCCGGCTGCGCCTGTACGGCTGGCTGCGCCGGCACGGTAGGCTGCACCGGCCTGGCAGGCTGCACCGGCACGGTTGACTGCGCCATCCCGCTTGCGGCCGCCCAGGCGATCACGCCGGCGATTGCAACTCGCATCGCTAAGTTCATTCCGCACTCCCCTTTCTCTCCATGCATCATAACGCCAGCAATCGGGCGCGTCATGCTTTCCTTGCCGGCGCATCAAAAATTGTAGCAATAATTGCAGGGAAGAGGCCGGATCCATCCACATTACGGTCCGTACAAAACCCATTCCGCTGTACAATTCCAACAGACCCCATTTTGCCGTTTGTGCATCGGGATCTGCTCTCGCGCATCCAACTTCCATGGTGGCCCAATGACCACGAAGACCGAGTCTCGCAAACTGCCCATGATGCCCATCCGGGACATGGTGATCTTTCCCTATATGATGACGCCCTTCGTGGTGGGCCGCGAGTCCAGCGTGCGCGCGCTGGAAGAAGCGCTGTTGGGCGACCGCAAGATCTTTCTCGCCACCCAGCACGACGCCACGGTGGACGAGCCCAATGCCAAGGAAATCTACCAGGTCGGGTCGATTTGCAACATCGTGCAGAGCGTCAAGATGCCCGACGGCAACATTAAAGTCCTGGTCGAGGGCATTGAGCGCGCCAGGTCCATCGAAGTCAACGACGGCGATGGCTTCTTTGTGGCCACGGTGCGCGTGGGCAAAGCGCAATTTGAAATGACCCCCGCCGTCGAGCAGCTGATCCAGCGCGTCTCCACGCTCTTCGAGCAGTACGTCAAGCTCCAGCAGTCGCTCAACTACGAGACCATCATCGCCAGCGTGCGCATGGACGAGCCGGCCAAGCTGAGCGACACCATCGCCGCCAATCTGCAACTGGGCATTGAAGAGAAGCAGGACCTGCTGGCGCTCTTCGATCCCGCGATTCGCCTGGCGCGCATCGCCGACGTGCTGGACATCGAGATCGAAAAGCTTGACCTCGACCGCAACATTCAATCGCGCGTCAAGCGCCAAATGGAGCGCGCGCAAAAAGAGTACTACCTGAACGAAAAGATCAAGGCCATTCAAAAGGAACTGGGCCGCGGCGAGAAGAGCGAGTTCGACGAGCTGCGCAAAAAGATCGAAGTCGCCGGAATGCCCAAGGAAGTGCTCGACAAGGCCATCCAGGAACTCAAGAAGCTGGAAGCGATGCCGCTCATGTCGGCCGAATCCACCGTCAGCCGCAATTACATTGACTGGCTGCTGGCCGTGCCGTGGAAGAAGCGCTCCAAGGAAACCCGCTCCATCGACTACGCCGAAAAAGTTCTCAACACGGACCACTATGGGCTGGAAAAAATCAAGGATCGCATTCTTGAATTTCTTGCCGTCCGTCAGTTGGTCAAAAATCCCAAGGGCTCGATCCTCTGCTTCGTCGGGCCTCCGGGCGTGGGCAAAACTTCGCTGGGAATGTCCATCGCCAAGGCCACCGGGCGCAAGTTCGTGCGGCTCTCGCTGGGCGGCATCCGCGACGAGGCGGAGATTCGCGGCCATCGCCGCACCTACATTGGCGCGCTTCCTGGACAGATCATTCAGCACATGAAGCGGGCCGGAACCAAGAACCCGGTCTTCCTGCTCGACGAAGTGGACAAGATGGCGTCGGACTTCCGCGGCGATCCTGCCTCCGCGCTGCTTGAAGTGCTGGACCCGGAGCAGAACACCACCTTTCAGGACCACTATCTCGATGTGGATTACGACCTCTCGCAGGTGCTCTTTGTCGCCACGGCCAATGTGCTGCACACCGTTCCGGCCGCGCTACAGGACCGCATGGAGGTGCTGCGCCTGCAAGGCTACACCGAGCAGGAGAAGCTGGAGATCGCCCGGCAATACCTGGTCAAGAAGCAGCGCACGCAGACCGGGTTGAGCGAGAAGAACATCATCTTCAAGGACGACGCGATTACCGAGATCATCCGCAACTACACCCGCGAGGCCGGCGTACGCAACCTGGAGCGCGAGCTCGGCAACGTCTGCCGCAAGGTGGCGCGCCGCGTGGTCAAGGGCGGCAGCAAGCACAAGGAAGAACTCACCGCGGCGAACATCCACGAGTTTCTCGGCGTGGCTAGGTTCCGCGACTCCGAGGTGCATGAGAAGAGCGAAGTCGGCCTGGTCACCGGCCTGGCCTGGACCGAGGTTGGCGGCAGCATTTTGACCACCGAAGTGCAGGTACTCGACGGCAAGGGCAAGCTCACCATCACCGGCCAGCTCGGCGACGTGATGCAGGAGTCGGCGCAGGCCGCGCTCAGCTACATTCGCGGGCGCGCGCAGGCCCTCGGCCTCAGCCGCGAGTTCTATCGCAACGTGGACCTGCACCTGCACGTCCCCGAGGGCGCCATTCCCAAGGACGGACCCTCGGCCGGCATCACCATGGCCACGGCTCTCGCCAGCGCTCTCGCAAAAATTCCCGTGCGCCGCGACATCGCCATGACCGGCGAAATCACGCTGCGCGGCAAGGTGCTGGCCATCGGCGGATTGAAGGAGAAGCTGCTGGCCGCCTTGCGCGCCGGCATCTTCGAAGTAATTCTGCCCCGCGCCAACGAGAAGGACATTGCCGAGCTGCCCGACAACATCAAGAATTCGATGAAGCTGCACTTCGTCGATCAGATGGACGAGGTTCTCAAGATCGCGCTGGAAAGCCCGCTGCCTACGGCGCTGCCCGCATCGGTCGATGTGCTGACCGGCCTTCCCACAACCGGTGAGCTGACCGCCAATCTGCCCGCGCCGCAGTAAGGCAATTACTTTTCGTCCAAGTGCGTGACCACCGCGGGTGGAGCGCTGCCTTGACGATCGCGCAACAGCCAATCAACCCGCTCCTGAATCTCTCCCGGCCTCATCTGTCCGAGGATGCGCGCGCGCACAATTCCATCCGCATCGAGAAATGCCGTGCAGGGCACTGAGTTGCCTAACCGCAGTCGCTTCATGTCATCGTCGGTTGCGCCCACCCAGATGGGATAGGCGATCCGCAACTTGCGCACATACTCCGCAATTTTGTTCTGTGTCTCGGGCGCATCGACAGATGCTCCCACAAACGCCACGCGCTGCGAGTCATAGGAATTCGCCGCGCTCACCAGCCTCGGCATCTCGGCGTTGCACGGGCCGCACCATGTGGCCCAGAAGTTGAACACCACAATCTTCCCGCGCAAATCACGCAGCGTGGCCTTCTTTCCCTGCATGTCCTTGAGCGTGAGCGCGGCAGGCTTCTCCGCGCTCTCTCCTGCGACAGCGATGCTCAGCATCGTCACGGCAATCAAACAGAAGATACTTCGACGCATTTTTATTTGCTCCTTGAAATCACAGAGAATGGTCAGGCCTGTACGGGAATGTGCAGGCCCGACCTTCTTGCAATTGAGAGTCACGCGCTCAGAAACGGTGCTGGAAGCTGGCCAGCCAAAGCCAGTCGGCAAAGGCGGCGTCGCCATGCTGCCCCAACTGCAAATCTGGCACGCTGGCAATCCTGTTGCGATAGACCGCGCGATCGATGTTGGCGGTAATCAGATCGTGGCCGCCATGAAAGGAATAGATGGCTCCCGGCTCCAGAGAAATTGCATAGCCGGGTCGCCGGAAGCCTTCATCGGCAGTGAACGCGTTATGAGCCGGAACGCCTTCTTTCCGCAAACCGCCCGTCACGGTCAGACCGTGTACCTTGGCGACCATGTAGCCGACTCCTGCCTGTAGCAGGTACTCGTCGGCCGCCGCGATAAATGCATTCTGCGGTGCGGGTGGCGGAAACCCCGGCGGAGAAGAGTTCGCCACGCCATTGGTTTCTTTCGTCGAAAAAAGATAGCTGCCGTTGAAGTACACCTGCATCGCGCTGTTGATTGCTTGAAAGGACTCGACACTGACAGGAATCGCCCACACGCCGATTCCCGGCTGGATCGAGTAGTCCGCCGTCGCATTGACCGCGGGCTGGCCGGGAATCTCCACCAGATTGTTCTGGATGTTGTCGCGTCCGGAAGGCGCTTGAAAGCCGAAGCCGATCTGAATGTTGTGCTTCGGATTCTTGTTTGGATCCCAGATCCAGCCCTGCCCCATGAGACTGATGTCGCCCATACCGGAGACGCCCCAATCTCCCATCAGACTGTTCGCGGGCGAACCATTCCCGAGGCTGCCGGCGGCGATGAAGTAGCGCCGGCTGGCAAACTCCACCGGCACGTTTCCAATCACGCTGAAGCGGGGCGTGATCTGGTAGGTGAGTCCAGCATCAATCAGGTTGATGCGATTGCGGACCTCTGAATTTCCTTGCTGCCGGTACTCCTGCGCCACTGAACCAACAAAGTGGCGGAAGGAGTACAAGTGCCGGTAATCGAGCGTGAATTGCCAGTGCTTGGGCGCCAGATAGCCGCCATCCGACTCTGGGCCACCAACCTCACCGACCGAGTGCGCGACGACGCATCCTTGCGCCGCAGTTTTTTGTACGCAGCCTATGGCCGCAAGCAGGCACAACGTTGCGGGGAATGCAACTTGCACAATTATTCTGCGAAATATCATCTTGACCTCCTCGAAGTTTCTTACTTATTACGAGAACCTTAGCGGAGTGAGATCGTGCGGTCATCGACACAATGGCTGGAGGTTGTCTCCATCTTTAGATGGGTTGTTTGCTTCAACCGAAGGGCGAGTGGCGGCCAACGCTATCATCCTCAAGGGATCCGGTTGTGCATACTGCCAAGGCCTCACCAACGAGACCTTGATTCCATTTCTCCCGTGTCGTGGTCAATAGCGAACATTCAAGGCAAAATAATCAGAATATGTTCAGTTCTTCCGGACGAAAGTTGCGGGTCGTGTGCTACAACCAAAACAGGTTTGCATTCCCCGCCAGAAGTTCTGATACGGCTCAAATCATCCAGGAGGAGAATCATGGCAACCGCACGATTTCTGTTTAATCTGAGGCGTTCATGCGCACTTCGCATGGCGATGCTCGCGCTTGTGATGCTGTGCGCAACTGGCGTTTCTGCTGCGCAAACCTGCTCGGGAATGTCGCTGGGCAACGGAGCAAGCCTCAATGGATTCGTTCCGTTTTCTTCCACCAATGTATGGAACACCAACATAGCCTCAGCTCCCGTTGACCCGAATTCGGATGCGATCACCAGCGCGTCCGGCTTTGCCGGGTTGAGCCTGCATCATGATTTTTGGTCTACATATGGTATGCCTTATGTCGTAGTGGATTCCACGACCACTCCCTCCGTGCCCATCAATGTAATTGACTACGCAAGTGAGAGCGATGTGGTGGTCGCGCCCTATCCAGCCACCGCCCCCATCGAAGGCTATCCCGCCGACTGCTCGGGCTGGCCGGACACCGACGCCGGCGATGCTCATGTGCTGGTGCTGGACCGCGCCAAATGCTTTCTCTATGAGACCTACAACACGCATCGCTGCAATGGACTTTACAATGCGTCGAGCGAGACGATCTGGGATATGCACAACTATGAAACGCGCCCCTGGGGCTGGACTTCGGCGGATGCTGCCGGATTGGCCATCTTCCCCGGCCTGGTGCGCTACGACGAAATTGCTTCAGGAGCGATCAACCACGCCATTCGCTTTACCATGGTGTACACCAGGGACGATGCCAACGGCGGGTACTTCGTCTATCCGGCCTCGCACGCCGCGGGCAATATCTGGAGCGTCTCCAACGTGATGGGAATGCGCATACGATTGAAGGCCGGCTTTGACATCTCCGGATTTTCCCCGGTCAATCAAATCATCCTGACGGCGATGAAGCAGTATGGGATGATCCTGGCGGACAATGGGGGCTACTTCTATTTTCAGGGAGTGGCCGACTCGCGCTGGAACGACAGCGACCTGGATAATCTGGACTCAGTTGCATCCTCAAACTTCGAAGTCGTGCAAATGACTCCTGAATTTCCCGGCTACGATTCCGCGACCGCGCCTACCGGGGCCGTGCCGGTGATCAATAGCTACGCAGCCTCGGCTTCGACCGTTGGCTCGGGCTCGCCTGTCACTTTCAGTTACAATGCCAGCGGAGACTCTTACGATTTCATCGACATGATCGGCCCGGTTACGGCGGGCAGTGGCAGTGTGACCATCAACCCCACGGCAACCCAGACCTATACATTGAACTCCACCAACGCGTATGGCCGGACAACCAGCACGCCTCTGACAGTTTCGGTGAATCAGGCCGCGCAGTCCATCACATGGACAACACCGGCAGCTATTGCCTACGGCACGGCGCTGAGCGCAACGCAGCTGAATGCCAGTTCGACCGTGGCCGGAACCTTCGCCTATTCGCCCCTTGCTGGCACTGTGCTGACCCCTGGAACGCACACCCTTTCGGTCATCTTCACTCCCACGGATAAGACGGACTACACCACGGTTAACGGATCAGTGACATTGACGGTCATCCCCGCGCTGCTGACCGTGACGGCGATTAACATCAGCAAAATCGTGGGAACGGCGAATCCGGCTTTCGCGGCCAGTTACAGCGGGCTTGTGAATGGAGATACCTCGGCCGTATTGGGTGGATCGCCTTCGCTGACCACCACGGCGACCACCTCCAGCCCGATCGGAACGTATCCAATTACGGCCGCGGTGGGCACGCTGACGGCGGCGAATTATAACTTCAACTTTGTCAATGGAACGCTCTCGGTCGTTGCGGCTCCCGCTGTATCGATTACAACTGCGTCCACACTGACGGGATCGCATAGCGCCGGCTACACATTGACCATCACAATCCGCAACACCGGTACCGGGCCTTTATCCAATCTGGTCCTGATTGCGGCCACGCTGGGCGCCACCTCGGGGTCACCGCTGCCGAACTCATGGGGAACTGTTGCGGCGGCCGGAACAGCCACATTCACTCTTGCTTTCCCTGGGAGCGTGGGCGCAGACGGCGCGGGAGTGGCTGAAAAGTACTCTGGAAATTACACTGGAGGATCATTCTCCACCAGTCTCCGGTCGGTGACATTGCCGTAGACGGGGAGAAAACAATGTTGTAGTGTATGAACCATAAGGAAAAGACGATGAAGAGTTTGAGATTTTTGCTGGTTCTATCCCTGACGATTGCGGGCTTCCTGCTGACCGGCTCGGCGGCAAAGGCTGATACTGTCCTGACCCTTGTCTCGCCATATCAAAGTGGTTCTGGGCCGATCTTCGAGTTCGATGGAACCTTGACCAACACGGGCGGCGCCACGGTGTTCTTGAACGGAGATACCTACTTTGGGGATTTACCGTTTGTGGCGTTCGATGACAGCCCGTTCTATGCCAATTCCCCCTTATCTTTGGATCCGGGGGATACCACTGGTGTTATTGAGCTTTTTACCATCACTGCTCCACCCTACGGACCGGGGTCAAATTTTTACGCGGGAACGTACGAAATCCTCGGTGGCGGTGACAGCCAAACGTTTGATGTGCTGGCCTCTGAGGGCTTCAGCGTCAACGTAACGCCGGAGCCATCGGGCCTGGTGCTGTTGCTGAGCGGCATGGCCGGGCTTGCGGGAACTCTCCGCCGCCGGCTGATTCGATAGCTGGACTCCGAACTGGGGAGCTTGTCTTTGTGAAAGGCTTCCGACTGGAGTTGATGCCGCCGATGGCTGCGTGACCGCTACGTCAGGTTCGCTGTCGCACACCACAATATTCTCTCTCACTGTGAACGGATGCATCCCTGCAATGGTGTGTAAGGTCGAGAGGCTTGCCGCGCCGTCCTGTATCCTCAAGGTAGATGCGCTACACGACACAATTTCTGCTTTCGGCGATGGCCGCGGAAGATTTCCCCGCGCCGGATGCGCCGGAGATTGCCTTTCTGGGCCGCTCGAATGTAGGCAAATCGAGCCTGCTGAACACACTCACCGGCGAGAAGCCGGCCAAAGTCTCCTCCACGCCGGGGCGCACGCGCGCCATCAACTTCTTTGCGCTGCTGGATCAGAGCCAGCGACGAAGAATGGTCTTTGCCGACCTGCCCGGCTACGGCTACGCCAAGATTTCCAAGTCCATCAGCGCCGGCTGGCCGGCCTTCATTGAACCATATCTCGCCATTCGCTCAACGCTCAAGCTGTGCGTCTGCCTGGTGGACTCGAATGTGCCCGCGCAAGAGAGCGACCGCCAGTTGATCGATTGGCTGCGCGCCGCCGGACGCGACTTCGCCGTGGTGGCCACCAAGATTGACCGCCTCAGCGGCAACGAGCGGACAAAGAACCTGCTGGCGCTCAAGAAGGGCCTGGAGCTGGACGATCTGCTGCCCGTCTCCGCGAAGACCGGCTACGGAGTGAAGGAACTGTGGGCGCGGATTGAAGCGGCAGGCGGCGGGGAAGGCTGAATCAGAAGCGTAAGAGTTGTAAGCGATGTAAGTAACCTTAGCAGGTTGGCGGCGCGAAACTGTACTGCTCTGACTGCCCCTCGCAGCTTAGCCTGAACTCAACTCTCATGCCGATCTCCCCGCTTTCCACCTCTTTGCGCATTCGCTCGATGAAGTTTGCCGCAGCGCTTTCGCCGCAACGCAACACACGAACACCCTGCGCCATTCGGCCCAGGTAGCGAGGAGCGAGGCGCAGCCAGCGGCGCGCTGAATCCCAGGTCTCAGAATCGAGACCCTTCGGCAAGCTCAGGGCAGGCTCTGGGGCACCTAAACTTGCTTCCAGGCAATCGAGGGCGATGGCGTCCAACTTCGGCAGCCAGATGGAAGGCGACGAAGCAACGCGCCAGGAGAGTAACGTCAGCCCTATTGGCGAATCCGCCGCGCCCGGCCGCAACAGATCGGGCGCAACGCCCCGCTCCAGCATCTCGGCCTCCACGGTCTCCGGCTCCAGCGCCACGCAGACCGCGACCGGTTCGCGCTTGCGAATCTCGTTCTTCAGGATGCGCAGGGCTTCGTCGAGCGAGGTCACCAAAAAATCCACGACGCCGTCGCGCATGAATTGCTTGCGCGCGGCCGCATCGGCGGAGGCAGCCAACGAGGCGGCGCCGGCAATGTTGGCCGCCACCAGCAGCGCGCGGGCTTCCTCGTCGAGTTGTCCGGCGTAAAGAAGTTTGCCGCCCAGGCTGGGCTCTGGATCCCAGGTCTCAGAAGCGAGACCTGGGGCACCCGCAGTTCGAATCAGGACTGCATAGAATCGTTCAACCTGAAGGGCAAAGCCCTCCGCTTGGATGGGATCAACCGCCAACAGAGCGTCTCCTCCGCTATGCAATTTGCCGCACCGGCTCAGCGCGGCGATTCATCTTCCCGTATGTGTTCCCGCCAGTTTTGTTTGCGGACATAGAAGACAAACTCGCCTGGCTTGGCGACGGATGCGGGTTTTGCGACGGGCTTGAGTTTGGTGAGGAGCTTGAGTTTTGCGGCTTCGGCGGGTTTTACGCAGCCGTTGGGAGCGGCAACGCCCAAAGTGAGAATCTCCGCGATCGAATACCAGCGGTCGACGGTGTTCGCATCTTCGCCTGCCGTGTCGCAGTTGACATAGATCATCATCGAACTATCGTAAGTCGCTTGAATCGAAAGCAGAGAAGCGATCCGGGGCAAGGTCAGCTTGCCGGTTCCGTCTTCGTTCGGCGCCACCCAATCGGCATGGACGGTTGGCTCGTGATCCACGCGCACCATGAAAGTCGAGGTTGTAATCAACTTCCCGGTTTTGCCGTCCAGCATACGGACGGTGATGGTCTTGCCGGCTTGTGCGCACAACAAGCCGCCGAGTGCGGCCATGCACACGAGAAGGGTGAGTACGCGATGTGTCAGTCGAGACATAATCCCTCTATGCTTACCAGGTGGAGTAGGGCTGTTCGTCGGAACCCAGTTCCTGCGAGCCGGAGTGAACGTCGTCGATGCCGGGTTCCATCTGGTCCATTGAGTGCAGCGCGTCGCCCGTCTCGGTCACCCAACTATCCTTGGTCTGGGTGAACGGATCCACCGGAACTTCTCTCAGGTAGCCATCCGCGATCAGGTCTTCAAGCGTCTGCGGCGCCTTCTGCTTGTCTATCGTATAGGAATCGATGGCGGTGCGCATCACGTGCAGGTCTTCTTTGAGCACCGCCTCCCGGGCCATCTTGATGGCGCCGGTAAAGCGAGGCACGGCGATCAACATGAGGATGCCGATGATCATCATCACAATCATCAACTCCATCAGCGTAAAGCCCGCGTCTTGTTTGCGAATCCTGTTCAAGTTATCCTCTTGCAACCTCAAACTTACACGCCCGAAAAGCATTCCTCAGGGGCTAAAGCCCACAATCATATTGCCGGCTTCATTGTCAGGGCTAAAGCCCTGACCTACCAATCCCGCCTACCAGTCAGAATACTTGGTTCCGTCCAGCGCCGTGCCCGTGGACTTGGAATACACGTCGAAGACGCTCTGCCCGCCATAGGAGTCCGATTTCGGATCGTCCTGCATCGAGCGCAATCCCCACTCCGCCTTGCCGGTCATCGGGTCCACCGGAATGTGGCGCAAAAACTTCACCTTCTTGGTCTGCACTTCCACGCCGTTGACCAGCGTCTCCAGATCGGGCGGATAGCCCTGGCTGTCCAGCTTGATCGGGAAGGCATTCTTGTCGGCCGCGTCCTTGTAGTGGTCGATGGCGTCGCGCATCGTCCAAAGGTCGTAGCGCAGAATGCGCTCGTTCAGGCGCTTGGCCTGGAAGCGCGCCATAGGCACCGCGGCTGATGCAAGAATCGCAAGAATCGTGATGGTCACAATCAACTCGACCAGCGTAAGCCCGCGCTCCCCTGCGTGGCCGGTCTGGATTGGCCGTGCTTCCCTCATCGATTCTGGCTTCATCGGATCACTTCACCTGAATGCTGACCCGCCCGCCCTGGGCCGGCAACTGCTGCTGCTTGCTGCTGACCGCCCCCGGCCGGGTGAGGACAACGTCGCTCGCTCCGGCGGTCCTGGCCTGGAAACTGAGAATGCAAACCACGCCCGTGCCGTTCACCCCGGCCGCTCCCGGCGGACGCGAGGCGTTGATCAGAATCAAGCCCGGACCGTCGTCGCGGTGAGTGAGCACCACGGCTTGTCCATCCCGGCTCAAGAAGTCCCCGCTATCCACGTTAACCAGCGAAAGTTTGGCCGGATCGTAAGAAATCTGCAAGGGAACGGAAGCGATGTCCGCTCCTCCACTCAGGACAACCGGAACCTTGAAGGAGGCGCCCACGGCCACCGGGCCGGATTGCGGCGCAAGCATGAAACTCACCGTTGCCGGTTGCGGTGGAATTGGCGGAGAAGGCTTTGCGGGCGTGTTTCCATTGGTCTGCTCGGCATCGTTCAACTGCGCCAGCGCCGCCGGGGCTGCCGCCGCCGCGCTCTGGCCCGGAACCGTGCCCACATTGGGCCGCCCATGGGCCGGCGGTTGAATTGCGGGAGCGGGAGTTGAGCCCGGATTCGGAACTGGATTCGCGCCGCCAGGGGCTTCACTGGGAACGTGGCGAATCTCAATCGATGTGCCCTCTCCGGTATCGACGGTGCGCAGATTCATCTCCTCCAGGGATTGCGAGCGGACCACATGGGGCACTATCAGAAAGACCAACTCGTCGTCGTTAATGGTGTGGTCCTTGGAGCCGAAGAGGTACTTCAATACGGGAATCGAACTCAACCCCGGAATCCCGTTCCAGCTCACAACCTCCTGCTTGTCTTGAATTCCGCCCAGGATGCTGGCTTCGCCCTCGCGCAAGCGAATCACCTGCTCGATTGTCTTCTGCGCGATGATCGGCTCTGTCACTTCGCTGATCGTCACCGAGCCATTCTGCGAGGTGTCCTCGATTTTGATCTTCAGCGTCACGTCGCGATTGAAGTGGATGGTGGGCGTCATCTCGATGGTTATGCCCACATCCTGATAGGTAAACTGCGTGTTGACCAGCGAACTGACTCCGCCCAGCGATCCCGTGGTTCCGCCCCCATAGGAGCCGGTCGCAATGGGGATTTTTTCGCCGATCTTCATCGTCGCCTTTTGCCCGTCGGTGGAGCGGAGGCGGGGATTCTGCAGAATCTTGGTATTCGAATCGGTCAGCAGCATATTGGCCGTTGCCGAGCCGACTGTCACCGCGAAATCGTAGGCCTTCAGGTGCGCCAGATCGTAGAGCGTCGGGGTGGTGCCGGTGCTGGTGCTAGTCGTGCCCGTGGTGGTCGTGGTGGATGAAGTGGATGTGCTACTGGTGGGCGGATTGAGTGCGATCCCCACGCTGCTGGGCCAGGCAATGCCCAGCGTCTTCTCCCAGTTCTTGCTGACCTCCAGGATGGCGATGTCCACCACCACCTCTGGCCGCGCCTTGTCCAGGTCGTTGATCAGCTTTTGCGCCAGCAGCAACTCGTCCGGCGTGCCCCGTATCACGACGGCGTTCTGGCTGGGAACCGGATAGGCCTTGGTGTTGGGCATTAAGTTGCGAATGGCGGTATTCACGTCGGTCAGGTCGGTCGCTTGCCACGCGTTCGACAGATAGAATGTCTGCACCGCCTGCTCATCCAGCTCGGTGCGCTTGGCGCGGGTGTTGGCGGCCACAAAGATCGTGTTGTCGGTCACCGGCCGCCAGAAGGTGTTGGAGATGGTGCCCACAATGCGCAGCGCGTCCAGCAGCGACACGTTGTTCAGGTCCACCTGAATCCGCTTGGCGGTGAAATCCGGGTCGAAGAGAACATTCACGCCGGCGGCCTTGCCGATAGCCTGATAGACCATCTTGGCATCTTCCTGCATATGCAGCGTCAGAGGCTCGTTCGAGAGAGGCTTCAGCTCGGCTGGAGCGCCCATCGACTCCAGATCTTCCTGCTTGCCCTCGGTCTGCGAAAGGCTGGTCTCGGTCTGCGGCGCCGCCTCGCCGTTCTTCTTCCGCGCACGGGCGATCTCCTGCTGCGCGGCCTCATTGCTGGGGTCGATCTCGGCGGCGCGCAGAAACTCCGACAATGCGCCCTGATCGTTTCCGGCATCCAGCAGCTTGCGCCCCTTGGTGATGTGCATCGCCGATGCGGTAATCCGCACCCGGTAGAACGCGGTGCGGTATTGCAAGTCCTTGGGCGTCTTGGCGTAGGCCTTCTGGAAGTTGTCGAAGGCCGCGTCGTAGTCCTCGCGCGCCTCGGCGTTGAGGCCGCGCTTGTAAAAGCTGCTGGCCGACTCGGCGCGCAGCGACGCGCTCGACAGGACGAAGACGGCCACGACGGCAACGAGCGCCATCCAAAAAGCGGCTCTGGAGAATGCGGAGGCAGCAGTAACCTGTGCGCGGCTTTTCATCGAACTCCCAGGCGTCTTCTCCGGCCCGCGCTTCTCCTCGGACCCTTGCGGGCTGCCTTGGCCGCCCCGGACGCTATTCCTGTCGCAATTCCTGTGGGTAAAACTTCCCATCCTGCAATGCTCCATTTTAGCTCATCCCCATTGCCACACCGCCAAAACCCGCGCCGATGCTACGATGAAGATTCGAGGATGCTTTCCTATGGCGCGCCAAACCAGCCACGTGATCGTTCAGCCAACCGCTCCCGGCCCCCAGAAGCCGGCCCGGCCACGCGACCCGGTGGCCAGCGGCGAGCGGGACGCCGCGCACAATCGCGTCGCCAGCCACAACTACTTCCTGCTGGAGAAGTTCGAGGCCGGCGTCAGCCTGCGCGGGACGGAAGTGAAATCGATCCGCGAGGGCAAAGCCAANNTCCCACGGCAACATCTCCAACCACGACGCCACCCGCACCCGCAAGCTGCTGCTGCACAGCGCCGAGGTTCGCAAGCTACTATCGAAGACGCAGATCAAGGGCCACACGCTCATCCCCACCCGGCTTTACTTCCGCAACGGGCGGGTCAAGTGCGAACTGGCCGTGGCCAAGGGCAAGCAGGACTGGGACAAGCGCGAGACCGAACGCAGCCGGGAAGCCGACCGCGAAGCCCGCTCCGCCATCAACGCCAGCAAGCACCGCGGCGGGCGGTGACCGGCTGATAAACCGAAGAATGAACTGAGGAAATGATGAATACTCAACTCTCTTTCGCCCCCCTTGCCGGAATCGAAACCGAATTGCTGGCCGTCCTGGCCGCCGACACCCAAACCTCGAAAGCCCCCGACGCCAAGCCCCACCCCGTGCTGCTGACCTCGGACGCCGCCGTCCAGGCCGCCGCGGCCTCCGTGCTCGCCAGCGGCGAATACAAGGCCGGCGCCAATGAGACGGTGCTGCTGCACGCCCCGACCGGAGTGGCCGCCAAGCGCCTTTTGCTCGTCGGGCTGGGCAAGCAGGCCAAGGCCACGGCGGATAAAGTGCGCAACGCCGCCGGAACCGCCGTTCGCTTCGTCAAGCCGCGCGGCATTCGAGAGCTGGTCTTCGCGTTGCCTGTTTCAGAACTGCTTCCCGCCGTGAGCAACACACGCGCCGCCGTCGAGGGAGCCTTCGTCGGCGACTTCGACCCCGACACCTATCGCAGCGACCGCAAGGACCAGAGCGTTGGATCCTTTACCCTGGCCGCGCCCGCCGCCAGTGACCGCACAGCCCTCGAAGCCGCCTTCGCCGAAACCGTCATCATCGGCGAGAGCCAGAACTTCACCCGCGCGCTGGTCAACGAGCCCGGCAACAAGCTCACCCCCACGCTGCTTGGCCAGCGCGCCGCACTGATGGCCGCCGAAGTTGGCCTCGGCTGGGAGGTCCACTCCACAGAAAAGCTGCACGAGCTGAAAATGGGCGCATTCTGGAGCGTCTCGCAAGGCTCCGCCGAGCCGCCCGCGCTGATCGTGTTGCGCTATGAGCCGGAAGGCGTGAGCGAAGGCCCGGTGCTCGGCCTGGTAGGGAAGGGCATCACCTTCGACTCCGGCGGCATCTCCATCAAGCCCAGCGACAACATGGAGAAGATGAAGTACGACATGGCCGGCGGCGCGGCAATGATCGGCGCGATGCGCGCCATCGCTCTGCTCAAGCCCCGCGTGCGCGTGATCGCCGTCATTTGCGCAGCGGAAAATATGCCCTCCGGCACGGCGCAAAAACCCGGCGACGTGCAGACGGCGATGCCTTTCTCCGCCGATCAGCCGGGAAAAACCATCGAAATCATCAACACCGACGCCGAAGGCCGGCTGGTCCTGGCGGATGGCCTGACTTACGCGCGTCAGTTGGGCGCAACCCACCTTATCGACGCCGCCACACTGACCGGCGCCTGCGTTGTGGCACTCGGCTACGTCAACGCCGGCGCATTCTCCAACGACGAAGAGATTTGGGCCAAGTTCGACGCGGCGCTAGCCACTTCTGGAGAGAAATTCTGGCGCTTGCCGTTGGGCGACGAATACGCCGAGCAAATCAAGTCCGAGATCGGCGACATCAAGAACACCGGCGGACGCTGGGGCGGCGCAATTACAGCAGCCGAGTTCCTCAAAGTCTTTGTCGAGGACACCCCCTGGATTCACCTCGACATCGCCGGCCTGGCCTGGGTCGAGGACAGCAAACCCTACATCGCCAAAGGCCCCAGCGGCGTCGCGGTGCGCTCAATTCTGGAGTGGGTGAGGAGCTATTAACAGCACGCGGTGAAAGTCTCGGTTCCCGCGTGTGAAAAGACTGCGGTACTCATAGGAATTCTTCGTAGAACTCAATTCATGGCGATAGGCAGGCTGAACTTGCATTCCAGCGCAACGGAGCGCAAGCAGAGCGCGAATCTAGCGAAGCCGTTGATTTTATGGTGGACGCGGTAGGAATCGAACCGTCATGTGGTTCGTGAACAAACATCTTATAATTAGTGGCAAGGGGAGGCAGGTACAGATGATCCAGCCAATGTCGCTTGATGTGGTTCTTCGGGAATTCTCTGAGGGATATAAGGCTTGGGTGATACGGGCCAATAGTGGAAAATATCTCGTGGTTCCAGACAACCGTTTTCCTGGCCGAAGACCAATCGTATTCTTCAAGAGCAGATATGATGCTACGCGGCTCTTGGATGCAATTCTTAAATTGAGGCCAGTGTTGATACCTCAGGGGCTTATTGAAGTTGAGGTGCGCCTCCTCGAAACTCTACGCGGGATCGCAGCCGATAGAAGTCGAGCTCAAGCCGACAGCTTTGTCATCCTTTCCCCGAACGAAGTGTCCGATCTTATCAGTCAGTTCAAACCAAAGGCAAGCAGCTAAGACCTTGGTGATATTGGACTCTTGTATCGCAATACCGACGGCGTGCGAGTTGCCGAACCAGCGAGCGCACCAGTTATAAAACCGGGGCCGGAGCAGGAAAGAAGGAGTACACCAAGTCCCTGATCCGAGACGGGTCACTTTGCGCAATACAGGGCCGAATCAGCCCATACCACTGCCTCCGCATAACACCAGGTCATATTTTCCATGTTCAATCCATAGGCATGGATGATAGCATCGCACTCTTCCCAATCTCCACGCTCGTGAGATTCCGCCCAACGCAATAAGCAGCTTTCGCGGTTCACCGTGCCCATCAACGCTGACCGAATCTCTTCCCGTAAGGGCAGGTCAGGCGCCAGGTTGGTCATTGGAATGCGCAGCATTGCCGGCAGCAGGCTGAACATCCCCAGCAGGTACTGCTCCCCTCGCCCCAACCCGCAAAAACAAGAGGCTAATTCGCAGAACCTGCCCCGTACAAAGGCCATCCGAAGTATCTCAGGGGTCTGTTGGGCACTGAATTCGCTGGTGATGGCAAGGGTGGCTATACGGCGGACCGCATCGTCACCAATGAGTAACAGTGCCGACATAATCGAGCTGATCTTCTGGCGCTTTGCGAACATCGGCGAGTTGACCAGCCGCAGAAACCTATAGGCAAGAGAAGTGTCCCGCTTCACAAGCTGGCACAACTGATACAGATCCAGCGGGTCCTGTTGCAATAACTTCAGCATATGGATATGTGAAATCCGGTTGGCCGGGATCTTTCGGCATTGCATGAGCTGCGGACGGCAGAAATAGTACCCTTGAAACAGAGTGAAACCCTCCTTGCAGGCTTGCTTGTATTCCTCCAAGACCTCCACTTTCTCCGCAACCAGAACCGCGGGGGTGCCACGCAGCCGATTGAACAACTCCTGCCGTTCTGCCGCGTCTGTCTGGAGAAAATCCACCTTGATGTAGTCTGCCAGATTCACCATGGGAGTGAACTTCGGGTGCCAGGAGAAATCGTCAAGGGCGATCCGGTAACCCAAGGACTTGAGTTTGAGGCATAAGGCAACCAGCTCGGGTATGGGCTCAAGCGTTTCCAATATCTCCAGCACCGTCAAACTGGGAGGTGAGACATCCACAAGCCGCTCGGTCAAAGACTCCAACGTGCAATTTACAAACGCCGGCAAGCCTACGGTGAGCTTTTCGAGTCCAAATATCACCGTATTGTCAAGCATGGTTCGGGTGGCGAAGTTGCCATCTCCGCGAAAGGACGCCTCCGGGCCGGCCCGGAAGAGCAGCTCGTAGCCATGCACCTTGCCTTGCAGGTCGAGGATCGGCTGCCGCGCCACAAAACGCAGCACACTGTTCGACTCGAGTTCTGTGTAGTCGAGCGCATTAGCAATTGCAGCCATGTAAACCTTTCAATCTGAACTATCGGGTCGGAGCACACAATCTTTCATTATGTGCGTGAGAGCGATGTATTTCTCCCGCCGGAGAACAAAGTTGGAAAGAACCTGAATTCAAGTCGAATCCGCGAAGTTGTCCAGCCTCTCGGATCGAAAAAAGTCCTCACCGGCAGCTCAGTACACACCGCACTTGTTCAGCCAGGGTCTATACGACTGGTCTACGCTTTGAATGTGGTTTTTGAGCCAGTCGGAAAGGAAGTCGGCCAGTTCAATGCTTAGAGTGAGGTCGCCTTGCTGGTGGCGGGCAACAAACCACTCGACTTGTTTGGTCAATTTGCAATGTTCGATGCGGTGAGTGGCCAACCCTGCATATTTGGCATCTTCCATGAGTGCTTCTTCAGCTGAGAAGTGGTTGCGTGTGTAAGCCAGCAACATACCCAGCAATTCGCCCACTTTGGCTCGCCCTTGGCCTTTCATCATCGCGTCGTGCAGTTCGTTTATGGTGTTGAATAAGACGGTATGCTGATTGTCGATCAATTCTACCCCGACTGAAAGATTGTCGGTCCAGGTTACGAGGGCCATTCGAATTCTCCTGCCGGAATAAGCCGGTATTGGGTATATCGGTCGAGAGAACCAAGGATTTCAATGGACTGGGATGACACAGAGGTTGCATATTGGCTTTAGAGCCTGAGAACGCCAGCTCTGGCGGCTTTTCGCAGCAAATCCGGAGGGACGGGGCCAATATCCACCGTATTCTTCGTTGCTCGACGCCTCGGTAGCTGGTCTCAGAGTGTTCCTCGCGTCTCGAACTCAGATGAGTTGGCCCGCGTCAACGCCGCCCGAGGTAGTCTCAGCAGGCACAGGTTCGATGATCTTGGGCCTTGCCGCGAAGAACATTCAGTGACAGCGGGTTGGTTCATTCCACGCAAGTACAGCCAAATGCCACATCTCTGGCCCCGTCCTGCATGAATCCGACACATCATCCGCGCAGCACGGGACGCGGTCACAGTATGTAAGCTGTCTGGCCGAATTGTGCCTTTTCGGCAGGCCAGGCCCGTCTCTCGACCTTAGCTAAGCCGGTAAATCGTAAATGGGGGTGTACTGGCAGCGTCACGGTAGGGAGAAAAACTATGTTGCTTGAAATCCGATACCCAGTGTTGGCCGTCGTACATTTCAATGTGGCCGTAAGGGTGTTGTTCCGTCTTGTCAAACACGGCAACATCGCCAACTTGCGGGGCGTAGGAATCCTGCGGCACGACTGTTGCTCCGTGTCTCAATAAGAAGGGACCGTAGTCTCCGGCGTCACCCGACTGAGGACGATCCCCTGTGTCAAGGCCGGCGGCCTCCATCCCCAGTCGACAATACATCGCACAATGGTGACTGGAACGAGTAAGCGCGTGAGCATCCATCCAATCAGAGAGTTGGCTCTTGTTCAATACTCCAGTGGAGTTCGCCGATGGTGCAAAGTCGACATCTGGCCCTGTTGGCGGTCCAGGATTTCCTTTTTGCAGCACACTTGTTTCCGCGGCTATTGACTGGATTCCTGCGCCATGCGATGGCATCGTAACGACTTGAACCTGACTGCCTTGGGAGATGAACTGGCCCATGCTGCTGCCGGGGTAGCGCGCTCCGAAGTAGCCCAGATTGGTTTCGGAATCATCGCCTTTGCCGGTGAATTGAAGTGCGCCCATGTTGATTCCGGTGCGTTGTCTGCTTGAATCGTACGGGTCAAGCAGGCTGCCGTCGGAATCGGCGCCGAGCCAATTGTCAGACGCTTCGGTCTGAGAACATTGCTCGTCGGAAAGTCCAAGGATTGTTTCATAAATAAGCGCAAAGGCGGCATCGCTGTCTTCGCCATCGGCGATATTATTCTGCGCTGCCTGCTGACCGGCAGCGTCGAATGGACCGATCCAATTCACTTGTGCTCCAAACATCATGCTCTTTCTCGCCACAATTGGCGTAAACTTCTACGTTACTGCCGAAGCTGCAAAGCCGAGGTATACAAGTCCGCTTTTAGATCAAGGAAGTCAAACGAGAGCATCCAATTGGAGATTGAGATTGTTCTCTGCTGACTCCACGCTTGATCCACTCGCGCTTGCTCCCGGCGGGTTCGGAACGGAGGCTATGTATACTCCTCCGGATTCTTCGACGCTTCCAGAGTAGTTATTGCCTGCTATCGTCACGGAATAGGACGCGGCGACCGAGTCCACTTGAACACTGCTCGCAGCATTCTGAATCATGGCTGAAGAGGCGGAGGTCCCGATGGGCGGAGAGGAGATCGACGAAGGCGCCGGCGAAGTTTGCTGAGCGGTCGTGGATGGCGATGAGGTCGCTGGGTTAGACTGGCGTGTTGTCGTGGCCCAATTCGCTGTGGGCATGGAAATCTTTGAGACGCTGGCTATCTCCATAGTTCTCCGATTCGATTTCAAAGTGATTCCGCGTCCTATCTTCTATCGGCACGTGTTCTCGATTTGTTCAAGTCAGTTTATGCAACTGCACATCTGCATGGCCCGCCGCCAGGTTGATCGAGGAGATAGTTGCCGGTAATATATTGATTTCAAAGCAGAATGCACACATACCTGCCGACCTGAACTCTGATACGGACGCCACGGCCAAAATCCTTTCAAAGTCCTGAACCAGGTTTTCGAATGAATGCATATCTTCTTCGATATTCCGGCGGCTGCACAGAGTATCTCCGGAGAGTCAAGCTCTGCTGGACTTTTTCACCCCTTTGTGACAAGCACCGTGACCCAGAAGTGGCCCTCGGCGCATTGAAAGGCAACCCTTTCCAGAATCTGGGACCCGCAGATCCGCAAATCATAGTCGCGGCCTTCCATCACAGTGGGCATGGAAAGTCGGACCCCTGTCGGCATACTACACTTCATGTTTCCGCCGATCATGTTGGCCAATTCGCCGAGCACGTCGCGCACGTCGTCGTCCACAATGTCGGGTGGGTCCATGGAGAGAATCAGGCCGGCGAATAGGCAGGCTTGCCGGGGATTGCAATCGAGCAGCACCGCGCCGTTCCAATCGCCAGTCAAATGGACGAATGAGGTCAATCGGTCCCCAGTGGGTTTCCAGGATGCATCACTTGGAGATACATCAAGGCTCATCATCGTCATGAAGACGGACTCCACGATTTGAACAAGAATTTCTACGCTTATTTCGGTCTGCATATGTTTCCTTTCATCGGGCAACATAGACGGTTATGTTTTCCACTGTCTTTCGCTCAAACCACTCATCGAGGCCCAAAGCCGATTCGGCGCCGCCAAGCAGCAGCCATCCGCCACGAAACAATGTGCTATGGAGTTCTCTCATGATGTTCCGCTTTGTTGCGTTGTCAAAATAAATCATGACATTGCGGCAGAAAACCAAATCGAATGGTCCCATGGTGCGCATGCTATTGCGCAGGTCAATCGTCGCAAAGCGAGCCATCCGGCGCACTTGCTCATTCAACTGCCAGTTCAGGCCGGAACGGCGGAAATGCTTGACCAACAGCGCCGCAGGCAGTCCCCGGTTTACCTCAAGCTGCTGGTAACTGGCGGCCTGGGCGCGTTCCACGACCTTTGAAGAGAAGTCGGTGCCGAGGATTTGAATGTCCCAGCCATTCAACCCTTCTTCCAGGAGCAGCATAGCCAGGCTGTATGCTTCCTGCCCAGTGGAGGACGCAGCCGACCAGAAGCGCAGTTTTCTTGTAACCTGCCGCTCTTCCTTTAGTTTTGGCAACAGGACCGTTCGTATGGCGTCATATTGGGCGGGATCGCGGAAGAAGTAGGTCTCATTGGTCGTCATAGCTTCAACGACTTGTTGGCCGATCTCTGGATTACGCTTGGCGAGAAGGAGTTCGCACAAAGCGTTGATGGAACCGAGACTGAATTGCTTGACGATGGGCGCGAGGCGGCTTTCGAAGAGATAATTCTTGTTGTTTTCAAGCACGATGCCTACGTGGGCATAGATATGCGCTTGAAGGAAACGGTAGTTCTCCGGGAGGATCTCCGAAATTGTCGATTGACATCCCATCGTGTTCCCTTCTAATTCCTGCCCGTCATGCGAAGAATCTCGGGCACTACTTCATCCAGAGGCAATACGCGGTCGGCTAGACCCGCATTCACAACAGCGCCGGGCATTCCCCACACAACGCTGGACGCCTCATCCTGTGCAATGACGCTGGCCCCTTGCGCCTTTAGAATCTCCACGCCGTGCAAGCCATCCTGCCCCATACCGGTCAGAATGACGGCCAACACCGCGCCGCCATACACCTCCCCGGTGGAAGCAAAGAGCGCATCGACCGCGGGGCGGCACGAGTTCTGCCGCGGAGACTGATCCAGAACAACGCGTACACCGTCTCCGTTGGAGGCTAACTTCATGTGAAAATCTCCGGGCGCAATCAAAATCTTGCTTGGTTCAACCAAGTCTTTCTGGGCAGCCTCCTTGACCGGCAACTGGCAGGTGGCGTTGAGGCGATCGGCGAGCAACCGGGTGAAAAGAGGCGGCATATGCTGCACAATCACAATTGGCAGTGGAAAGCCGGCAGGGAACAGCGGCATGATTGTGCCCAGCGCGGTCGGCCCTCCCGTTGAGACTCCTATTGCGACCACCTGGGGCCGCATCTTCATACGCTGCAAAACTTGCGCGCCCGGCCTTGCTGGCTGCTCCGTTGGGGCGCGCGCAAGAATGGGCCGGACTGCAACTCGGCTCTGTTCCGGCAGATGGAAGAACTGCTTGATCTTCGGGAGCATTTCTTCCCGCAGCCGAGCCATTGAGCGGTCGAGAGATCCCTCGTTGGAAACCTTCGCTACGTAGTCGTCGGCCCCAAGAGTCAAGGCTTCCAGTGTTTTCGCCGCGCCGCGCTCGGTGAGCGTGCTGAACATGATGACCCGCAGCAGCGGATATTCGCGCCGAACGCGCCGCAACATTTCCAGGCCGTCCATATCCGGCATCTCGATATCCAATGTGATGACATCGGGATTGAACTGTGGAATCCGTTGCAGTCCGATGGCGCCATTCGATGCAGTTCCCACCACCTGAAGGATTGGATCCTGCTCGAGAACCTGAGTGACCAGCCGCCGGATGACAACCGAGTCGTCCACCACCATCACGCGGATTCGCTCGCCGGGCTGTAAATAGCGCTGGTTCAATACGGCCATGGCTATACCCCTGCCATTGAAGGCATCCCAACCAACTCGAGCTTTTCTGTGAGGATATCTTTTGTAAATGGCTTCATGACATACTCGTTGGCCCCTGCCTCCAAGGCCGATGCCATTTGGTCCATCTCCGTCTCGGTGGTAACCATCAGCACCTTCAACGAATCAAATTCGTGATTCTGGCGCAAACACTTGACCAGTTCCAGGCCATTCATCTCCGGCATATTCCAGTCCGCCAGAACCAGCTTCACCGCGGTCTTTTCGGTTTCAAGGACCTTCAGCGCTTCTATGCCGTTGGCCGCTTCACAGACCTCGTACCCGAGTTCTATCAGGATCCTGCGGATAATGATGCGAATTGTCCTTGAGTCGTCAACAACCAGTACTTTGCTCATCTTGCTACTTCCTTTGCGAATCAATGTGTGTCCCGGCGGCTGGTGAACCACCCGCCGGGCTTTAATAAACACCGTTCATCCGGTTAGAAGGTGAACTTTGCCACAGAAGCCTGAAGCGTGGCTGCCATCTTGCTCAACTCCAGCGATGCGGTCTTGGTATCGTTCGCTCCCTGTGTGGTGTTCTTCGCCGATGTTGCAACGCCGGCGATGTTCTTGGAGATATCGTTGACCCCCTGGGCTGCTTCGGTCACGCTGCGGCCGATCTCGTTGGTGGTCACCGTTTGCTCTTCTACCGCCGAAGCGATGCTGTTGGAGATGTCATTGATCTGGTTGATGATTGTGCCAATCTCCTCGATCGCCGTGACGGCTCCCTTGGTGACTCCCTGGATAGCCTCGATCTTTTGGCTGATCTCTTCGGTCGCTTTGGCAGTCTGCTTGGCCAGTTCCTTCACCTCATTGGCCACAACCGCAAAGCCTTTGCCCGCCTCACCGGCGCGAGCTGCCTCGATGGTTGCATTCAGAGCCAGCAGGTTGGTCTGCTGCGCAATCGAGGTAATCACCTTGATTACGTTGCCGATCTCCTGACTGGATTGGCCAAGCTTCTTCATGGTCTCGTTGGTCGACTGGGCCACGGTAACCGCATTCTTGGCCACTCGCGCCGAGTCGTTGGCGTTCTTCGAGATTTCGCGGATCGAAGCCTGCATCTCTTCGGAGGCCGTAGCCACCGAGGCAACATTCCTCGAAACCTGTTCGCTCGCCGCCGATACAACGTTGGCCTGGACCGCGGTTTCCTCCGCGGTGCTCGCCATGACCTGGCTGACCGCCGTGAGCTCTTCAGAGGAAGAGGCCAGCGTGCTTGCGTTCTCGGCCGTAGCCTTGAGCGGCGCAACAATCGCTTCCAGCGTCTGGTTCACGCCCTGGACAATCTTGCGATAGTCTCCAAGGTGCTTGCTCGCGTCGATGCGCGTACCCACTCGTCCTTCAGCGACCCCTTTGGCAAGCATGTCAGTGTCGTTGATCAGCGCGTGGATGTTCGTCCTCAGCATCAATAGCCACTCGTGAATCTGGTCCTGGTCTGAAGCCTTGGCAACCGATGCGTTCAGGTCACCGTTGGCAATCTTGGTGATAAACGTGACCAGATCGCTCAGCCAGCCATGTACGCCGTTGATGGCATTCTTCATCTTCTCGTGATCGCCCTTGCAGGCAATTTCAACCTTCTCTCTCAAGTTGCCGCCGCGGATCTGAAGGAGAACCCGGTTGCCTTCGCCGATGGGCAGCAGAATGGCATCGAGCATTTCGTTGACGTTCGTCACGATGCCCGCAAAAGCGCCCTGGAATTGTTCGGGCTTTCCGCGTTCCGTGAGCAGTCCTTCACGGGATGCCACGGTCAGTTTGCCAATTTCCTTCTGCAACCCTTGCAGAACGCCAGCCACATTATTGACCGCCAGCTTCATTTTCTCGTGGTCGCCGCTGTAGGTCTGCGCGATCGCTTCGTCGATCTTGCCGACGCTGATCTGTGCCAGAATGCGGTTACCCTCGCCGATGGGCAGCAGGATCGCATCCAATATCCTGTTCACGCCCTCGACCACTTTGCGATTATTCCCATCGAACTGCTCCGATCTCCCGCGCTCGGTCAGGCGGCCGTCATTCGAAGCCTGAACCAATCGAGCTATCTCTTCTTGAAGCCGATCATCATCCTGGCGGGTTGACTCATCAATCTCTGGACGGTCCAAAACGGCAGCGCCGCTGGACGAATTCCGGCCGGACGGTACCTGCCGAATGCTGTTTGTTTGCCTTGCCATTTTGATTGCTCCTCGCAGTTTCCTGCTGCTTTGCTATGCCGTTCCCGGCGCCTGATTCTGTTGCTGATCTTGCTTTGCGAGAGCCACTGGCTCTCGCTGAATGTCACATGCGAAATACGCGGCTTCTGGTTTCCCACGCCCAGTCAACGGCACTAAGCTGCCTTCCCGACGGCTAGATCCACCGTTCTCTCTTCATCGAGGACCAGCAACAGCTTGTCCTTCAGCTTGTAAACGCCGCGGATAAGCTCTTTTGCCGCGGGATCGAGATTCTGCGGCGGACGTTCGTAGGTGGCTGAATCCATATCCAGCACGTCTCCGATTTCGTCGACAAGCAGGCTGACTGCTCCGTCCACGGTGCGAACCACCATATTCATCGGCGACTGGCCACCAGCGCGTTGTGGCAATCCAAGCCGCCGCCGCATATCGATTGCGGTGACAATCTGGCCGCGCAGGTTGATCAAGCCTTCAATGACACCAGGGGCCTGCGGCACCGAGGTCATTTGCTGGGAGCGCAAGACTTCCTGGACGTGAAGAACATCCACGCCGAAGAAAAGGTCCGCCACGAAGAACGTTGAGAATTGCCCGCTTGTCTGCGCCGCTTCCGCTTTCGCTGTTGTCATATTGATCGCCACTGGTTATCCCTTTTCTCCCACACATTCAGACACCATGCCGGCTGTGTTTGCCGCCGAAACAAGATGTGCCAGCGATTCGAGGATGGCTGCGGAGTCAATCTTCGATTGGCAGTCCTGAAAACCCGCGGACCGAACGGCTGATGCAAGAACATGATCGCTGGCATCAACGACTGCCATGACCGGAATCTTCTCCCACTCCGGCCTGCGGCGGATAGCCGCAAGCAGAGCGGAGCTGCCATTGGGCGGAAAATCCAGAGCCGCAACGACCCCGTCCAGCGGTTGCTTCTCCAACACGCGAATCGCCTCGTCCAGATTCGCGGCCTCAAGAACTATGTAGCCTGCCATGTCCAGGCCGCTCCGGATCATACCCCGCGAGAACGATGAAGCGTCTGCAACGAGGATTTTCTTGGTGTTTCCTTGTCCGTCCGCTTTCTTATCCCAGTTCCCTTCGGACGCGCGAATCACTTCGTTGAGATCAAGAAAATCCGTGACGCGCTTGCCGACTACCGCTGAGCCGAGCAGGCCTTTGCGGTTCGACTTCTGTCGCACTGTAACCGCTTCCTCAGCTACATCGAGGATCTGGTCGACCACCATGCCTATACTGCGATCGCCATCGTTGAAGACAACAACTTGCACCGGATCAGCCAATTGACTTTGGCTGTGAGCGCCCGGTTCCAACACGGCCCGGAGCGAAACGAGAGGAAGAATGCGGTTTCGATATTGCACTACCTGACCACCACCCGCATGTTCGATGGCTGACCGCGGGAACTCCTCGAGCCTGGCGACGAGAGAAAGTGGAACAGCCAAACGATCGAACGATCCGGACCGGAACAGGAGCAGACGCTGCTGCTCTATCTCCGATTGCACCTTCTGTTTGTCTGCCACGCGCGCCTGTTCACGCGATTCGCCAAACACGCCGGAACGCTGGCCGATGCCGAGAACGTCAAGGATCAGGGCCACACGGCCATCACCCATGATCGTTGCGCCAGCGTACAAAGTAAGTCCCTTCAGTTGCTTGCCCAGAGGCTTGACCACTATCTCCTGTGTATCGTTGATGCCATCCACGACCAACCCAAATTGCTGGTCTTCAGCCTGAAGGACCACCATACTGACCGCCTCGGCCCCGTCGGCCGATTTCAGCCCCAGCACCTGATTCAGGTAAGTGATGGGAAGCAAACTCCCGCGCCTGCGATATACCGGTGTTCCATGCACATACTCAATGTGCTTTCCCGCGGAATCTCCCTCGATGCGAATCAGTTCGAGCAGGCTCACCTGGGGAATCACGAATCGTTCGCCGCCGCTCATAATGACCAAGCCTGGAATGATAGCTAGCGTGAGTGGAATCCTGATCTTGACTGTGGCGCCTTCACCAGGCCGGCTGAAAACATCGACGACACCGCCGATTTTCTCGATGTGGGATTTCACCACGTCCATGCCGACTCCGCGACCGGAAATATTGGTCACTGTTTTCGCCAGCGAGAATCCCGGCTCGAAGATAAGACTTAACGCCTCCCGGTCGCTTAGCTTATCCGCTTGTTCAGGCCTAAGTAGCCCGTTCTCTACGGCCTTTTGCTTGACCCGATCTACGTCAATCCCCGCACCATCGTCTCCGATTTCGATGTTGACCTGGCCGCCTTCGTGATAGGCACGCAGGGTCAGGAGCCCTTGAGCCGGTTTACCCGCGGCCAGTCGGACTTCTGCCGTCTCGATGCCGTGGTCGCACGAATTGCGTACGAGGTGCATCAGCGGATCCTTGATGGCTTCGATAATTGTCCGGTCGAGTTCTGTCTCGGCTCCGTCCATTTCCAACCGGATCTGTTTGCCTAAAGCAACCGCCATATCGCGCACAACGCGCGGCAGCTTGTTCCACACCACACCGATAGGCTGCATGCGCGTCTTCATCACGCCCTCTTGCAGTTCCGTGGTGATCAAGTTCAGCCGCTGCGATGTCGCGTTGAGAGCGGCATCCTCTCGCTCGGTGTTGAATTGAAGGATCTGGTTGCGGGTAAGCACCAGTTCTCCCACAAGATCCATGAGTTTATCGAGCAGTCCGACTCCAACCCGGATGTTCGAATCCGCCGCGGCCGAAGACCGTTCCACGTCTTCATCCTTCGGCGCACTCTGTTTCCTTCTTTCTGTTCCTTCCCATTTCTCTTCTGGGTTCTTCGCGTCTACGACATTCTCCGCTTTCACGGGTTGTTCGCTTTCTTGAGACGCAGCAGAGTTCTTGTCGACTGCGGGTTCCGGCGTGCATTCAGGAGCCGTGCTCACGCAAGGTGGAAGCTGGCTCTCAAGATCAACCTTCAACTCCGCCGCTATGCGCAGGCGTTCGGTCAAGTCCACAAAAGTAATCGAACCTTCCGTCCCGCTCGCTTCAATTGTGCCCAGCACTTTGCGGGTTGCGTCAACCGTCTCCAAAATGAGGGAAACGAGCGCAGGAGTAAGGCTTCGCTTGCCTTCGCGCAACTGACTTAGAAGACTCTCGGCCTGGTGTGTGATGCTTTCCAGAGTTGAAAATGCCAGGAAACCGCATGCTCCCTTGATGGTGTGAATGGTGCGGAAAATGTTGCCAAGGAGAGCCACATCCTGAGGACGCTTCTCGAGCTCGACGAGATCCTGATCCAGGCGGGTGAGGTTTTCATAACTTTCGACTAAAAACTCTCGAATGGTCTCCTGATCCTCCAAGCAGATGTTGTCCATGATCCCTTTCCTACTCCTTGGGGCCGGGTTGTTCACAACCCAGGTTCCTAAGACTATGGCGGCGGTGTCCGTCCGATCTTGTTCTATCGGCACATCCATTGGATTAGTTCATGTCAGCGGGTACAACGCCACATTGAGATTTAAGATCGAGCAACTTGAACGTGTGACCAGCCATGAACTGGATGGATCAAGCTGGCACGCCTTTGAAAACTGTTCCTGAAAAGCCGATCAGCCTTTGGTAAGTGGCCTGATTTCAGTGACCTTCGCAATGGGCCTGCATTGCTTTTGAAGCGGGAAGAGCGATATCGTATCCCTCCTCTGACCGTTTTGGCGCAATATGCCGATAGAGATAAGCACGACGTAGGATCTCCCGCTCCTTGCGGAATGTCGCAACATTACAGATTCATGAGGCGGTCACATGGATATTCTTCTAGTGGATGACAGCCGGACGATGCGCATGATAATCCAGCGAGCGATCCGGCAGGCTGGCTATCGCTCCATTACGGTGTGCGAAGCAGAAAACGGGGCACAGGCTTTGGAAAAGCTCAAGGGAGAGAAACCGTTGCTCATTCTCTCGGATTGGAATATGCCAGAGATGTCAGGGATCGATTTTCTCAAGCAGGTAAGGGCGGCCCAGAACGACGTTCCTTTCGGTTTCATCACCTCAGAGACGTCTCCCGGCATCAAGGAAATCGCCATGAACTCGGGGGCCACGTTCCTGATCAGTAAGCCGTTTAGCCCAGAAGACGTACAGGAAGCCCTGACTCCAATTCTAGGCAGGTGCTAACGCATGTCAGAACCGACTCCATATGGTCTTTCGCGATGCTTCTCGCAGCTACTCGGCCGCAAAGTAACTTTTGTTCAGACAACCTTCGCGTTGGATATGCATATCAGGCAGATGTACGGCATCTACACCCTTCTTCCCCAGGAGGCAGCGATCATTGTCAAAGCAGATCTCCCGCTTCTGGGGTCTTTTGCGGGAGCGCTGGTGGGACTTCCGGATGCGGCTGTAAAGGAGCACCTCCGGGCGACCCCGCTTGAAGAACTTATGCGCGACGCGATTTGCGAGGCACTTAACATTGCCTCTGCCGCGGTTACCACCGAAGGCCGTGCGGTCTTCACGAAGTTGGTGGCCGACCCAGCCTACATTGATGGCGCCGCCGGCAAGGTTTTGAAGACACCAGACCACAGGAGTTACTTCACGGTCTCAATCGATGGCTACCAGGGCGGTCGCTTGACGGTACTTTCCCCATTCGTTCCAATTAGAACTGTATCCTATTGAAGGCTATGTTTCTGTATAGCTCTCGCGAAAATCAAACAGCTGCACCCCTGGACCATCGTATCCAGACCGCTGGACTTCGATCATGCGGACACTCTGGTCACCGTGCCCAGGCAGCGTCTCCGGCCCGAACTGCGGGTCTCCGGTTATCCGCATCTGCTATGAGCTAAGGAGTATTCGCCGCTGGGGACTTGAAAACAGACACAACGACAATATCCACTCGCCGGTTGGCCATGCGGCCTTCCGGTGTATCGTTGCTCGC
>PLPA01000140.1:3926-9429 GCA_003159355.1 Acidobacteriaceae bacterium | reverse complement strand
GGACGCGAGCTGCGCGTGCGCGGACGCGGCGTCCCGATTCTCAACGGCAAGGGCAACGGCGACCTGATCGTCAAGGTGATGGTCGAGATTCCGCGCAAACTCACCCGCGCCCAGCGCGAACTGGTCAGCGAGCTGGCTGAGTCCATGGCCATCGAGAACAAGCCCGCCTCGCCGAGTTTGATCGAGAAGATGAAGGACTTGTTCAACTAGTCAGACTCTGAAGTAGTCAGCGTTTTGAAAGGGCATGGCTTTAGAGCGGTTCTCCAATACCTATGTCCTTACCGGTTTTATCGAAGGTGGCTTTTTCTTGAGGAAAAAGCCACTCTGCGGCGTGGTTTCGGTGTACAGCAATTGGAGAACCGCTATAGCCCCTGAGTGAATGACTCATCAATCATTCGCATTGACCGGGGCACGAGTTAGGCATATACCCTCACTGACAAGGCGTAGTGCGATACTTCTTATTGAACGGGTGTTCGCCCGTGTATTCCATAGGCTCTTTACTTAACTCAAGTTGCAGTCGCTCCAGTACTTCTTTGTCCAACTGCTTGGACTCATAAAGAACTCCTTGTATTTCGATCTTATCTTTTACAAGTGTCACAGGATAGATATAGATCTTGCTGTATGGTTCGCATTCCGCTATAGGGATACCAATGGAATCACTCGCAAAAAGACGAAAGGATACAAAGAGTTGTATTCCTTTCTGAAAGAATCGTCCACGATAAGTCATGAACCCGCCATCAGATGCCGAGTATTCCTTTTTCCCGTGCTTGATGCTGAAAGGCACCATGTCCAAAAGAGCCTCGCTGTTCCTGATCAGAAGCGTGTTTTCGTAATACCATTTCGCTGCTTTATCTTCAGGAGTCATGCTCTCCATTTTCTGGAGCCCCATGTAGTTTCCGTCGTGCAATGCGGAAATAGTGGAGAGATTCTCTTGCGCCGCCGCAGAACGGCTTTGGCCAAATGAACTCTGAAGTGCTCCAAGCGCCAGAACGAGAGTGAGGCTGACGATTCTCATAGCAATCAGTTTATCCCTGCCGGGTGCCCCATGTCTGGTTTTTCGGACCTTTCGCGATACAACTGCGAAAGGATGGGGCACCCAGCTTCCTGTTCCCATCCTGAACTGAATTCGCCGGCCCGAAGATGCACAATAGAGGGTTGGGTATTTTAGATGTCAGGGAGAGAGACAGATGAGCACGATCAAGGTAGTTGCATTCAACGGCAGTGCGCGCAAGGGAGGGAACACATCCATCCTGCTGCGCACGGTTTTGCAGGAGCTGGAGAGCGAAGGCATCGAAACGGAGCTGGTTGAGCTGAGCGGCCTCAAGATTCACGGCTGCCGGGCGTGCAACGAGTGCTCCAGGAACAAGGACCACCGCTGCGGGCAGAAGAACGACGACGGCAATGCGCTGATCGAAAAGATGGAGCAGGCCGACGGCATTCTGCTCGGCTCGCCCACCTATTTCGCCAACATCTCGCCGGAGATTTCCGCGCTGATGGATCGAGCTTGTTATGTTTCCAGAGCCAACGGCAACTTCTTCCGCCGCAAGGTGGGCGCTGCCGTGATAGCGGTACGCAGAGCGGGAGCCATACCTGCTTTTGATGCCTTGAACCACTTCTTTTTCTTCAGCGAGATGATCGTGCCGGGATCGTCGTATTGGAACGTAGGAATCGGCCGCGAGATCGGCGATGTGGAGCGGGACATTGAGGGTATGCGGACGATGAAAACCCTGGGCCAGAATATGGCGTGGCTGCTGAAAAAGATCAAAGTCTAAAGAATTTTTACTGGGTCTTTACTTCAGGCATTGTGGTATCCCACCCTTGCGCCAGACAGAAGGCGCAAGGATGGGGCACCCATCTTTCTTTTCCCTTTTCCCTATTCCCTGTTCCCTTCACAGGTACTGCGCCACCATGCGCTGCCATGTGGGCCAGTCGTGGGAGTTCTTTGCGTCCCAGATGTGGAGCTGGTGGGGAATCTCCAGGGTGCTGAGGATGCGGTCGAGGGCCTGGTTCTGCGCGAGGCACTGGTCGTCCTGGCCGGTGGCAAGCACGTAGCTATTCTGGCGGAAGCGGTCGAGGAACCAGGGGTCGGTCAGGTTGGGCAGGTAGTGCGTGGGCAGGTTGTAATAGCACTCCTGGTCGTAGTAGCCGCCGAGAAAGCTCTTCAGGTCGAAGGCGCCGGAGAGCGAGACGAAGCCGGTGAAGAGGTCGGGATGGCGCATCGCGATGTTGACCGCGTGATAGCCGCCGAAGCTGCAACCCAGCGAGAGCAGGCGCGGGTCGGGATTCCGCTGGCGGATGAGCGGGAGCAGTTCTTGGAGCAGGTAATCCTCGTAGCGCAACTGGCGCGTGATGCGCCAGCGCGGGGCGTAAGCCCGGTTGTACCAGCTCTCCGCATCCACCGAGTCGACGCAGAAGAGCTGCAGCTGGCCGCCGTCGATCTTGCCGGCGAGAGCCGCAACCATGCCGCGGTCTTCAAAGTCGAAGAAGCGCCCGCAAGAGGTGGGAAAGACCACGACAGGCAGGCCGGCAGCGCCGAAAATAAGCACTTCCATCTCCCGGCCCAGGCCGGTCGAATAGCCTTTGTAGTACTCACGAACCATGTGCGCGCGCTCCGTGGCGGAGGAGGAAAGAACCGCCGGTTTCAACTTCATGGTACCGCCAAGACCGTCTTTGGGGTTATTGTGATCAGCGGCGAGAAGGCAGATTTGCCTCACAGCCCTGTTTTCGGCGATACTTAGGTGTTGTGACTTGCGCGACGGGGTCCCCGCGAACGGGTTTTTGTTCGTGGGGTGCTCAGCTGGGGGCGTCCGTCCGGCCCTGATGTGGCAGTGGTATATCCGTGCCGGCCAGAAAGATCCCCAATCCGGGGCCCCTGTGGACAGGTTTACGTCCGTGGGGTGGAAAGAAGCGCAACAGAGCATTGGAAGTCGAAAGGAACCGTATCCCGTGGTAATGATTCGTTTGGCGCGCTTTGGCGCCCGCAAGCAGCCCTGCTACCGCATCGTGGTCATCGAGAAGGACCGCGCCCGCAATGGCCGTTCCATCGAGGTCGTCGGCACCTACAACCCGCGCACCGAGCCGGCCACAGTCGATCTGAAGCACGAGCGCGTTGCCTACTGGCGCAGCATGGGCGCGCAACTGACGCCGATTGTCGCCAAGCTGGTGGCCAAGAACCCCGCCCCGGTTGCCGAGCCGGCCGCGGCCTGATTTTTCTCCTCCCCCGGAGCGTGTGCGCGGGCCTTCGAGCCGGCGCGCACAATATTTTCTGACAGCGACGGGTCTGTGCTGCTACTATGCGCACGCGAGCAAAAGCGCTTATTCTTGGTCGCCAATTTCTGAACGTATCCGGTCAGGGGCTGGAGCATGACCCAAAACGCTATGAACGAAGTGGAAGAACTGGTCCGCGAGATTGCGCGGGCTCTGGTGGATGAACCGGCAGCCGTTGAAGTGGAGAGCGTGGGCCGCGAGGAGAGCACGGTGATCGAACTGCGCGTGGCGCCGGCGGACGTGGGCAAGGTGATCGGCAAGCAGGGGCGCACCGCCCGCTCGGTGCGCACCATCCTGGGCGCCGTCAGCATGAAGCTGCATCACCGCTATACGCTCGACATTCTGGAAGAAGACGAGCCCTGAGATGGGTGCTGCCTCTAGGTCCGGCCCCGCTCTGCCGACTGAGACGCCTGTGCCGGAAGACTGGGTCCATCTGGCGCGGATTCGCCATCCGCAGGGCCGTAAAGGCGAGGTCTTCGCCGAGCTTCTCACCGATTTCCCTGAAAAATTTGCCGAACGCAAGCGGCTCTGGCTGCTGGGCGATTCTGCCGCATCAAAAACTACTCCGCACAAAACGGCCGTCGCCGCTCCGCGCGAAGTGGAACTCATCGCTCATTGGCTGCACAAGGGCGGCGTGGTGCTGCACTTTGCCGGAGTGGATTCGATCTCGGCGGCCGAGACGCTCAACGGGCTGATCGTCGCGATTCCCCGCGCCGAGTGCGCCGCGCTGGACGAGGACGAGGTCTACATCGGCGACCTGATCGGCTGCGCGCTGGTGGATGTGGCCGGAACTGCTCCGGTCGCCATCGGCGAGATCGAGAATGTGGACCGGACGGCGGGACCGGTGGCGCTGCTGGTGGTGCGCGGCGCGGCAGGCGAGGTGCTGGTGCCCTTCGCCAAGAGCTATTTGCGGAGCATTGACCTGGCGGCTAGGCGCGTGGAAATGGCCCTGCCCGAGGGGCTGGTGGAACTGAATATGCCGGGGAAATCGCTGTAGTTTTCGATCAAACTTCCTCCCTTAGCGCCTCCAGCAGCTTGCGGTCTTCCTTGCTGAGTGCTGCGCCCACCAACAAATCCGGCCGGTTGGCGAGGGTCTTGCGCAACTGCTGCTCGCGACGCCAGCGGCGAATCTCTTTATGGTCGCCATTCAAGAGGACATCCGGCGTGCGCAGGCCGCCAAACTCGGCCGGGCGGGTGTAGTGGGGATAGTCGAGCAGGCCACCGGCGCCGTGCTGCGAGCGCGGAACGCCCTCTTCGTCCGTGGTAATCTCCGCGTCGGCCACGCCAAAGCTTTCGAATTCTCCAGACGCCTCGTTGCCCAGCACGCCCGGAATCAGGCGCATCGCCGCATCCACCACCACGGCGGCGGCCAGCTCGCCTCCGCTCAGCACATAGTCGCCGATGGAAAGCTCCAGGTCGCAATAGAGCTGGTTGATGCGCTCGTCCACGCCCTCATAGCGGCCGCAGATCAGCACCACGCGCTCTTCCGTGGACAGCTCCCGCGCCATCGCCTGGGTGAAGGGACGGCCCTGCGCGGAGAGCAGAATCACGCGCGCGCGCGGGGCGGGCGAGGATTGATCCGGGATTCCCACCGGGGCTAAAGCCAGCGTCGATTCAGCTAGCTCTATGCGGGGGTTGAAACCCCCGCCTCCCTCCAAATCTTGAATTTCCGCAGTTTGTTGAGCCTCCAGCCGCGGTGGATTCGGTTTTGCCTTCGGCGCAATGCCCAGGGAGGCGAGCGCCTCGGAGAGCGGCTCGGGCTTGAGCACCATCCCCTCGCCGCCGCCAAAGGGGCGGTCGTCCACGGTGCGATGGCGGTCGTGGGTAAAGACGCGCAGGTCGTGCACCGCGACCGTCACCAGCCCCTCGGCCAGCGCCCGGCGCAGAATCCCGTTCTCGAAGAAGCTCGTGAAAAACTCCGGGAAGATGGTGATGATCTCGAATTTCATACTCTTTGATGATATAGGCAGAATTATCCGCGCCCGAAGTGCCCCGAATATGTTTTACTGTTGGCGGACTGTTTATGGCTGACTTTGAATCGCACTTAACCCGCTGGCAATCGGCCGGCCTCCTGGATGCGGAGATAGCGCGCCGCATCCGCGCCTATGAAAGTGAGCAGAAGAAGCCCGCCGGCTTGCGCTGGCAAGTGATCGTCGTGCTGATTCTGGGGGCCATCCTGCTGGCCTGCGGCGTGGCGCTCTTTGTCTCGGCGCATTGGGACCAGATCGGCCCCGGC
>PLPA01000140.1:0-3858 GCA_003159355.1 Acidobacteriaceae bacterium | reverse complement strand
TGGATTCTGCTGCACGACGAGGCGCAGCAGACGCTCACCCTGCTGCTCTTCCCGGCATGGATCCTCTCCGAATTCTCCTACTACGCCGAGGGCCACATCGGCGAAAATGTCTATGTGGGCCGCTTCCTGATTGTCTGGGCAGTCCTCTACCTGACTTTCTTCATTGGCTCGAAGTGCAAGATTGTCCGAGGCATTCTCTTTGCTGTTGCGGCGATTGCTTTCCTCACAGGAATCTGCGTTCTACTGGAGGGCTGGTTTTCATGGGGTGACCAGACCTATCTGCCGCTCGGACTGCGCACCTGGGGATGGGTGGACATTGCCGCGATTCCGCTGCTCTTCGCCATCTTCAAATTCCGCAAGAGCATAATTCCCGTAGCCGTCGCGATCTGCTTCTCGATTGCGCTGCCCTGGTGCCAGCGAGTCTGGACGCAGGTCAACGGCTATGGCTACTTTCCACAGTCCTATGTGCGCAACGAACCCAACCTCACCGCTCATGCGTTGGTCGCGGCTTTTGCCGTTTTCATCATCTGGTGGGGCGTGCGGCATGTTTCGCAGGCACTGGTCAATCTGGGCATCGTCGGCTTTGCCATTACCGTGATCTGGTTCTATTTCAGCGACATCTTCGACAAGCTGGGCCGCTCGCTGGGACTGATCGGGCTGGGGATTCTCTTTCTCGCCGGCGGATGGGCGCTGGAAAAAACCCGCCGCAGAATTGTCGCTGGCATGGAAAAAGCGGATGCTTCCACCAATCCGTCCTAGGAGGCGCTATGAAATTGGCCAAAAATTCGCTCTCTGGAACCTCCATCGTTTTGCTGGTGATTCAGTTGGCGCTGGTCTCGTCGATCGCGGCCAAGTACCTCTACCAGCGCTCGACCTGCCCGCGAGTCTGGACGCGGACGGCGGCCTACGATCCTGATATGGTGATGCGCGGCCGCTACCTGAGCTTGCGCTTGACGGTGGACGGTTGCCAGAGCACGCTACCCAGCGCGCTGCACGCCATCTTCCCGCGCAACGCCGACGGAACCACACGCAAGGGCGGCTTTCACGTCAACTGGCAGGGAGCCGTTCGCTTCCGCGCCAAGCTCAAGGTGGAAGGCAACAAGCTGCTGGCGATCCGCATTCCGGAGGCTGACCTTACCTCGAAGGGCGTGGATGTTACCGCGTGGCCGGATTCGGCCTGCGATGCGATGCGCCTGGACGAGCCGGTGGACTTTTACATCGCCGAACACGCCGTGGACCCGACGCCGCTCCAGCCCGGCCAGGAGCTGTGGCTTGAGGTCACCGTCCCGCCGCTGGGTCCGCCCCGGCCGATTCAACTGGCGCTCAAGCAGGATGGGGCGTGGAAGCCGCTGGCGTTTCAATAGCCACCTGCGGTAGGGGGACTCGCCGTCCAGGCAAGCGGCGCTTGCGCGCCATGAAGTTCGTGGTATCCCACCCTTCCGCAAAATGCGCGGAAGGATGGGGCACGGAAACTTTATCGGCCAGGATGGTGTATCCGGACTGCATCGACAAGGCAAGTGCCCGCTCGCGCGATTAGAACTTTTTGAGTGGCGCTGGCTGCTCCGCGCCCACCTGGCCGGCCTTGATGTCGGCCACGAAAAAATTCTCGCCGCGCGTGGGGCTGCCGGAGAGGCGGCGCAGCATGGCTAACTGGCCCACATGGGTGAGCGCGTCGGCTACCGGCCCCTGGAACAATTGCTCGACCGGAGCGTGGAGCGGCCCGCCGGTGGCCAGGAAGGCATCGAAGGTCTGGAGTGACTCGAAAAAACGCTGCTTCTCCTCGGCCCAGGCGCGCGGCTGGGTGTCGCGCCAGCGCTGCTGCCCCATGGCCATGCTCAAGGCCCAATCAAAGAGATCGCCCATGTGGGCCAGAATTTGTACGGGCAGGCGACCGGCGGCGGCAAAACCGGCGAAGTGATCGGGAGCGCCTTCCAGGGCGCGGGCGGCCCGGTAGGCTACAGTCGCCAGCGTGTGGCGCAGCAATTCGCGTTTCTCGTCCATAGGGGAAATATAGCGCAGTCAACTGGCCAAAGGAATTAGGCGCGAAACGCGGTTCTCTGCTAAACTGAAAGTTCTGAGTCCATCAGCAGGAAAACACAATGTCCATTCATNNCATCCCGTAATGCAGCGCTTGGCAGACAAGCTCAAGCGCACCGACCTCCCCGAGTTCGTGCCTGGCGACCAGGTTCGCGTCCAAGTGAAGATCAAAGAAGGCGACAAGGAACGCTTGCAGGCCTTTGAAGGCCTGGTCATCGCCATCAACAAAGGCCCGCAGGGCACGTTTACCGTGCGCAAGATGAGCTTTGGGCAGGGCGTGGAGCGCATCTTCCCGTTCAACTCCAAGGTCATCGACAAGATCGAGAAGGTGCGCAGCTACAAGGTGCGCCGCGCCAAGCTCTTCTATCTGCGCGAACTGCGCGGCAAGGCCGCCCGCCTGAAGGAAGTGGGCCGCGTTGTGGCCAAGGCGTAAGCCGCTCCAGCTTTTGCTGCTCGACGACCCCGGCTCCGGCCGGGGTCGTTTTTGCTGATGCTAAGGCAGCTTTCAGCCGTCAGCTATCAGCTTTCAGTATTCTTACTTTTTGCTCCTCCTTTCGGCAGAAAATGGAGAGATTTTGCGCTGGTTCTGCGGGCCGGTGGCAATCTGTTGACAATCCTGACCAATGGCTTGATTGCACTTTACCCTGGACTCCCATCGCCTTGTCCCTTCGGAGAAAATCCCAGAGACTATTCCATCCCCTTGATCGGCGAAGCCGGTGAACGGCTGAAAGCTGATAGCTGAAAGCTGTAAGCTGTAGTTATGCTTCCGAGCGAGCAGGACCGCCATCACGCCTTTCAGGAAACTCTGCTGAGCGCCCGCCACACCATGGTGCTGAGCGAGATTCTGAAGCTGGCCGCGGACAGCTTCCGCTCCAACAAGGTGCGCTTTGCGCTGACCGCGCTGGGCATGGTGATCGGCACCGCCTCGGTGATCCTGGTGGTGACCATCGGGCTGACCGGCCGGCGCTTCATCATGGAGGAGATCCAGAAGGTCGAGACCAATTCGGTCGAGCTGGAATATTCCGGCGGCGGCTCAACCGCGTCGGAGCGCGTGCTCTACAACGACAGCCTCACCCGCGACGACGAGAAGGCCGTGCTGGCGCAGGTGCCCGGAGTACTCTACTCCTCGCCCATCCTGACCATGCACGACCGCATCAGATTTGGCGGAGGCATCGTCAAGGACACGCTGGTGCTGGGCGTGAGTCCGCAGTACCAGCAGATCCGCAACCTGGTGGTGCCCCAGGGCCGCTTTCTTGACGAGACCGACGACGCGGCCCACATCAAGTGCGCGGTGGTCACGGAACTGTTCGCGCGCGAGCGCTTCGGCAGCGTGGATGCGGCGGTGGGCCAGAACTTCGAGATCAGCGGCATTCCCTTTACCATCATCGGCGTCTTCAAGGAGAGCGTGGACGACTTTGGCGAATCGGAACTTCAGGACCAGACGATTTTGATTCCCTTTTCCGTGGCCCGCTACTTCACAGGAACGGAAAATGTGAACCAGATTTACTTTTCCATGCGCACCATGGACGAGGTTCCCGACGCGGCCAAGGAGATCGTGCGCATTGTCCATGCGCGCCACCGGCCGGACTCGGTCTACCAGGCGCAAACCATGAAGGAGCTGCTGGTGATGGCCGACAAGATCATGACCTACCTGACGCTGTTGCTGGTGGCCGTGGCCGCGGTTACGATGGCGGTGGGCGGGGTGGGCATCATGAACATCATGCTGGCCACGGTGCGGGCGCGCACCCGGGAGATCGGCATCCGCAAGGCGCTGGGCGCCACCTACCGCGAGATCAAGTACCAGTTTCTGGCCGAGGCGAT
>PLPA01000203.1 GCA_003159355.1 Acidobacteriaceae bacterium | reverse complement strand
GCCGCGTCGGCGGTGGAGAAGGTAACCGGAACTTCCAGATAAGGCTCGGCGTTCAGCAATTGACAGATAACAAGATAGTCTTCCAGCGAAAGAACCACCGATCCCGATCCTCCCGGACCGACAAAGTATCCCGTCCCCCAGCCGGTTGGCGCGCGCGCGTAATCCGGCTCGGTCCAGTTACTCATGGTTTCCGCGTTCTGGTTCACCCAGTAGCGGAACATGCCGGGATTGCTGCCGATCGACGGACCGTAGAAGTTCTGCAGGGTCTGAATAACCTCGTCGCGAAGAACCGTGGTGTTGCTGGAGTTGCCATTGGTCTTCTCGAAGCTCACGTTATCCAGATAGACCGAGCCCCCCGTGGTGGTGATTGCCACGTGGGCCATGCCAGGCGAGGTGACGCTCTGCGATTCCGAGGCCGTGCAGTTCCAGGTATATTGCGCCCAGGCCGACGTCAGCTTCGGCGTGAATGAGCCGCAGTTGAATCCGCCCGATGAAAGACGGCTGGCGGAAGCGGTCAGCACCGGAGTGCCCGAGGCCGCTTTGGCCCAGAAAGAAAGCTGATATGTACCATTCACCAAGACGAAAATGTTATCGCTGGTCTCGCTGTCGAAATACCAGTTCGCGATCGCCGAGGATCCAGCCACTGATGCGTTCATGTTGAGCGATTGCGTGCCGCAGGTTGCGCAAAGATCCGTAGTATCGGAAAGCAGTTGCGCGCCACCGGTGACCGATCCCCAAATCCCGCCCATCGACCCGGTTTCCCACCACGACTCAGGCGTGGGAAACGTGGACTTGCTCATGGTAACGATGTCGCCTACGCCGAACGATGCGTTGCACGGCGTGGAAACCGTTATCGACGGAGCCGTATAAGTCGATTGGCCCACGAGCGGATAATTCGGGCCGGTGTTCGATGCAATGGAGCCCGTGCAGCCCAGCTCGGCGTCACCCGATTGCGACTCGACTACGGTAAAAGTTCCGCCTGCCCAGTAGTTAGGCGGAACGCCATCGTACTGATCCGGAACGGTGAACGTGGTCGCGGTTCCGGCCGTTGTCAGAGTCCATATCTGCTGTTGCTGCAAAGGCTCGAACCCCGGGTTGGTGGCCCCGATCAGGTTTTTGAGAATCTGGCCGCTATCGTAATAGTCGAGTGAGCCAATATTCACTCCGATGCGATTCGTACTGCTCTGCACGATGGATCCGTCGTTCAGCGATAAGGTCTGCCCAAATGCGGAAACATGAACTAAAACCAAAAAACATGACGCAAGAATCACCAATGTCCGTTTCATCTGCCAACTCCTTCGACGACCGTTTACCTACTGGCCGGCGGTGTTACCAAGCCAATCCGCCGGCAGATAGGTACTAACGTTTCAGGGCGGTCGCAGACAGGGATATCCCCATGAGAATCGGCGCCTGGCGATGGCCAAACGATAAATCTCCGTCAACGCGATAGTCGAGCAGCGTTCTCATCTCACAAGCGGTCTTGGCGATCTTGTCTTGCAGGCTATAGAAACTGATTTGAAGAACGCAGGCATGCGAACGCACACTTAACACTGCAAGCAGAAGCGGAGCCGGTCTTCCGGCGTCTATACGCCCTGCTCTACTTAGCACGCAGTTCCCACTCACACAAAGGGGAACTACGCCACAGCACTCAGTTTCGCAACTTCTTCTAGTCGGACCAATCAGTTCCTTAAAAATCCTAGGTGTATCATGTGACCTCTTACAGTTCCCGTGCTGTGATACACATCACACTTGGTTCTTGAGCCAACCCCGGTTTCTAACGGTCGCGAGGACCACAGTAAGTTGGTGGCCACTTGCTCTACACGCATCTGAGTAACACAACGTAACTCTCAGACTAGATGCACGGCAGGGCTCTCTGAGCAAGAAAGCTCAGCAGACGATCGGCGCGCAACGCCGGGCGAGATCAGTATTGAATAACATCTTCTAAGTCACCTGTGCAGAAGTTCCCTAAAGGCGGGACTGTCTACATGGCCAGTTTGCTGGCAGCCGGAAATGGCGAGATTAGATTCCCGCATGCCGGCGCAAACCAATGAGAGTTTTGGAACCGAGGGTTTTGGCCTTCGCTCGAACGAAACGTAAACCGGTGGGAGGGAGTCGTTTATGTCAAGTCTACAAGAAATGCTTAGGGCATCGGCGGGACTGGGCAGGGCCTTTCGGGCGCTGTTCGGAGTTGGGCTGCTTCTGGCGGCCGGCATTCTTTCGATGAAAGCTCAAGTCAGCGTTACCACCTGGCGCAACGACATTGCGCGAACTGGGCAGAATCTCAATGAGACCATCCTGACTCCGTCCAATGTAAACCCCACGCAGTTTGGCAAACTCTTCTCGCAGGCCGTGGACGGATACGTCTACGCGCAGCCGCTCTATCTTTCCAACGTGACGATCGGCGGGCAATCGCACAATGTGGTGTTCGTTGCGACCGAACATGACAGCGTATATGCCTTCGATGCAGACAGCAACGGTGTCGGCAACGCGAATCCTCTCTGGTTTGCCTCGATGCTTACCACGGCGCATGGCGCCGCTGCGGGAGCCACCACGGTCTCTTCGGATACCGTAGGCACCGATATCATTCCGGAGTTGGGGATTACAGGCACTCCAGTCATCGATCCTGCGAGCGGTACGCTGTATGTGGTGAGCTTTACTCAGGAAGGCAGCAACTTCTATCTACGGCTGCACGCCCTTGACATAACTTCAGGAGCGGAGAAGTATGGGGGCCCGGCGATGATTACCGCAACGGTTCCCGGCACCGGAAATGGCAGCTCGGGCGGGACGCTCACCTTTGACTCCGAGTGGCAGAACCAGCGGCCTGGTCTTCTGTTGCTCAACGGCATTGTGTATATAGGCTTCGCGGCTCACGGCGACAACGGCCCATGGCATGGATGGATCCTGGGGTACAACGAACAGACTCTGCAACAGACAGGCGCCTTCTGCGCCACGCCGAACGGCGTAGGCGCCGGTGTATGGATGGGCGGGGCCGGGCTGGCAGCAGAAGTAATCGATCCGGTCAATCATCCGTATGGCCGGATGTTCGTGCCCACCGGAAATGGAGATTTTACGGCGACCGCGCCGTATGCGGCCGGCATGGACTATGGAGACAGCATTCTCAATCTGGACCTCACCAATGGCGTGCCGACGATCCAGGACGACTTCACGCCGGCCAACCAGGCCCAGCTGGATGCGTACGATATGGACCAGGCAGCCGGAGGGCTCATGATCGTTCCCACGCAGACCTCCGGCAGTTATCCGTATTTGCTGGTGCAGGCCGGAAAATCCGGCTATGTGTACCTGCTCAATCGCCAGAATCTTGGAGGGTACAACCCCGCCGGCGATCAGGTAGTGCAGGAGCTTCCTTGGGCGGTGGGAAACGTGGGCGCCTGGAGCGCACCGGCATATTGGAACGGAACGGTCTATTACTGGGGGCAGATAGACACTCTGAAGGCATTTCCGCTCGTGAACGGACAACTTACCGGTCCCACCGCGGTCAGCTCTGAAACATACGGCTATCCGGGAGCGAATCCCACGATATCTGCCAATGGGAATACACAGGGAATTGTCTGGAGCCTTGAGACCGATGGGTATATGACATCCGGATCCTCCGTCTTGATGGCCCACAACGCGGCGAACGTCTCCACTACGCTCTATTCAAGCAACACCAACTTATCACGAGACAACCCCGGCTATGCGGTCAAGTTCACCGTCCCGACAGTAGTCAATGGGAAGGTATATGTCGGCGCGCAATATCAGTTGAGCGTCTATGGACTGCTGAGCGGACAACAATTGGCATCCGATCCGGTCTTGAGCCCGGCAGCGGAGACCTTTAGAGGCAGCCTCTCCGTGAGCATGACGGACGCGACGCCGGAAGCGACGATCTACTATACCCTGAATGGCAGCACGCCGACCGTGGCATCCGCGGTATACACAACTCCAATCTCCATTGCGGCAACGACTACCATTCAGGCGATTGCGAGCGCTACCGGCTACCTGCAGAGCGGTGTAACTTCGGAAACCTATATCGACTCCTCGCAGGTAAGCACGCCGGCCTTCAATCCAGGCAGCGGCACCTTCACGCAATCCCAGCCGGTGACCATCGGCGATTCCACGGCCGGAGCAACAATTTACTATACAACCGATGGGACGACGCCGACGGTCTCCTCGACGCAGTACACCGGAGCGGTGATGGTGAGCGCTACCGAGACTCTGAACGCGATCGCTGTAGCTCCCGGTTTTGTCAACAGCGACGTGGCGAGTGCAGAATACACAATCGATACAGGACAAACAGGGATCGACTTCCCGGAGGGGTTTGCAGGGACGCAGGGAATCATGGTTCTGAATGGCAGCACCGACCTGGATGACTCCCGCTTGCAACTGACCAATGGAGGAACGGGTGAAGCCGGGTCGGCATGGTACTACCAGCCGGTAAATATCCAGGCATTCACGACCGAGTTCAGTTTCCAGTTATCCAATCCGGCTGGCGAGGGCATTACCTTCGCAGTCCAGGGGAACAGCGACACGGCTCTGGGCACCGCCGGAGCGGGGCTGGGTTATCAGGGGATCGCCAACAGCATCGCAATCAAGTTCGATCTCGATAACGCGGCGGGCGAGGGCCCGGATTCAACCGGACTGTATACTCTCGGCGCCAGCCCCACCGTTCCCGCCATCAACCTTAGTACGACCGGCATCGATTTGCACAGCGGCGATACGATGGACGTCACCCTGACCTATAACGGAACCATTCTGTCGATGGTTATCTCGGACCTGGTTACCGGAGCGGCCTATTCCACGAGTTGGCCGGTCAATATCCCCTCGATCGTCGGCGGTAACACAGCCTATGCCGGATTTACGGGTGGAACGGGGGGGCTAGCCTCGAGCCAAAAGATTCTTACCTGGGTCTATACCACCGTTTCAAACGGTTTGCCGGTTACGACTTCGCCGACCTTCAACCCTCCCGGCGGAGCATATGCCACGGCTCAGTCGGTGAGCATTTCCAGCGGATCCTCGGGCGCGACGATCTATTACACGACGAACGGAACGACGCCAACAGCGTCGGCGACCGTTTACAGCTCACCCATCGCGATGAACGCCTCGGGAACATTGGAAGCGATCGCCGTTGCTTCCGGCTACAGTTTTAGCGCTGTGGGCGCCGCAACCTATAGCATCGCTCCCATCCTGCCCGCGCCGGTCTTATCTCCGGCCCCAGGCACTTATGCGACAGCGCAGACGGTGACCATCGGCGATGCCACTACCGGAACCACCATCCATTACACAACCGACGGGACGACGCCTACAAGCTCTTCCGACATCTATAGCTCTGCAATCACCGTCAGCGCGAGCGAGACCGTACAGGCCATGGCGTCGGAGACAGGCTACAACAACAGTCCTGTTGCAGGCGGCACGTATACCATTGCCGCTCAACTGCCAGCGCCAACGTTTTCGCTGCCGGCCGGGACTTACAGCGCGTCGCAGTCGGTGGCGATCAGCGACGCGACAGCCGGGACTATCATTTACTACACAACCAACGGGAGCACTCCCACAACCTCGTCCACCGTATACAGCGGCCCGATTACGGTGAGCGCGACGGAGACCCTGGAGGCCATCGCCGTGGAGACAGGCTACACCAGCAGCCCGGTAGCCACAGCGGCCTACACGATCAGCACGCCAGGCGTTACCTACATCAACTATCCGAGTAGCGGATTCACGGCCAGCGCCCTGTCTCTGAACTATGGCGCGTCCGTGACCGGCGGAATGCTGCAACTGACTGACGGAGGAGCCGACGAAGAGCGATCCGCCTGGTTTGCAACGAAGGTTCCGGTGCAAAGCTTCATAACCAACTTCACCTTCCAGCTGTTGAATGCCTCGGCAGACGGCATGACTTTTACGATTCAGGGCGATAACATCTGGGCGCTGGGCGATCCCGGAGGCGGGCTGTCCTATCAGGGAATCGCCAACAGCGTGGCGGTGAAGTTCGACCTCTACAATAACGCCGGGGAAGGCAACGATTCCACCGGGCTGTATACCGGCGGCGCGGCGCCGACCGTGCCTTCTGTGGATCTGAGTTCCACGGGAATCAACCTGCACAATGGGGACATCATGGACGCGCAACTGGTCTATGACGGGACCAATCTGACCATGACGCTGACCGACACGGTGACCAATGGAACGGTGACGGAGGTCTTCCCGGTAAACATCCCCAGCATAGTGGGAGGCAGCACGGCTTACGTCGGTTTCACCGGTTCCACGGGGAGCCTGACTGCGACGCAGAATGTGCTGTCGTGGACGTACTCAGCGCCGTAGTTCGTCGGTTCCGTGGGGTTATAGTGCATTCCGAAATGGTGCGGTCCGGCTGCAATGCACTCAATTCGATGGCGCGAAGGCAATGCGATTCGATGCCTGGCGCCGCGTTCCCAAGCCTTAATATGTGCTTGTAATGCGCAGGGCGAAGCTTCTTGATGGCCCAATGGAGTTGCCGGAAAATAGGCCGCCAAAATCAATCACATTCAGCACGTTATTCAGATTTTGGCCATCCGCTTGGAAGCGTATCTTCACGCGGTCCGATTTGTAGATCTCCGCGCCTGCGGAAGCATTCGCCTGAAAGGCTGGATAGATTCGGCCGCGAGCGAAGTTAATGCGATTAAGAACCTGCTGACCATACTGAGCGAGCACAGTGGCCGGGTCGCCATCAAAGTCGAAGGGCAAGCCCGTGTCATATTGCACTCCGAATGCGGTCCAGATGCGCGGCGTCGCCTGATAGCGGACGCGTCCGCGGACGGTATTGCGCTGGTCCTGAGAGTCCGGAGCGTGCCCGGTCAACTGAGACGCAGCCTGACTGGCATCGGAACCGAAGAACAATCCGCCGGTCACCGGAAACCACGCGTTGCCGACAATATAGGAGTAACTTCCGAAGCCGGAAAAACGATGCCAGTCGGGAATCTCAATCTTTCCTTCGGCTCCGTAAAGGATCGCTTTCCGAAAGGAGATAGGAAAGCTGATCGTCGTGTTGAATATCTGACTGTCATCGGCATAGTTATCGACAACTCTTCTGAAGTAATTGCTTCCCAGCTTCAGATGCCCAATGAATACCTTGTTCAAGCCGGCTTCGTAGTAATCTCCCTGCGATGGCCGGACAGGAAGATTCAGAAAGCCCGCGGGATCGATATTCGCAACCACCGGCGAACTCGACAGCAGAATGTTCTCGAACGATGGCGTCTGGAAGATCCGGTCATAGGAGAAGTGCAGGACCGTGTCAGCTTTTTGAAAGAAATGGGAAAGGGCAACGCGCGGTTGCAATGCCTGTTGATTGAGAAGCAATTGATAGTGGTCCCAGCGCAGGCCGGCATTGATGGTCCAGTTATGCAGCCGGATCAGATCCTGAACAAAGACCGACTGCTCCAGATCCGGGCGATTGGCCTGATATGCAAAAGTCAGCGGTGATCCGGGGTCGAATTGCGTAGGATCGGTGATGCTGTAATTCAACATCTCATTCAGAAAGATGTTGTCCGACTCAACGCCTGCCTTCCACTCGTTCCGGCCTTGATCGATGGTCGCACTGGCTTTGAAGTACCCTTCGCGAAACCTATTGTGCTGAAAGACCATGATCGGAGTCGATGCAGGGTTGGAGTGGAAATCATTCGAATTGTCGCGAACCATCCCGCGCAGATCGCCTATGGCAAGGGGCGAAAATGTGTGCTGGTAGGAGGTGGCTCCCAGGGTTTCAAAGTTGTCGGCATTTTGGCGTAGCCCTGCCGCCTGCTGCACCATTTCATTCGGGATGTCATAGCGTGCGAGTTCATGCCGCGCAATGAATCGAATTCGATCGCTCGGCGTCAGGTCCCGCGCGTAGTTCACGGAAAAATCGCCCACAGTGCCGGTATTCGAAAAATTCTGGGGAACCACAGGGTTCAAATAGTGTTCCGTCGTGCTCCCACTTGCACTGCCGCCCAGTGTATTTTTCCCCCAGACGTATTGTCCCTTTCCGAAGGCGCCGGCCGAATCGAAGCTGCCTCCGGAAAGAGTGACCTGACCATGGAAGCCCGGCTGAGAATCTTGAAGAGTGTTTACTTCAACGACGCCACCCATCTTCCGGCCGTACTCTGCGGGAATGCCGGCTGTATAGATGCTCATCGATTCAATATCGTCCGCTTCAATCTCCGGTCCGAAGCTCGGAGAGCGATTGTCCGTCAGCGGTATGCCATCAACCACAAACTGCGTCTGATACTCCGCGCCGCGGGGATGCAGCACAGCATTTCCTTCATAGAGCCAGCCGGGCTGCGAATTGACCAAATCCTGAAGGTCGCGGCCCGGGACCGAACTCAGCCGGTCCTGAATGAACTCCGCGCCGACCTGACTGACGGAACCGGCCTCGTCCGGATCGCTAAGTGTGTTGGCAGCGCGCACAGAGATCGATTGATTCACCTCAGGCAATTGAAGTTGGATCTTCACAACAGTGGTTGGCAACGACGAGCGAATCTCGATCGATTCGGATTTGGCCGCAAAGCCGGGTTGGTTGATTTCGAGCTCGTATGTGCCAAACGGAAGACGCTGCACATCCAGATATCCCCGATCACTGGTCGCGAGAGCATCTCGATATTGATTGGCCCGGCTGACAATCTGAACTGTTGTTTTCACGCCCAGGCCGGAGGGATCGATCACCTTCAGGCGCAACTCTCCCTGATTCGTCTGGCAAAGGAGCGACATGGCAGAGAAGATGAAGAGAACTGGGATTTTCTTCATGAAGAGTCAGCCTCTGTGATTGGGCTTGCGATCTGTGTCAACGATTGAAGAGTTGCACTTCCGCGGCGAGATAGTCCTGGACGATGTGAGCGTGAACTTTGTGCCTTGTCACTTTGAATATACCTTTTCTTACCGTTTTGTTCAGTCTTTTTTTGTTTTTCGGCGAGGTCAAGGATATCGCCAAAAAAGTTGAATAAAAAACACAAGAAATGGAATCTATAAGTTGTCGGCGCAATTGACTTGGAGGTCTCTCGATGAGGCGGAGAGGCAAAAACGGCAGCGAATCGCCCGGCTTTTCTTTCGCAAACGCTGGCTTTATCGGGGCAAACGTTCTTTTGGCCATGTAATCTGCCTCAGGAGCGATAAAATTCCATGGAGCCGGCGCCCATATGCTGTTCCGCAGTGCCCTCGGGTGTGAACCGGTCCAGCCCCCATCACGCTGCATAATTGACTGAGGAACAACCGATGAACTGGCTCTACTTCAAATACATCCTCATCCGCACTCCGCTGGAAGGGCCCGCGCTGCGACTGCGGGACTTTGCTGGGATCGTCAGGCGCCGGCGGCATCCGGAACTCCGCGAAATCTATCTTGAGTCTGATCGCACCGAACAGGTGATGCGGCTGCTTATCCAATCCGATTCGAATTGTATCGATATCGGTTGCCACATCGGCTCTGCCTTGAGCCTGATCATGCGCCTCGCGCCAAAAGGCAAGCACATCGCGTTCGAACCGGTTCCCACCAAGGCATCGTGGCTGAAACGGAAGTTCCCCGAGGTCGAGGTCAAGGCATTGGCTTTGGGAGACAAAAGCGAAAAGCTTATGTTTTATCAGAACCGCTCGCGTCCCGGCTTCAGCGGTTTTGCGAAAGACTCTGCAAGCCTGGATGATGTTGTCGAGCTCTCCGTGGATTGCGAAATGCTCGACAACATGGTGGAAGCCGGCCGCAGGTATGCGTACGTCAAGATCGATGTGGAAGGCGCGGAACTCCTGGTCTTAAAAGGAGCGCGCAAGTTGATTGCCCGCGATTCTCCCGTCATTCTCTTTGAGAGCAGCCATGATGGGGCCCCAAGGCTTGGCTTGAATCGTGAAGACTTGTTCAACTTCTTTGTGAATGAACTGGGGTACCAGGTCTTCCTGCTTAAGGACTTCCTGGAGAAACGGCCGGCGTTGAACCTGGCGGCCTTTCAAAATGCCGCGGTGTATCCTTTCCAAGCCTTCAACTTCTTGGCGATTCCCAAGTGATAGCTGCATAACCTTCGCTGCTTGCCATCGTAAAGACCGCTTGAATAGGCTAACCTATTTCCATGAGTGCGATATTCCTTCTGCCCGGCCTGCTCTCGCTCTATTTTGTGATCCGCGGGCGGATCGAGACGGCGTTTCTGTCCGTCTACCTTCCAGCTCTCTTGTTGCTTCCCGAAGGATACGCTCTCAAGTTTCCTCATCTGCCGGCAATTTCCGCGGCCGAGTCGGCGTTGATCCCGATAGGCGCGGTCGCGTTGTATCGCCTGGTGCGGAGCGGCCTTCCATTGCTGATGGATATTCTGGTGGGCTTGTTCATCGTGAGTATTACCGCAAGCGAGGTTCTTCGCGAGCGGGTCATGAACGATGGCATCTTCGCCGCCTTGATCGCCTTCATTTCCATCTTCCTGGCGTATGCGGCAGGGCGCACGTTCATCGAACCCGGCCTTCGCCTGGTTACTGTCCGGCGATTTGTGATCCTGATTCTGTTGCTGGGCCCTATGGGTCTGTACGAATGGCGGTTCGGACAGAGTCTTTATGGCTTGATAGGAATAAGAGTCTTCAATCTGGACACTGTCCGGGCATTTGTTCAAATGAGATCCGGCCGGGGAAGAATGGCGGTATCCTTCAACGACGCGGAAATCGCGGGAATCGTCTTTGGGATGACCGCGGCTCTGAATGTGTGGCTGGTTTACGTGCGCAAATGGCGTTCGACCGCCAATCCAGGAAAGCGGCTTGCCTGGCTTGAGAAGTACCACATCCCCGGCCTGCTGCTCCTGTTGTGTGTCTACCTTACGCAATCTCGTGGGCCTTTACTCGCTGTGGGAGTCGGCTACCTTATTCTTCAGATTCCCAAATTCAAAAGCAAGAAATCCGCAACCGTTGTGGTAGCCATTCTGATTGCCGTGGCCGGCGTGGCCGCGTACGGGTACTTCTCGCACTATACGAACATCTCCGACCCCGGCGCCGTTGTGAATGAGCAGCAGGGGAGCGCGCTCTACAGGCGCCAAATGAACGAACTCTACCAACCCATTGTGAAACAGGGCGGCTTTCTCGGCTGGGGCGTGCAGAGCCGTCCAGTCCTTCCCGGCATGTTCTCCATCGATAACGAGTTTCTGCTCGTTCATCTCGCCTATGGAAACTCCGGGTACATCCTCTTTGTGCTGATCGCCGCGGAATCGCTCCGCCGCCTGGTTGTGCGCTCGTGGAGACTGCAGGCGCCTGAGGATCAAGCCTTTGCCATTGTCCTCCTGGCAGCCATGACGGTCTTCTGGATATCGATTACCACCGTGTGGATGGGAGAGCAACTGCCGCAGATCGCCTTTCTTCTGATCGGTTGGAGTCAGTCCATCCTGCCGCTATCCACGGGGCCGGCAGCCGCACCGGAATTAGCTGTGCGTTCCAGATTCGCCTTCAGGCGGGTATTTAATTAGGGCAGATTCCAGCCTGCCTTGCAAAAATGCAGGCTCATGAAAAAGGATCGGGATTGGCATGGTGATCAGGAGAACTTCGCAGCGACTGATTCTCGCATTGTTTTTACTGGCGTTGCCGGGGGCGGCTGGAAGATTGGCTGCACAGCAACCGCCGTCATCTGGCTCTCTAACTATCGAGCGCATAGCGGACGAGCGTGAACGGAACAAAGCTCTGCCCGCGGATCTATCCTGGAGTCCCAGTGGCAAAACTCTCAGCTTTATTCGGACGGCGGCCAGGCCGGGCAAGGCCGCACATGGTTCCCCGGTCACCGAGATATGGAGCATCGATGCGGCGACTGGCAGTCAGAGCCTTCTTGTTTCCGATGCCAAGATAACTGCCGCTTTCGGCGGCCATCGCTCCCATGGCGCGCCAGGCGAGGAGGAGGCTGCGGAAGCGAGGCAGCTTCAGGACTATGCCTGGGCTCCGGGCGGGCACGCTCTGTTGCTTGCGAGTGGCGCTTCATTGGCATGGTTCGACCTCGACGCGCAATCCTTCCGGCCCCTGGTGACCGATCGAACGGATCTCGCCAGTCCTCAAATCAGCCCGGACGGCAGTTATGTCAGCTTTGTCCAGGGCCACACCCTTTGGCTGGCGGATGCCGCAACCGGCGTCGCTCGCGCCCTTTCGCCTGAGGGAAACAGCGATCTTCGAGAGGGCGAACCAGACTGGGTTTATCTTCGCGAGTTGGGATTGCACCGGGCATATTGGTGGTCGCCGGACTCGTCCTCCATCGCCTGGATAGAGACGGACGATCGCGCAGTCAATAAATACTCCCTGCGCAGTTCCGATGGCGATGAGCGCTCCATAGCCTATCCCAAGCCCGGTGGGGCGATTCCCACGGTTCGCCTTTTCGTGCAGCCGGTGTCTGGCCGCAAGCCGCTGCAAATCGATCTAGGCAGTGAAGCGAAGGTGTATATCCCCAGGGTGCAGTGGCTGCCGGACGGCAAGCACTTGGCCATCGAGCGTCTCAGCCGCGATCAGAAGACGCTCGATCTTCTTCTGGCGGATGCGGCTACAGGGAAGGTGCGCACGATCCTCACAGAAAAGGACGCCTATTGGATCAACCTGAGCGACAATTTGCATTTCCTCAAAGACTCGCGCCGCTTTCTCTGGTCAAGCGAACGCTCGGGTTATCGCCATCTCTATTTGTACGACTTTTCCGGACGCCAGCTTGTCCAACTTACCCAGGGGAACTGGGAAGTAACTTCCCTGGTTGGGGTCGATGAAACTGCGGGCGCTGTCTGCTTTACCGCGACTGAAGCCAGCGTTTTGGAGCGCCAACTCTATCGCGTGAATCTGGACGGAACGGGATTTACGCGCATCACGCGCCAGAAGGGCACCCACAACCCGGTACTGTCGCCCTCCGGCGATGTCATGGTGGATACTTGGTCCGGCCACGCTACACCACCTCGCATTGAGCTGCTCCGAGCCGACGGGAGCAGCATTGCAAGCCTGAGCGGCAATACGGACGGCGACGGGGCAGCGAACCAGCTCAGCCCCCTCGAGTTCCTTACCGTAAAGACACACCTGGGCATCGAATTGAATGCCTGGATGATAAAGCCTCCGGACTTCAATGCCGCGCGGAAATACCCGGTGATTCTCTACGTTGCCGGCGGACCTGGCGACCAGATCGTGCGTGACGCGTGGGGCGGCGATATCTCTCTATGGTTCGCTCTGATGGCGCAGAGCGGCTATATCGTCTTCGCCGTCGATAACCGCGGCTCCGCCGGGCGCGGCCATCTGTTTGAGGAACCGCTGCACTTGCGGCTTTCGTCATCGGAAATGGCAGACCTGCGGGACGCAGTCCTGTATCTGCGCTCTATGCCCTGGGTCGACAGGACGCGGATCGGAATCTGCGGTTGGGCGTACGGAGGGTTCCTGGCGCTCCATGGCATGCTTGACCGCCCGCTGCTTTTCAAAGCGGGGTTTGCCGGCTCCCCGATTACGGATTGGCATCTTTACGACGCGGTCTTCGCCGAGCGTTACCTGGAGGATCCGAAGCGCAACCAGGACGGCTGGCTATCGTCTTCGCCCCTGGAGAATGCCAAGAATCTCAGCGCGCCGCTCCTGCTGGCACAAGCAACACTGGATGAGACGATTCATCAGGAGAACTCCCTCATGCTGCTCGATGAGCTTTTGGACCACGGAAAATATGCCGACATCCTGCTGTTTCCCGACCGCCGGGATTTGTTTGAGGATCGCGGGGCGCGCCTGATCCTCTTTCAGCGATTGACCGACTTCTTTGTCAAGAATCTGTGAGCGTAGACGGCGGCGCTCCGGCGGAGTTTCCACGCCAGTGAGCATAAGCGCGGGCCGCCCGCGCATCCCACAGAATGCCTAGGCCGGTCATCAAGGCGCAAGCGACCCAGCACAGGCTCACCAGCATGACTCCGTCAACTGTGTAATAGAACACGGTATCGGCGGTGTGCAAGGAAATAACTTCAGCGCACCAGCAACTCAAGGAGAGAATCGCGCCGCAGACGGCCACAATTGCACCAGTTCTGCCACGAAGACGCTGAAACGCCACTCCCATTCCGGCTGCCGCGGCAGCACCCAGCAGACATAACGCCGCAATCTGCGGGCCGGCGCGCTGGGCATACAGTCCCTTGGCGATCGCTTCGTCTTCGAGCAAATCATGCAGCAGCGAACGGAAACTGAATGCCATATCCACAACAAGCCCCGCTTCCAGCACGGCCAGAACCGCGGCGAGCCGTCGCTGGCGCGGACTCCCGCGGCCGCTGGTCCATGCGATGCAGCACGAAATCAGGGCAAAGAGATTGGCACTCAGCCCAAGGACTCGCGTCGGGTTCAGCCATCCGGATAGAGTTATCATTTCCGTCCTAGTTGTTCGGTCTAGGACTGGCCATCGGTAACTGCTGCGCACCGGGGAGCCCAGGCGCGGGCATGGTCATCCCGGTGTAGCCGGGCATGCCAGACAGTTGATCCAGCCGCACTACGACCGGCCGGGCGAGGACCATTTCCAGCGTTGTGCCCTGGGGAAACACGATATCGTTGCCACGCGTGAAGAGAGTGGTCAGAACGCCCACCGCCGCGCCGGCGCCGGCGCCGATCCCGGCCGCCATGCCGGCATTCCCTGTTCCCAATCCAACCAAGCCGCCAATCCCCGCGCCCTCCACGGTAGTACCCGTAATCGTTTGGGCATCGCGCCCCACGCTTCCGGCTTGTTCGACGGTTCCCTCGGCGTTCTTGACCTTTGCCCCGGTTGAGCCGGTAACATTGTCGAGCGAGCCGGGAATCGCGATCTCCACACCGTTCGGAAAGATCATCGATGTCAGGTGCAATTGAAGCTGTGCGCGGCCCTTCACCTTCCCAGGCCGTTCGACGCTGTCGATGGTTCCTTTCACATAAATCCCGGCTGGGATCACCACGGCGCCATCTTCAACTACCGGAAAATCGGAGATGAGATAGACCGCGTCGCCGGGCTTGGCGACGCGTGTGCTGATTTCATGCTTCAGCGAAAGCAGAATCCTGGTTCCGGCAGGAACCGTGTAGGCCCTTGATCCGTTTTCCGCTGCCGGAGCGGTTCCGGTACCGCCTGACGCGAAGCCAGGCCCACTGGGCGCCTGCGCCCAGAGCCCCGGAACCATGCAAACCGAAAGAACGAAACTCATCGCAGAGCCACGCGCCATTAATTACCTCCGATGCAACCGCAGATGTCCATTAAGATGATGCGCCAGCCGTGGGTTCGGACGCAGTTTTTTGTGTGTTTTTGGCGCGCTGCTGACCTTTCGGAGCAACCTCCGCTCACTCGCCGATTGAGTGCTGGCTTCCTTTAGCATCAATGGCTTTGCCGCGCGTCCTATCTGGCGTGAAAGTCGACCTTGAATGCACAGGTCTCCGAGCCGTCGTCGATCCAGCTCACGGTATCGCTAAACTCAACCTTGCTCACAACGACCGTTTCACCGGTGCGATGGATGTCCACGGATTCGGACGCCAACTCCCAGGTAAACGCTTTCGTCTTGCCAATCTCCAGGCCGTTCCCATACATCAAATCGTCCGGGTAGGGGTGAGGATAGCCGCCAACATCGAGCAACGATAAACTGAACGCGATCTTCGAGATATGTTTGCCGGAATGATTGTCAAACTCTACCCTGAGTTGGGGCTTCGACGTTTCACCCTGATGGTTGTAACTCAGTTCAACGCTGTCAATGACAACCGGGCATTTGCGCTCGGGACTCCCGGCCTCCGCCCGCACCGCTCCGCAAGCTAGACAGAGCGCCAAAACCAGCGATGCGATGTTAGTTTTCATAAACAGTTATTCAATCGTGTGCTTTCCCGGCCCTGCCAATTCAGGAAGTTATAGTTTGCACGCGGGCAGGCTTGTTGTCAATGAAAAAGATCGCCGTCCATGTGCGTCGGCGCCGGCCTGCACTCCTGAGCAATAATGGGCCGGAACAACTGGCTGCCGCTGGTGGAAGGACGCCTGACTTGCATTTTCTATCGGGAACGGTACAATTCAATGTAGTCGGGATTCCAAGGAACCAGTTGGGCCCACTAGAAGAAGTTGCGAAACTGAGTGCTGTGGCGTAGTTCCCCTTTATGCGAGTGGGAACTGCGTGCTGAGAAGAGCAGGGCGTATAGACGCCGGAAGACCGGCTCCGTTTCTGCTTGCAGTGCTAAGTGTGCGTTCGCATGCCTGCGTTCTACCAATCAGTTTCTATAGCATGCAAGACAAGATCGATAAGACCGCTTAAGCATTGCTTTAATGGAGACATTGTCTTTGGCAGCGGTCAAAGCGATGATTTACTTGTGGTTCTGCTCTTTATGCGATTGCCATGGCAGACGGTAGGACATGCCTGCGGAAGGACTATTCCAGAGGCACTGTCGACCGGTAAACAAACAGTCGTCGAAGGAGTTAGTAAATGAAACGGACATTGGTGATTCTTGCGTCATGTTTTTTGGTTATAGTTACTGTTTCCGCATTTGGGCAGACCCTGTCGCTGAACGACGGATCCATTGTGCAGAGCAGTACGAATCGCATCGGAGTGAATATCGGCTCCCTCGACTATTACGATAACGGTCAGATTCTCAAGAACCTGATCGGGTCCTCCAACCCGGGATTTGAGCCTTTGCAGCAGCAGCAGATATGGACTCTGACAGCGGCCGGAACCGCGACCACGTTCACCGTTCCGGATCGGTACGATGGCGTTCCGCCTAACTACTTGACAGGCGGAACTTTTACCGTAATCGAGTCGCAATCGGGTGGCGCCGAGCTGGGCTGCACGGGCTCCATTGCATCGAACACCGGCCCGAATTATCCGCTCGTGGGCCAGTCGACCTATACGGCTCCGTCGATAACGGTTTCCACGCCGTGCAACGCATCGTTCGGCGTAGGCGACATCGTTGTCATGAGCAAGTCTACGTTTCCCACGCCTGAGTCGTGGTGGGAAAGCGGATCGCGGGGCGGAGTAGCGGGAACGGTTACGGGCGGCGCGCAACTGCTTTCCGATACTACGGATCTTTGCGCGACCTGCGGCACGCAATCGCTTAACATGAATGCCTCGGCGGTTGGATCCACGGCCACTGCGGCATCGTATTTCGACAGCGAGAACAGCGATAACAATTTTGTCTTGTTGAATGGCACATATCAGCTTTCCTTCTGGGCCAAAGCGGCCTCGGGCACTCCCGCGCTGACTGCTTCCGCCAGCCGTCTTTCATCAGGCGGCTTCAACTGCGGCTCATTCACGCCGAAGCTGACGTCGGCCTGGACGCAATATACCTCGAACTGCACGGCCTCGGAAACGGCGGCTAAGACGGCGCTGGGTCCGGGCCAGGTATCGTTCATCGCCACGGGAGGATCGGTTTATCTCGACAACATCAGTTTTGAGAAGATATCCGCCAATCCCGGCAACACCACTGTTCTTCGCGATGAAGTTATTCAGACTTTGCAAAACTTCTACGGTCCGTCGATCGGCAGCAATCCCGGTATGTTTCGCTACTGGGTGAACCAGAACGCGGAAACCATGAGTAACTGGACCGAGCCGGACTACGCGCGCGCGCCAACCGGCTGGGGGACGGGATACTTTGTCGGTCCGGGAGGATCGGGATCGGTGGTCCTTTCGCTGGAAGACTATCTTGTTATCTGCCAACTGCTGAACGCCGAGCCTTATCTGGAAGTTCCGGTGACCTTCTCCACCGCCGACGCGGC
>PLPA01000137.1:18266-25063 GCA_003159355.1 Acidobacteriaceae bacterium | reverse complement strand
AATGTTCTGGGCACCGTGCTGCCGATTGCGGAGATGATTCGCGCGGCGCACGAGGCCGGGGCCAAGGTGCTGATCGACGCGGCTCAGTCGGTGGCGCATACGAAGATCGATGTGCAGGCGCTGGATTGCGATTTCCTGGTTTTTTCCGGCCACAAGCTGTATGGGCCGACGGGGATTGGCGTGCTGTATGGCAAGGAGGAACTGCTGGATGCAATGCCTCCGTATCAGGGCGGTGGGGACATGATTGCCAGCGTCAGCCTGGAGAGGACGACCTACGCTCCGCTGCCGGCGAAGTTCGAAGCGGGAACACCCCCGATTGCGCAGGCGGTTGGTCTGGGCGCGGCAATCGATTATGTCACCGCGCTGGGCCTCGACCGCNNTCGGTCCTCTCGTTTGTGATGGACGGCGTTCACCCGCACGACATTGCGCAGATGCTGGACAGCCGCGGCGTGGCAGTGCGCGCCGGTCACCACTGCGCACAGCCGCTGATGGCGCGTCTGGGGCTTCCGGCCACGGTGCGGGCCACCTTTGGGCTGTACAACACAACCGCCGAGGTAGATGCGCTGGCCGAGGCTCTGGAAGAGGTGGAGGTTATGTTTCTCCAATGAGCGATTCTGTCGAACTTTACCCGAAAGCCGTCCTCGATCACGGCCGCCATCCGCGCAACCGGCGCGCGATTGCCGATTGCAGCCACTTTGCGCGAAGCGACAACCCATCTTGCGGGGACGATGTGGCTGTCTCGCTGCGGATCGATCAGGGGAATGTGATCCGNNGACACAGAGAAATTCAAGGATGGCATGGATGTTGAAACCGCGCGGATGACGGTTCTGTCCGGTGTGCATGCCTATCCGGTGCGGATGCGATGCGCGACGCTGGCATGGAAGACAATGCTGGCCGCGCTGGAAAATGAAAGGAGCCAACAATGAATCTCGACCGATCTGTCCTTACTTTTGCCGGGACCATGGTTCTCGTCAGCGTGGCGCTGGGGCATTTTGTTTCGCCGTGGTGGCTGCTGCTCACCGCATGGGTGGGCATCATGCTCTTTCAATCGGGGATCACCGGCTTCTGCCCAATGGCGTTCGTCTTCAAAATCCTTGGAATCAAGCCCGGAAATGCCTTCAAATAATGCCGCTTGAGGGGTTGGCGCCGAGCGGATAACGCCGCCCAAACCTGGGGCCATCCGCAGGAATTCTCTGAGCACTACAGACAGTTCTGTACAGTGGTGTAGGACTTCCTTATCATGCTAGATGAAGTCCAACCGATACTTGTCGGCGATGCTGGGCGGATCGCCTGACGGACAAACGATGGCCGTGCGCGAGGGGGTACTCGCCGGATCGGACGCGCTGGTTATAATGGCATGGTTCGCACTCTTCTTTGGCACAACAACAGAATGCGCAACAATCTATCCGTCAGGCAGGCCTTCTCATGAACTTGTTCCAGATCCGGTGCTCTTTTGCCCTCTCTGTCGTGCTGGCAGCCTCGCTGCGAGTCGCGGCCCAGCAGCCTTTACCTTTTATGGACACGGCAGTTCCGGTTGACCGGCGCGTCGACGATCTGATTGGACGGCTGACGCTCGAAGAGAAGGTGCAGCAGATGCGCGACCATGCGCCGGCCATCCCGCGACTGGGCGTTCCGAAGTACGATTGGTGGAACGAAGGGCTGCATGGCGTCGCCTTTGCCGGCTACGCGACGGAGTTTCCACAGGTGATCGGCATGGCGGCCACCTGGGATGCGCCCCTCGTGCATCGCATGGGCGAGGTGATCTCAACCGAAGCGCGCGCCAAATATAACGAGGCGATTCGCCAGAACCAGCGCGAACAGTTCTTCGGTCTGACATTCTGGGCGCCGAACATCAATATCTTTCGCGATCCGCGCTGGGGACGCGGGCAGGAGACCTACGGGGAAGACCCGTTTCTGACGGGCCGGATGGGCGTCGCCTTCGTTACGGGAATGCAGGGCGACGATCCCGGCCATCCGCGCGTGGTGTCCACACCAAAGCACTTTGCCGTTCATAGCGGCCCGGAATCGACGCGGCATCAGGCCAACGTCGATGTTTCCGCGCACGACCTTGAGGATACGTATCTGCCCGCGTTTCGGGCGGTGGTTACCGAGGCGCACGCGCAATCGGCGATGTGCGCGTACAACGCCATCGACGGCGCGCCGGCGTGCGCCAATACCATGCTGCTGCGCGATCACCTGCGGGAGGCCTGGCACTTCGACGGCTACGTGGTCAGCGACTGCGCCGCGGTGGCCGATGTCGATACGGGTCACCATTATGCGCCGGACATGGCACACGCCGCGGCTGCCGCGCTCAAGGCCGGGACCGATCTGGAATGCGGCTATCGCGAGGGGCAAGCCTTTCCTGCGCTCGTCGAAGCGGTACAGCAGCAACTGGTGACCGAGGCCGACCTCGACAAGGCCCTGCGACGCCTCTTCCGCGCACGCTTTGATCTTGGTATGTTCGATCCACCGGCGAGCTATGCCTTTGGCCGGATTTCGCTGGCCGAGAACAACTCGCCGGAACACCGCGCACTCGCATTGCAGGCGGCTCGCGAGTCCATGGTGCTGCTGAAAAACAAGGATGGGGCCCTGCCACTGAAGGCTGGCATAAGGCGCATCGCGGTTGTTGGCCCCACGGCTGAATTGGTGCAGTCGCTCCAAGGGAACTACAACGCGCCGCCGCCGGAGCCGGTCTACCCGATCACCGGGATCGAGAAGCGCTTCGCAACGGCCACTGTGAGCTATGCGCAGGGATCGACGCTGGTCGCGGGCTTTGACATGCCGATTGAACACACCGCTCTCAGTCCGGCGAGCGGCACAGGCCATGGACTTTCGGCCGAGTACTTTGCGTCAGCAGACCTCAGCGGAGAGCCGGTGCTGAAGCGGACTGACGCCAACATCAACTTCAATTGGGACAAGGTTGCGCCGGTGGCAGGAGTTGGCCGCAACAACTACTCGGTGCGCTGGAGCGGCAGCTTCACTCCGCCCGCGCCCGGCGACTACAAGCTCGGCGTCCGAATGAATTACTGCTATGCGTGCGAAAACACGGAAGGATTCCGGCTGTTTCTCGATGGCAAGCTCTTCGTGNNGTTGCGCGACGAGGCGGTGAATGCGGCGAAGAATGCCGACGTCACCATTGCGCTGGTCGGCCTTTCGCCTTCGCTTGAAGGGGAAGAGATGCCGGTGAAGCTGGAGGGTTTCAGCGGGGGCGACCGCACCGCGATCGATCTGCCGGCCGATCAGGAAGAACTGTTGAAGGCGCTGGCGGGCACGGGCAAGCCGTTGATCGTCGTGCTGCAAAACGGCAGCGCCCTGGCGGTGAACTGGGCAAACGAACATGCCGACGCAATGCTTGAGGCATGGTATCCCGGCGAAGAGGGCGGGACGGCGATTGCCGAGACGCTTGCCGGCGACAACAATCCGGCCGGCCGCCTTCCTCTTACGTTCTATCGCTCGCTGGATCAGGTTCCAGCGTTTGACGACTATGCCATGCAGGGCCGCACGTATCGCTATTTCGCAGGCAGGCCGCTTTATAGCTTCGGTTACGGCTTGAGCTATACCACTTTCGCATATCGCAACCTGGAGCTCGCCTCTTCAAGCCTTGCCGCCGGAGATTCCCCGCGGGTTGAGGCCGATGTCGAAAACACTGGAGCGGTGGCTGGGGATGAAGTCGTCGAAGTTTACATGACGCAGCCCAAGGGCTTCGAAACTCCGCGCCGCGTTCTTGCCGGATTCACCCGCGTGCATCTTGCGCCCCGTGCGACGACCCACGTGAGCCTCACGGTCGATCCGCGCTCGCTGGGCCAGGTTGATGCCAAAGGGAACCGCGTGATTGTTCCCGGCGAGTACAGCATCAGCGTCGGCAGCACGCAGCCAGAGGACTCCGCGCAGGTGCTGACCGCCAGCTTCCGGGTTACCGGCACAAAGCAACTCGACAAGTAGAGGCATTGCTGTTATCCCTGACGATGCGTCCGCGATTGTCGTACTGGCGAAGGCCCAGGATGGAGTTAATAACTTATTCAACGATGCCGGTTGAGGTTCGTGGATTACTAGGTCCGAGAATCCGGACCTGGTAATCCATTCTTATGGTTTAATCCTATGGGACCTGCGCCACCCGCCAACGCTGACCCAGGACTGCGCTGCGCTTGTCCTTGGCTATTCACGCTTCTCCCTCCGGGAGAAATGTCGCAAAGTGTTTCATCCCATCGAGGGTTGGAAACGCCGGTGGACGACTCACACCCATATATCCACCCATAAGTGCCCATAAATCCACCCGAAACGAAGCAAACCCAACCAGCCGGGTTCGGGCTGGGGAATTGTGGAGATCGAGTCGGAATGGACAGCACTCAGACGAGAGACGCGGGCGGTCGAGGTTCTGGTCTCCCACCCTTCGCAAAGAACGCGAAGGATGGGGCCCAAGCATTATGGCTGGATCAAGGATGGGGTACCCGGCAGTCGAGGTTCGTGGTCTCCCACCCTTCGCAAAGAACGCGAAGGATGGGGCACCCGGCCAAGGCCGGGCTACGTGGAAGCTGAGCCGCTGCGCCGGATAGAGTTCATTGCGTATATTCGGAAGAGCGAATATACTGTACGATATGCAGGAGACGCTGCGAAGCTACAAGGCGAGCATCTTTCGCGCGCTGTCGCATCCCACACGGATCGCCATCCTCGAGGTGTTGCGCGAGCGGGAGCTCTCCACGCGGGCGATCCAGGAGAAGCTGGGCGTGGAACAGGCGAACCTGTCGCAGCACCTGGCGATCCTGAGAAGCCACCGGATTGTGGCGAACCGCAAGGACGGCAACCAGGTCTTCTATTCCATACGAAATCCGTTGCTGGTGGAGGTGCTCGACATCATGCGCCGGTACTTTCAGGCCAATCTGGCGGACGCCATTCAGATGCTCGAAGAAGTGGAATGCGAGGTTTCTGAGCGGTGATTACGGAACTCTTCCTGAGCGGAATCATCGTATGGCTTACGGGCGCAGTGGCCAGCCTGGCCCTGTGGCGGCATCCGGCAGTGGCGCGCCGGGTGGGCTGCTCGGCTGCGCTGGCGGGTTCGCTTCTCGATCTGGTGGCTTCAGCGGCCGTCTTGTTCAGCGGTAGCACGACCGCGATCGGCCTGCCCTTCGGCAACCCGGCGTTCACATGGGCGATCCGCCTGGACCCGCTGTCGGCCTATTTCAACGTGACGCTGGCGGTGCTGGCGGCCGCCGTTGCGCTGTACTCCTTTGGATACCTGCGGGAGATGGAGGGACGCCGCAACCTGGGCGCCTTCGGGTTCTTCATCAACCTGCTGCTGCCGAGTTTGGCGCTGGTCTTCACCGCGTCGAATGCATTCTTCTTCCTGGTGGCGTGGGAAGTGATGGCGCTGGCGTCGTTCTTCCTGATTATCTTTGAGCACGAAAAGGAAAAGACGCGCAAGGCCGGAATGCTGTTTCTGATCATGTCGCACGCCGGCACGGGGCTGCTGCTGATCGGGTTCCTGGTTCTCGCATCCGCCAGCGGCAGCCTGGATTTCTCCAGCTTCCACCTGCTGGCTTCTAGCATGCCGCCGCTTGAGCAGGGCGCGGTTTTTCTGCTTTTTCTTTTCGGCTTTGGCGTGAAGGCGGGCCTGGTTCCGCTGCACATCTGGCTTCCGGAGGCCCACCCGGTGGCACCCAGCAACGTATCGGCGCTGATGTCGGGCATTGTCATCAAGACCGGCATCTACGGCATGGCGAGGGTCTTCTTTGATTTCTATGGCCCGCCTCCGCTGTGGATGGGGACGCTGGTGCTGGGGCTGGGCGTGGCGTCGGCTCTGCTGGGAGTGCTCTATGCATTGATGGAGCACGACCTCAAGCGATTGCTCGCCTGGCACAGCATCGAGAACATCGGCATTATTTTGATGGGCTTCGGCGCGGCGCTGATCTTCCGCTCGCTGGGGCAGGCGAATCTGGCCGCTCTGGCGCTGATTGCCGCGCTGTATCACACCTTCAACCATGCCATCTTCAAGGGGCTGCTGTTTTTGGGCGCGGGCTCCGTGGTGCAAGCTACGCACACGCGCAACATGGAGAAGATGGGCGGGCTGATCCGGCGCATGCCGGTGACGGCGCTGTGCTTCCTGCTGGGCGCGGTGGCCATCTCCGGTCTGCCTCCGCTGAATGGATTTGTGAGCGAGTGGCTCACCTATCAGGCGCTGCTGGCGGGCTTCGGCACCACGCAAAGCCTGACGCGGTTGATGTTTCCCATTGCCGGCTCTCTGCTGGCGCTGACGGCGGCGCTGGCGGCGGCCTGTTTCGTCAAGGCTTTCGCGATTCCGTTTCTGGCTTTGCCGCGCAGCGAGGAAGCCGCGGAGGCGCGGGAGTGTTCGCTCGCGATGCGCGCCGGAATGGCGGTGCTGGCGGTGGGATGCATCGCACTGGGCCTGGGCGCGACATGGTTTGTGCCGGTCTTCGACTCCATCACGCAGCAGACGCTAGGGGTTCGCGCCAGCGCGGCGCTGGTGACGGCTCACGGCTTGGCGCTCACCGCGGGAACGGGGCATGGAACGGTTCAGGGCGGGACGATTTCGACCGCCGGGATGGCGCTGTTCTTCCTGCTTGCCGGCGCGGCCTTCGCGCTGCCTCTGGCGTTGCGCTGGAGGCGGCGCAGCGTTCGCGGGCCGGTGTGGGATTGCGGCCTTCCGGGGTTGACCGCCGACAACGAATACACAGCGACGGCATTTTCTAAGCCGCTGCGCATGATCTTCTCGGCACTCTATCGCCCGCGCCGCGAGATTCAGGCGGAGTACGAAGTGTCGCCGCACTACCCCAGCGCGATCC
>PLPA01000137.1:0-18197 GCA_003159355.1 Acidobacteriaceae bacterium | reverse complement strand
TGGCGCTGGCGCCGCTGGTGACGGGAGTGATTCGCACGCTGAAGGCGCGCCTGCAAACGCGGCGCGGCCCCGGCATTCTTCAGCCTTACAGAGATTTGCGCAAACTCTTTGGCAAGGGCATGGTGATTCCGGAGACAGCCTCCTGGATCTTCACGGCTACACCGTGGGTGGTCTTCTTCAGCACGATTTTGGCGGGGCTGATGATTCCCATGGTTGCCGCCAAGGCGCCGCTTGGCTTGTTCGGCGGCGTGCTGGCGGTGATCTACCTGCTGGGGCTGGGCCGCTTCTTTCTGGCGCTGAGCGGACTGGATACCGGCAGCTCCTTTGGCGGCCTGGGCAGCAGCCGGGAGATGACCATCTCGGCGCTGGCCGAACCGGCGATGATGCTGGCTATCTTCACGGTCGCCATCGGCGCCGGCTCGACCGGACTGACTGAGATTGCCGGAGCCGCTATTGGACAGACCTGGCGCTTTCTCGCCCCTGCACAGATGTTCGCCTTTGCCGCGCTGGCGCTGGTGCTGATCGCGGAGACGGGCCGCATCCCGGTGGACAATCCGGACACTCATTTGGAACTCACCATGATCCACGAAGCCATGATCCTGGAGTATTCCGGCCCCTACCTGGCCCTTGTTGAATGGGCAGCTTCGATCAAGCAACTGGTCTTGATGACGCTGTTGATCAACTGCTTCTGGCCGATTGGATTGCAGCCGACCTGGTTCGGCTTCGGCGCGTTGCAGGGAATCGGCTGGCTGCTGGCGAAGCTGCTGCTGTTATGTTGCGCGATTGTTCTGCTCGAAACCGTGAACGCNNCTAGTTTCCACGTTTCTCTTCTGAGGCTTATGAGTCCTTTTCTCGATATGCAATTCGGCGACCGGATCGTCACATTGATGGCGGCGCTGGTGCTGGTGCTCCAGATCGCGATGGTGGCGCAGCGCTGGATCGTCGTCCACATCCGCATCTTCGCGGCGCAATCTGTTTTCCTCGCGATGATTGCCGCGACCATCGCCTGGTACAACCATGCGCCTCATCTTTATATTGCCGCCGTGCTCACACTGGTGGTGAAGGTGACGCTGGTGCCGCTCCTCTTTGAACGCCTGGTGAAGCGCATGGAGATTCACGAAGAGATCGAGCCGATTGTGAACGTGCCGCTCTCGGTGGTGATCGCGGGCGGACTGACGCTGGTGGGCTATGTGGTTGCGGAGTCGTTTTACCGGCCTGAGGAACCCGGCCTGGGCCACAACGCGTTGGCCGTAGCCATCTCTCTTTTCCTGATCGGCTTCTTTACGATGATCAACCGGCGCAAGGCGCTGACGCAGGTGCTGGCGCTGCTTTCGCTGGAAAACGGACTGTTTCTCGCGGCCATTTCGCTCACGTACGGAATGCCGCTGATCGTGGAACTGGGAATCTTCTTTGATGTGCTGGTGGCGGCGATGGTGCTGGGCATTCTTGTCTACCGCATCCGCGAGAGCTTCGCGTCGATGGATGTGAGCCGGTTGCGGAGGCTGAGAGGATAGGATGCTGCTGATCGCTCTATTGCTGATCCCCGTCATCGCCGCTGCCGCATCGTTCTTCGTTCGCCGGCGCGCGGCCATGGAAGCGGCGAACGTGATTGGCTTCGGCATCGTCTTTCTGGCCGCCGTCGCGCTGGCCGGGCAGGTGCTCGCTCGCGGCACGGTCTCGCTGGCAAACGGCTTCTTCTATGCTGACGCGCTCAGCGCGCTGGTGATTCTGCTGACCGCTTCGGTGGCGCTGGTTTGCGCCACCTACTCGATTGGCTACCTGCGCGACGACCAGCAGAGCGGAGCGCTGGGCGACGACGCCAGCGGCGCTGAGCAGCTCGCGCGGCTGCGCATGTACTACACGCTGACGCCGCTGCTGGTCTTCTCCATGCTCTTCATGGCGATGGCCAACAACCTGGGCGTGATGTGGGCGGCGATGGAAGCCACCACGCTGGCTTCGATCTTTCTGGTGACCTTCTATGGGAAGGTGACCTCGCTGGAGGCCGCATGGAAGTACGCCATCATCGGCGGCGTGGGTTTATCGATGGCGCTCTTCGGCACGCTGGTGGCCTATTATGCGGGACACCGCCTGCCCGGTTCCGAATCGCTGAGCGGGCTGAACTGGTCGGTGCTGGCGCAGCACGCCGCGCAACTCGACAAGACCTCGATGCGGCTGGCCTTCGTGCTGATTCTCCTCGGCTATGGAACCAAGGCCGGCCTTGCGCCCATGCACACCTGGAAGCCGGACGCCTACAGCGAAGCTCCGGTGCCCACCACCGCGATTCTTTCCACGGCGCTGTTGAACTGCGCCCTCTACGGCCTCATCCGCTTCTACATCCTGACCAGCCGCTGCCTGGGCGCGGATTTCCCCGGTCACCTGCTGCTGCTCTTCGGGCTGCTCTCCATGGGCGTCTCCGTTCCCTTCGTGCTGGTGCAGAAAAACTATCGCCGTCTGCTGGCGTACCACACCATCGATCACTCCGGCATTATGGCCACGGCGCTGGGACTTGGGGGCACGATGGGCAGCCTGGGCCTGATGCTGCACATGACCTTTCACACCATTGCGAAATCGCTGCTCTTCCTGTGCGCGGGCAACGTCTATCAGCACTTCGGAACCGACCTCTTCGCCAAGCTGAAAGGCAGCGTGCTGCGGGCCATGCCGCTGACCGGCGTGGTTTTTCTCATGGCCATGCTGGCGATCATCGGCATGCCGCCCTTCAGCCTCTTTCAGAGCGAGTTCCTGATTCTGCGCGCGGCCTTCGATGGCGGGCATCTTCTTACCGGCGTTCTTTTCGTCCTCTTCAGCACGGGCGTCTTCACGGGCGCGATCCTGCACGTCGGCGGCATGGTNNCTGGCCGCGGCGCTGGTCGTCATCGGATTCTGGGTGCCGGCTCCGCTCTTCCAACTGATCAGCAACGCGGCGCGGGTGGTGAACGGACAATGAAGAGCTTCTCGAAAGAACTTCGCGAGCGTTTCCCGGAGCAGGTCCTCTCCGTGGAAGAATCTGTCTCCGGCCAGGTCACAGTTCTGTTGAACAATTCTGATGCCACCGCAATCACCCGGCACTTCCTCACCGAGCGCCAGGCAAGATTGGTGACCGTTTTCGCCGAGGATCGGGTGAAGGCGGAAGGCGTTTTCTACAACTACTACGTCTTCGACCGGCTGGGCGATCCCTCCTGGGTGATTCTGAAGGCTCCCATTTCCAAGGACCATCCCTCGTTCCCGTCACTGGCCGCGGAGTTGCCTTCCGTCAACTGGCAGGAGCGCGAGATTCAGGATTGGTTCGGCCTGGAAGCCGCCGGGCATCCGAATCCGCGGCGCGTGGCGCTGCACGATAACTGGCCCGACGTGCATCCGCTGCGCAAGGACTTTCCGCTCGACACCGTGCTGCCAGCGTTTGAGGGCGAGCGGCACGTCTATCGGCCCACGCTCGGCGAGGGCGTCTTTCAGATTCCGGTCGGCCCGGTTCATGCCGGCATCATCGAGCCCGGCCACTTCAACTTCGCCGTCGCCGGCGAGCCCATCCTGTACCTGCAACTGCGCATGTTCTACACGCACAAGGGAACCGAGAAGCTCTTCGAGAATCTTCCCATCCCCCGCGCAGTCTTTTTGGCCGAAAGCATCTCGGGCGATTCGGCGTTCTCTCACGGCGCCGCGTTCTGCCAGGCGATTGAGCGCGCGGCGGAGATTGAAGTTCCGCAGCGTGCTCAATTCATGCGCGCCACCTTGTTGGAACTCGAACGCATTGCGAATCACATCGGCGATGCTGGAGCCATCGCCAACGATGTGGGATTCGTGATTGCCAATGCCCATGCCGGCCGCGTGCGAGAGCTGGTGCTGGGCTTGAACGAGACCCTGACCGGAAGCCGCGTGCTGCGCGGCATGGTGGCCATCGGCGGCGTGCGCAGAGATTGGCAGCGCGATCAGATCGAAGCCATTGAGAAGACGCTCGCTGTGGTGGAGCGCGAGTTCCGCGATCTGACGGCGATCCTTCAGTCGTCCAACTCTACCCGCGAACGATTGGAGCGCACCGGAATCCTGCGCCCGGAGAAGGCGGCGATGCTGGGCGTCGTCGGCGTGGCGGGGCGCGCCTCCGGCGTCGATCTCGATGTGCGGCGCGATCACCCCTACGAGGCGTATCGCCATCTGCCCTTCCGCGTGCCCGTCTATCAGGCGGGAGATGTTCGCCACCGCTTGCAGGTGCGCATCGATGAAGTGGGCGAGTCGTTGCGGATCATTCGCGCGGCAGTGGCGCAACTGCCCGGCGGCCCGCATCGCGCTCCGCGGCAGCCCATTCCGCCCGGCCGCTGCGCGTTGAGCGCGGTGGAAGGCTGGCGCGGCGAAATTATTCACTGGGTCCGCACCGGCGAAAACAATCGCCTGGAACGCTGTAAGGTAAAAGATCCATCGATCAACAATTGGCCGGCGATTGTGGAAACGATGGAAGGCAATATCGTCGCGGATTTTCCCGTGATCAACAAGAGCTTCAACTTGTCCTATTCGGGGACGGATCGGTAACGCGATGTTCAAGATCCTCCAAAAAACGTTTAGCGTAGGCACGGCGACGGCCGATTATCCGCGCATTGCGCCTCGCGTGGCCGAGCAGTTTCGCGGATGCCCGGAGTTCGACTTCGCGGCCTGGAACGACGCGCGTCCCGCGGCTGAGGCCTGCCCCACCGGAGCCATCGCCCTCATCGACAGCGAAGGCCTGCGCCAGGTCATCGTGGATTACGGCCGCTGCATCTTTTGCGGCGAATGCGCCGAGACCTCCGCAGATGAAGCCGTGCGCATGACGCATCAGTTTGAGCTTGCAGTTACGGATCGCCGCGATCTCGTGCTTACCGCCGAATACACGCTCTATCCCGATGGCAGCCACGCCGCATTGCTGTCGGCCACCAGCGGCCCAGGCATGGAGGAGACCGGCAAGAGGATTGAAGCGGCCATCCACAATCTGCTCGGGCGCTCGCTGTCGATTCGGCAAGTGGATGCCGGCTCGTGCAATGGATGCGAGCAGGAGATCGTGGCGTTGAACAACCCGGTGTACGACATTGAACGCTTCGGCATTCATTTCGTGGCCTCGCCGCGCCATGCCGATATGCTGCTGGTCACCGGCCCGGTGACGCGCAACATGGAGCTGGCTCTGCGCAAGACCTGGGTCGCGACGCCAGAGCCGAAGGTGGTGGCGGCGGTGGGCGCCTGCGGCATCAGCGGAGGCATCTTCGGAACCAACTACGCCTCGCTGGGCGGTGTGGATGCTGTCATTCCCGTGGACGTTTATATTCCCGGCTGTCCGCCTCGCCCGGAAGCGCTGCTTCATGGGATACTATTGGCGTTGGGCCTGGCGCGGCGCGGCGGGATGTAACTGATTCCGGCGGAATCGGCCGCGGCAACAACTGCATCCAAAGATTGAGAGAGACGCGCATGAACGCAGTCAAGTATGACCTGATTGTCGTGGGTTCCGGACCCTCTGGGCAGCGGGCCGCCGTTGCTGCCTCCAAAATGAAGAAGCGCGTCTGCGTTGTCGAGGCGCGGTCCGTCGTCGGCGGCGTCTGCGTCAACACCGGAACCATCCCCTCGAAGACCATGCGCGAAGCCGTCCTGCATCTCTCCGGCTACAACTATCGCTCGATCTACGGAATGAACTATCGGGTCAAGGACAAGATCACGATGGCCGACCTGGCCTTTCGCGTGCAGGCGGTCATTCGCACCGAAGTGAACGTGACCGAGGCGCAACTCTCGCGCAACGGCATCGATGTGGTGCATGGCATTGCGCGCTTCGTCGATCCGCACCGGGTGCGCGTTGAAGGCCCTCAGACCGACACTTTGCTCGAAGCCGAGCGCATCATTCTGGCCGTGGGCGCCAGGCCGGCCTCGTCGGCGACAGTGCCCGTCAACGGCCGCACCATCGTCAACAGCGACCAGATTCTTGACTTGCCGGAGCTGCCGCGCTCGCTGATCGTGGTGGGCGGCGGCGTGGTGGGCGTGGAATATACCTGCATGTTCGCGGTGCTCGGCGTGCGCGTTACGCTGATTGAAAAGCGCGACCGGCTGCTGGAGTTCGCCGACCGGGAGATCATCGAGGCTCTCAGCTATCATCTGCGCGACAGCCGCGTGACGCTGCGCATGGGCGAAGAGGTGCAGAGCGTGGAAGAACTGCCCGGCAGCACGGTGGTGGCCAACTTGCAGAGCAATAAGCGAGTCTCCGGCGATGCGCTGCTCTATGCGATTGGCCGCCAGGGCGCCGTCGATGATCTCAACCTTGCCGCCGCCGGACTGGAGGCCGACAGCCGCGGACGCATTCCCGTTGATGAGCATTACCAGACCAAGGTAGAGCACATCTACGCGGTGGGCGATGTGGTGGGCTTTCCCTCGCTGGCCTCGGTCTCGATGGAGCAGGGGCGCATCGCCGCCGCGCGCGCCTTCAACGATCAAGCCGCCACCACCAATCCCAGCTTTTATCCCTACGGCATTTACACCATTCCGGAGATCAGCTTCATCGGCAAGACCGAAGAGCAGTTGACCGCCGATGATGTGCCCTACGAAGTCGGCATGGCGTACTATCGCGAGACGGCGCGGGGGCAGATTCGCGGCGACACCACTGGGCGGCTGAAGCTGATCTTTCATCGCTACACGCACGCGCTGCTGGGCGTGCACATCATTGGCGAGGAAGCCAGCGAACTGGTTCACATCGGCCAGGCGGTCATGGTTTTGGGAGGCACTGTGGATTATTTTATCGACAATGTATTCAACTATCCGACTCTCGCCGAATGCTATAAGGTTGCCGCCTTCAACGGCCTAGGCAGGCTGCATCGCTATCAAGCGGAGTAAGGCTTCCCGCGCAAATTATCCTTTTTCGACGAGTTGCTCCTGAATTGTGAATGCGGCAGAGGATTCACGCAGAGCCCAGCCGGCGATCAGGAGACTGGGCGCAAGCGCGGGCGCTGCGTCGCCGAGAGCGGCGAGCGTGGTGGTGCGGATCTGCTGGCCGGGCTGCGCGGCGCGCGAGACGACGGCGCAGGGGAGTTCCGGTGGTAGGCCTTCGTCGAGCCACTGTTGCGCGATCAAGCGCAGATCGCGGCCCGGCATATAAACCACGCGGGTCGCATCTTCGAGTTGCGGCAGCGGCGCGTGCGTGGGTCGATTCTCCGGTTGCACTTGCGCGTGATGGCCGGTGGAGAAGATCACATTGGACGTACTGTTGCGGCTGGTGAGAGAGCAACCGATAGCAGCGGCCGCGGCAAAAGCTGCGGTGATGCCGGGAACAATCTCAAAGGCCACACCGGCTTCGGTGAGTGCGGCCATTTCCTCGGCGGCGCGGCTGAACAGAAGCGGATCGCCGCTCTTGAGGCGCACGACAGAGCGCCCCGATTGTGCCCGCTCGATCATCAGCGCGTTAATCTCTTGCTGCGTGATGCTCTTCACGCCGCAGCGCTTGCCCACGTTGACGACTTCGGCGAGCGGCGAGGCCAGCGCAAGAATCGCTTGCGGAACAAGGCCGTCGTGCAGAACAACATCGGAGGATTGAAGCAGGCGCAGAGCCTTGACGGTGAGCAGGTCGGGATCTCCGGGACCGGCTCCAATCAGATAGACCTTCGCGCTTGAGCCGGCAGTCTTCTCGTCGAGCGGCGCGCGAGCCAACTGGTGCGAGGGGCAGACTTCAGAGTCGCAGAGCGGACGCCGCGCGAGTTGATGCAAGAGCAGCCTGCGCGCCTCGCCGCGCGGATGCGTTGCGAGAACTTCGCGGCGCAACCTTCCCACATCTTCAAGCCACGGGCCGAGGTCATCAGGCAACTGCTCGTCGATCTCGCGGCGCAACTGCTGCGCGACGGCGGGACTCTCGCCGGCGGTCGAAATGGCGATTTGCAGCGCGCCCCGGCTGACCACTGAACCAAAATAAAAGTCGCAGTGCGGAGGGTCGTCCACGCTGTTGGCCAGAATCCTGCGCTCGACAGCTTCCCGATAAACTTGTGCGTTGACTTCGGCGGAATCGGTGGCGGCGATGACCAAATCAATGCCATCGAGGTCGGCGATTTCAAAGCGCCGCTCGATCCATTCGAGCTTGCCTTCCATCGCGAGCTGGCGAATTTTCTGTCGTGCCAGAGGCGCGACCACGCGCAGCCGCAAGCCAGTCTTGAGCAGGCTGTTGATCTTTTCGAACGCAACCGTGCCCGCGCCGACAACGAGGCCGGTGCGACCTTCGAGTTTGAGAAAGACCGGCAACAGGCTCATGGCTTGAACCTCAATCGGCGACGCCGTGCGGCACATGGCCCGTGGGCAGATCGCGCTCCACCGGCGCTAACACCTCACCCGCCAAATCAGCGCGCAGTTCATCATTACTGTGGCGCAGGAACCAGGCGCGCAGATTCTCATCCAGCTGTCGAGTCGCGAGGTAGTGGCGCAGTAGCCGCTCGATGGCTTCAGGCACCAGCGTCGCGGGGCAGCGAAAGCCCACCGTGCGAGCGATGGATGCGTGCTGGCCCACCGCGCCGCCGAGGCAGAAATAGTAAGCATCGATGAGCTTGCCTTCGTGCTTGATCTTCTTGCCTTCAATGCCGATGTCGGCGATCCAATGCTGGCCGCAGCCGTTGGGGCAGCCGGTGACGTTGAGCCTGAGTTGCTGGTCGAATTCGGGCAGCCGCTCTTCGAGTTCATCGACCAGCCAGCGCGTGAAGCCCTTGGTTTCGGTGATGGCCAGCTTGCAGAACTCGGTGCCCGTGCAGGCCACCGCGCCGCGCCAGAAATTCGAGCCATCCACTTGCAATCCGATCCGGTTCAGTTCTCGCGCCAGTTCCGCAGTTTTTCCGTTGGGAATATCGATGAACAACAGATTCTGAGAGACTGTGGTGCGCAGCGCGCCGCTGCCGAAGCGCTCGGCAAGCTCGGCGGCAGCGAGCAGTTGATCCCCGCTGAGCCGGCCACGCAGCACCGATGCGCCCACAAAACTCAAGCCCGGCTGGCGTTGCGGATGAATGCCGGCGTGATCGCGGAAGATGTCGTCGGGCACCAGCTCAGGCGCGGCGGGCAGCAGCGTGAAGTTGAGCCGTGACTGAAGCTCCGCAAGAAAACGATCAGCGGTCCAGCCTTCTTTCATGAAGAGGTACTTCATGCGCGCCTGTGCGCGGTTCTCGCGCAGGCCTTGTTGCTCGCGGAAGATTTCCGCAGTGGCGCGCGTCACGCGCACCGCCTGCTCGGGCAACACAAAGGCGTTCAGGCGAACGGCAAGATGCGGCTCCTTGGAGAGGCCGCCGCCGACGCGCAGCGAGTAGCCGATTTGGCCGTTGAACTTGGTCGCGGTGAAGGCGATATCGTTGATCTCCGGATGAGAACACCACGAAGGGCAGCCGGTGACGCAGACTTTGAACTTGCGCGGCAGATTGTAGAAATCCGGGTTGCCGCTCAGCTCTTTGGAAATCTCCGCGGCGAGAGGAGAGGCGTCGATCAACTCATCAGCGGCCACGCCAGCCAGCGGACAGCCGGTCACGTTGCGCATCACATCGCCGCAGGCGCCGATGGGCGAGAGGCCGATGGCGTAGATGGCGTCGACTATCTCCGGAAGCGATTCGATGGTCAGCCAATGAAGCTGAATGCATTGGCGGACGGTGATGTCGGCCAGGTTCCGCCCGTACTTTTGGGACAGCTCGCCGATGGCACGAAGCTGCCGCGCGCTGACAATCCCATTGGGAATGCCGATGCGCATCATGAAGTAATCGGAGGTAACGCCCTCGCCGCCCTTGCCGCCGGTGGCGCCCACGCCGTCGCCCTGTGTGTAGATGCCCCACCACTTGAAGTACAAATTGGCCCACTCCGGCAGGACGCTGGCGCGGCCCTGGCGGGCAAATTCGCGCACCTCGTCAAAGGCCAGCCAGGGGTTCTTCTCGCGCTTCAGGCGCTCCGCGCGCTGGGCATTGGTCTCTTTCACTGGAATTGCTGAAGTCATTTATCCTCTTCGCCGAAAGCAGAAAACCCGCGGCAGTTTTAGCTGCGTCGCGGGCATTGGGGAACCGTGGATTCAATCTGAATGTTAGACCCAGGTCACCCGCGCACGCGAAGCAATGTACAGCGGCGACAACAGAGTGAACCTTGCATAGTCAGATGGTATGGGCGGGGCGAAAGAAAGTCAAGTTGCGCCTATTGACAAGAATCCGAATGTCGTTTAAGTTGAAAAAACAGAGTTGCTCACGAGATGAAAAACTTTCTGATCAAATTCGCGTGTTGTTGCTGTTGCCGCTAGCGCCCGCTGGCCTGTCCGCGATGTTTGTCTTTTCCCAACACAAAAATCCAATGATTCTCCGAGCATAGGATGCCCCAAACTACACCCATCTTTACAGTCCGCCTTGAGGACTCTGCCCGCGCCGTGAACAGGTCGGAAACGGCGCTGTGCTCGTGTTGTTGTTGTCTTCCCACCTATTGATAAAGGTCTGTCGCCCCATTCGGGTCAAGGCCTAAGGTTCTAACCAATCCCCAGCTTCCCCAAATTTCAAGGAGAATCCAAAGTGCAAATAGCCTTTTACGCTGTGATGTCTACTTTCCTGCGCCGGTTGCCGCTATCGATCTCAGCTGTGCTTTTTCTGATTGCTATAGCGGCGGGCCTGCCCCTGGCCGCGCAGGACGACATTACCACGCAAAACGCGACGTCCGCGTTCAATGGCGCATACATCACCGGGCCGGAGGCGAACCCTTTGAGCTTTCTGAACGGCGCGGCCTGGCGGACTACCGGCAATCCAGCGCCCTATGACTTTCACGACTTTGCCCCAGCGACCTATGTTGACGCAAAACTGCCCAAGTGGATTGACTTGCAGGCCGAGGAGCGGTTCCGGTACGAGGGGTACAGCAATTCAAGCTTCAAGGCGAAGGTGGATGATTCCTATCTGTTGAACCGTTTCCGGTTTCAGGTGGATCTGCGTACGCCCAGTTGGTTCCGGGTTACGGCGCAGGTGCAGGACGCTCGTGCAGGCTTGCAAAACCCGCCGATCGGCCCGCCAAACACGGTTCGCTGGGATCTGAAGAAGGCTTACGTCGAGATCGGCGCGCCCGACAAGCACTGGTTCAGCCTGCGCGTGGGGCGGCAGCTCATCAACTACAACAACACCATCATCGCCAACTCCGAGTGGCGCAACCAGGCCCGTTCCTACGATGCGGCGGTGCTGAACCTGAATGCGAAGCGTGAGCACCTGGGCATCCTCGCCGCCTCGGCTGTGGTGCCGCAGGCCTATGGCGTGAGCCCGCATCAGGAAGGCAACAACATCTACGGAGCGTACGGCCGCATCGATGATTTTCTTGTGCCGCACTCGAATCTTGAGCCGTTCTTCCTGTGGCGAGTGCAGCCGGCAGAGGTCGTGGAACCAGCCAAGAGCAAGACCACCGGCAAGGAAAACGAGAAGGTTGGTGGTGTGCGTTTCAAGGCACAAGCCCATAAGGCCTTCGATTACGGGGGCGAGTTGATCTACGAAGGCGGCACAGTGGGAACGCAAAGCATCGGCGCCTGGGCGGCGCAGGGAGGCGCGGCGTACCAATTCCTCGATGTAGCGGCCAAGCCGCGCGTCTTTACCCAGTACGACTACGCCTCGGGCAACAGCAATCCGGCAACGAACGCAAAGCACTCCACTTTCGATACGATCTACCCAACAGCCCACGACCGCCTTGGAATTGCCGACCTCTTCGGCGCGCAGAACATTGAGTCGGTGCGCGCGGGATCCACCGTTGAGCCTCACCGGCGGCTCAGCCTCACGGTGCAGGGGCTGGACTTTTGGGCGGCTTCGGTGCTGGATTCGATCTACAACACTTCGGGCAGTTCGATCGTGTACAACAAGACCGCTCACGGCCGCCATGTGGGCGCGGAAATCGATGGCTACTCCTGGTATGAACTCAATAAGCACTTCAACCTGGGCGGCGGCGTTGGCTACTTCGGTGGTGGCCAGTTCCTGTCGAATGTGACAACCAGCCATTCGTACACGTACTACTACTTTGCGCTGAACTTCAAAGACAACGGAAAGAAGTAGCCAACTGGGCAATCAAATTCAAAAGCGCCGGTGGCGAAGCGGTTAACGCGCAGGTCTGCAAAACCTGTATGCGCGGGTTCAACTCCCGCCCGGCGCTCCAATTATTCGGAATGCAAATCATTATGGATTGCATTTATCCAATTGTATTGGTACTATGGGAATACACATGATTCGCGTCTCCAAAAGCCGCTCGTGTTGTTGCCTGTCGATGATCTTCGACGGGTGTATGCTCTAGTCTCTGATTTCCCATTCGCAATTCATCAGAAGACGCACCCCTCGCTGAAAAGCCGGTGTGCGGACCCGCAGCATTGGCCTTCAGCGATCCACTTACTGAAAGAGGTCATGCATGCCGGTTGCCGAAGTCCTATCTCCTCCATCGCCGCCCGCGAGCGTAACCGCTTCGCAGCGCCTGAGCCATCTGCGACTGCTTGAAGCCGAGAGCATTCACATCCTGCGCGAAGTGGCCTCTGAATTCGAGCGGCCCGTCATGCTTTACTCGATCGGCAAGGACTCGTCTGTCATGCTGCGGCTGGCGCAGAAGGCCTTCTATCCCGCGCCGATTCCTTTTCCTCTGCTGCACGTGGACACCGGCTTCAAGTTTGCCGAGATGATCAGCTTTCGCGATGCGATGGCTCGCTCCGTGGGTACGGAGCTGCTGGTCTGGCGCAACGAAACCGCGATTGCAGCCGGTACGAATCCTATTGCGCTCGACACCAAGCGCTGCTGCGGATTGCTGAAGACGCAGGCGCTGCTCGATGCGCTGCGCCACTACAACTTCGACGCAGCCTTTGGCGGCGCGCGCCGCGATGAAGAAAAATCCCGCGCCAAGGAGCGCATCTATTCCTTCCGCGACTCGGCCGGTCAGTGGGATCCGAAAAATCAGCGCCCGGAGCTGTGGAATCTCTATAACGCGCGCGTACATCCCGGCGAAAGCATTCGCGTCTTTCCGCTCTCCAACTGGACGGAGATGGACGTTTGGCAGTACATCCACGAAGAAAATATTCCGGTGGTCGATCTTTACTTCGCCAAGGAGCGGCCAATGTATGTGCGCCCTGCCGGTTCGGGTCAGGAGGCGCTGCTTCCGATTGAACAGGCTTTTGTTGCGCGGCTCGGAGAGCAGCCGCAGATGATCAAGTCGCGGCTGCGTTCACTGGGTTGCAGCCCTTGCACCGGGGCGATCCGCTCCGACGCCGACACGCTGCCGAAGATTATTGCGGAGCTGTTGCAATTCCGCTCGTCGGAGCGCGCCAACCGCGCGATCGATCACGACCAGGAAGGTTCGATGGAGATCAAGAAGCGGGAGGGCTACTTCTAAATGGCGATACTCACGGCACTCCCATTCTCAGTCGGCGATTATCTTGCTGATGAACGCGAAAAAGATTTGCTGCGATTTTCGACTGCGGGCAGTGTGGACGATGGAAAGTCCACGCTCATCGGCCGCCTGCTCTACGACACGCAATCGGTCTACGAAGACCAGGTGCGCTCCATTGAAGGGAAGGGAACTACCGCTCCCGGACAGATTGATTTCGCATTGCTCACCGACGGCCTGCGCGCCGAGCGCGAGCAAGGCATCACCATCGATGTGGCCTATCGCTACTTCTCCACGCCACGCCGCAAGTTCATCATCGCCGACACGCCGGGCCATGAGCAGTACACGCGCAACATGGCCACTGGCGCGTCAACGGCCGATGCCGCGGTGGTGCTGATCGACGCCAGCAAGGGCGTTCTGATTCAGTCGCGCCGCCACGCTTACATTGCATCGTTGCTGCGCGTGCGCCACGTGATTGTCGCTGTGAACAAGATGGATTTGATCGGCTACGACGAGGCTGCCTTCCGCGCGATCGAGTTGGATTTCACTTCCGTACTCAATCAGATTGCAGCCGATACCGGCAGCCCTGTTGAAGTTCGTTTCGTTCCGGTCAGCGCGCTTGCCGGAGACAACATCGTGCATCGTTCCGATGCAATGCCGTGGTACAAGGGACCATCGCTGCTGGAGCTTCTGGAGTCGCTGCCATCGGCGCTGGAAACGCACGCCGCGCCCTTTCGCTTTCCCGTGCAGCGCGTTCTTCGTCCCGATCATACCTTTCGCGGATTTGCCGGCCAGGTTGCTTCAGGAACCGTACGCCCCGGCGACAAAATCACCGTGCTGCCCTCGGGTAGAAGCGCAGAGGTTGCGCGCATCGTAACCTTTGATGGAGACCTCAATGAGGCCATAGCGCCGCAATCGGTCACGCTGGTTTTGGATCGTGAGATCGACATCAGCCGCGGCGATCTGATCGTCGCCACGCAAGCGCAGGCAACGGTCGCCAAGCGCCTTCAGGCAGCGCTCGTCTGGATGGATGCGCGGCCGCTTCAGCGCAATCGGCGCTATCTTCTCAAGCACACCAGCCAGACCGTTCCCGCATTCGTTTCATCCATTGAGCATCGCACCAACATCGGCACGCTGGCGCATGAGGCAGCCGAGACGCTGGAGATGAATGGCATCGGCGTGGTCAACATTGATTTGCTGCGTCCGATCGCGCTCGACCTTTACGGCGAAAATCGCTCGACCGGCGCATTCATTCTGATCGACGCCGAGACCAACAGCACCGTCGCGGCGGGCATGATCACCGCGGCCTCCAACCCGGCAGCTTCAACTTCCGGTCCGGTGACAGCGGAGGAGAGAGCCGCGCACTGGGGTCATCGCGGCGGCGTTCTTGAATTGACGGGGCCGGTTGAGTTGATTGATCGCATCGAGCGCTCGCTCTTTGTTCGCGGCGCGATCACCGCGCGCCTTGAAGTCGATGCGGAATTCGGAATCAGCAGCACGATTGAACACTTGATCCGCTCGAAGGTTCTCTCCGGAATGATCGCGCTGATCGTCAATCTGGCCGCGGGCGAGACTCTCACCGCGCAAGCCGATGGCGAGCTAATCGCCCTCAACGCAAGTGATCCGGTTGCAGCGATCGCAGCCGTGAATGAGCTGCTGGCGCGCAGCGGCATTCTTTTGTCGTCAGGAAACGCGGATTGGGAAATCTAGGAAACCGCTGATTCAACAGAATCGGAAAGGAAGCAGGTCATGAGCACAGTTGAAATCCATGCGCAGGTGAAGACCAAACTCGATGAAGCGCGCGCGGCTCTGGCACGCGAAATCACCGTTAAGCAGGATGCGTGCCTGACGTGCAGCTTTCAGGCCGAAGATGTGCTGCTCGCCAAGCTGGCGCTTGAATTCGATGCGCGCATTCCGATTCTTTTTCTTGATACCGGCTACCACTTCGCCGAGACCTATTCTTATCGGGACCGCATGGCAAGCGAGTGGCAACTGAATCTCATCAACCTGCTGCCGGCGCACACCGTTGCCGAGCAAGAGGCCGAGCACGGCCTGCTCTATCAATCCGCGCCGGATCAGTGCTGCAAACTACGCAAGGTTGAGCCGCTCTTCAAGGCGGTTGCCGAATACCGCGTGTGGATTACCGGCTTGCGCAGGGAGCAGGCCAAGAGCCGTACAAATCTTGAGGAGTCCGCGCTCTTCACGCTTCCCGGCGGCAAGCAGGTGCTCAAGCTGGCGCCACTCGCCGCGTGGACGACGCGCGAAGTTTGGTACGCCTGTGAATCGCTGTCGATTCCGCTGCTGCCGCTTTATGAACGCGGCTACTCCTCCATCGGTTGCGAGCCATGTACTTCGCTTCCACTGGATCCAAACGATGCGCGCTCCGGCCGTTGGGCGGGTCGCAAAGTTGAATGCGGCATTCACATCGAGGCAGCGCCGAGGCAATAAGGCGAGTCAGCAGTTGCGAAGGAGAGAGTATGCAGTACCTCATTGGATTCATCATCGCATTGTTTATCGCGCTCACCGGAGTGGGCGCGGGCACCGTCACAGTACCGGTTCTGGTCTTGTTTCTCGGAGTTCCCGCGCCGATTGCGGTCGGCATTGGATTGATGTTCGCAACGGCAGTCAAATTGATTTTGATTCCAGCGCAAATCATGCGCCGCAACGTTGCCTGGCGGACACTCGGCTATATGCTTTTGGGTGGCGTTCCCGGCGTGATCATTGGCTCGCTCTTCTTGAAGCATCTTGTCAACGCCGGATCGCAGAACCTGATGAACGCGCTGCTGGGCACGATTCTGGTGACGACCTCCGCGTGGCAGATCTTTGTTTATTTTCGTCCGATGCGACAGAATCCGCAGCCGCCGGATCATAGTCCCCGCCTGCCATGGCTGATGTTTCCCGTTGGCGCCGAGGTCGGCTTCTCCTCGGCCGGCGCGGGTGCGCTCGGTTCGGCCGCGCTGCTCAGCCTGACCACGCTGCTGCCCGCGCAAGTGGTGGGCACGGATATTGCCTTCGGCTTTGTGATTTCGTTGATCGGCAGCGGCGCGCACTGGTTCTCGCACGCCTCGAATCCGGAATTGCTTTATCATCTCATCGCGGGCGGCGTTGCAGGCGCCATTGTTGGAACGCTGGTCAGCACGCGCGTCCCGCGACGACAGTTGCGCTTTGCGCTGTGGGTGTGGCTGCTGATTCTGGGCGGACAGTTTCTCTTCAATAGCTATACGGCATGGACAATTCCGCACAAGCAGACTGTGAGCATCTCTCAACCTGCTCATCGAAGCTAGGAGAGAAATGCGCGCTCAAATCCGCTGATTGATTTCTCGATGCGCTCCAGCGGAATCGTGAGCGAGAGACGAATGTAGCCGGAGCGTCCAAAGCCTGTGCCGGGCACTGCCAGCACGCCTTCCTCTGCAAGCCGTTTGGTAAACGCAATGTCGTCCGGGATGGGAGTCTTGAGGAAGACATAGAATGCGCCTTCAGGCGGCGTGACCTCGTAGCCGATGGCCTGAAGCGCATCGCAAAGCACATTGCGCTTGTACTCGTAAGGCGCGGCGTCGATGGTCTCATCGAGGGACTCCAGCATCACCCACTGCCAGATCGCCGGCGCGTTGATGAATCCCAGAATGCGATTGCTGAAGGCGCAGGCGCGGCGCAGATTTTCGGCATCGTCGAGCTGCGGCGAGAGCGCCAGGTAGCCGATGCGCTCGCCAGGCAATCCCAGCGACTTGGACCACGAGTTACAGATCGCTGTTTGGGCGATGAACGAGGCTACCCTGGGCTGATGCTTTCCGTCATAGACGTAAGCATTGTAAGGCTCGTCACTGATCACGGTAATGGGCTGGGCGGAGAGCGAAAGCATCGTTTGCAGATCGCGCAGCACACGCTCCGGATAAACGCGGCCGGTGGGATTGTTGGGCGTGTTGAGAATCAGCGCGCGCGTGCGCGGTGTGATCGCCGCGGCGATGCGCTCCACATCGGGCAGGAAGGAAGCATCGGTCTCGACAGGGACCATGGAGCCGCCATGGTTGGCGATATAAAACGGGTACTCGGCGAAGAAGGGCATCAAGACAATGACTTCATCGCCCGGATCGAGGATCGATTTGAGTATCACGTTGCATGCGCCCGCGGAGCCGACCGTCATAAAGACATCCTCGGCGGTGAACGCAAGGCCGGTCTCTCTTTGGAGTTTTCGAGCGACGGCCTCGCGGAGTTGCGGGTAGCCGGGATTGGGCATATAGCCATGCGAGCCGGGACGGTTGGCGGCCACAACGCGCCGCAGCGCATCCATCACCGCGGGCGGCGGTTCCACGTCGGGGTTGCCAAGCGAATAATCGAAGACCGCATCGGCCCCGCGCTCGCGCTTCAAGCGCACGCCTTCCTCGAACATACGTCGAATCCAGGAGGCGTTCTCTAATTGCCGGGTGATGGTCTTTGATGCGGACATAGTTGTTGGCCTTTTATTTCAAGAGTTCGTCGCTGGCTAGCAGGTTGATGCCCGCCGCCTGCAAGCGCGTAATCGCCGCGTCCGGATCCGCGAAGCGGAAGATGAGGATTGCCTGGTCTCCGCGAGGATAAGGAAATGCATACATATACTCGATGTTGATGCCGCTTCCGTCCAGCGCTCCCAGCACGTCCGCCAGGCCTCCCGGATGGTCGGGCACTTCGACGGCGAGAACCTCCGTCACTTTCACGACGAATCCATGAGCTTCAAAAAGCGCGGCAGCTTTTTGCCAGTTGGAGACAATCATGCGCACAATGCCGAAGTGCTGGCTGTCGGCCAGGAACAAGGCGCGAATGTCGATGCCTTCCTGCGCCAGAAGGCGCGCGGGAGCACTGATGTGGCCCGGTTTGTTTTCCGCAAAGAGCGAAATCTGATTGATCTTCATGAT
>PLPA01000259.1 GCA_003159355.1 Acidobacteriaceae bacterium | reverse complement strand
CGGCAGAAGGGCCACACCGAGTTCTACCGCGGCCGCGAGTACACGGTCGATCTCCTGCCCAAGGTCAAGATCGAGCTGGTGGTCAAGGACGAGCAGAAAGAGAAGACCCTCCAGGCCATCATCAGCTCGGCCCGCACCGGCCGCATCGGCGACGGCAAGATCTTCATCAGCAAGGTTGATGACGCCATCCGCATCCGCAACGACGAGCGCGGCGAAACCGCTCTCTAACCCGTCCAACACGCGGGATGCCCCAGGTCTCCGCTTCTGAGACCTGGGGCATCTCTTTCGTTAACGCCTATTTTCTTGGAATAATCAGAACTTTTATCGATACACTTCGCGCCGGTTTCCCAGCCGCACAACCTGAACACACAGCCTTGCATCTTGAATATCCGCAATGATGCGATAATTCCCTACCCGGTATTTCCAGTAATTTCCCAGCTTTGAACCAGTCAGCGCTTCGCCAATGCTGCGCGGATTTTCCAGTTTTGCAACACGCCCTCCCATAAACTTGATGATTCGTTGGGCAACTTGATTGTCGAGTTTGGCGATTTCCTTATCTGCATCGCTGCTGTACTCAATCCGCCAAGCCATACCGCTTTTCCATTTCTTCCTGCGTGTAGGTTCTGCTGCGCCCAGCCTTCAGATCAAGTGTCCTGGCTTCAGCCAGATACAGATCCTCAAGGTCTTCCAGTTTTTCGCTGATGGCCTCGACCATGTAATACGTCTTGCTTCTTCCGGTGCGCTTGGCCAGTTTATCCAGCCTGACTTTCAGGTCTTCCGGCAATCGAAGGGAGACAGCGGAACCCATAGGTAATCCTCCAGGCATTAACAATACAAGTATCGCACGGAACGCTGGTTCGCGCGCCGCTCAGGCCGCGCTCCGATGCACCCGCAGATTATTCAGCGCATATTCGATGAAGCGTGGCTCGAAGTGCGGCGACTGCCCCATAAAGCGGCAGGTCGCCACCACCTGATCGACGATGAACTTCGGCTGAAATGCAGCCAGATTCATCCCCTTATCCGTCTTGAGCTTGGAGACAATGTAATCAAAGACCTCTCCCGTCAGCGGCAAATTCTGCAGTGCGCACTCCCCATCGAAGATGCGGCGATATATCTCCAGGCTGGGCGCTCCCACCTCGATCTTGTAGGGAAGGCGGCGCAAGAAGGCAGGATCCATCAGGTCTTCCGGCTCCAGGTTGGTAGAAAAAATGACCAGCTCCTCGAAGGGGATGCTGAAGCTCTTTCCTGTATGCAGTTTCATATAATCGACGCGACCCTCCAGCGGCACGATCCAGCGGTTGAGCAGGCTGGTTGGGCTCGTCAACTGGCGGCCAAAGTCGTCGATGACGAAGCAGCCGCCCAGCGCCTTCATGTGCAGCGGCGCCTCGTAGTAGTGGCCCGTCGTGTCATAGCGCAGGTCGAGCATCTCCAGCGTCAGCTCGCCGCCGGTGGAGACGAATGGCCGACGGCATGCAACCCAGCGCGCGTCATATTCCTCGGCCCGGACGAAGGAGAGGTCTTCGTCGATCAACTCCGTGGGACTCAACTCGATATGAATGCTGGGGTCGTGGAAGCGGATGATCTGACCCTCGATGGTGATCGCGTACGGCACGTAGATCACATCGCTGAAGACGCCGCCCAGCGCATGAGCGAACGAGGTTTTACCGTTGCCCGGAGGACCATACAGAAGCATCGCACGCCCGGAGTTCAAAGCCGGCCCGCTTTGCTCGATGATGCTGTCCTCGAAGCTCAACTTTCCCATAGCCTTGTGGATGCGCTCGAAGGTCACCAGCTCGTTGGTCAGTTTTTGCACGTTCACCTGGTAGGTAAAATCCTCCAGGGTAACGGGCGCGGGTCCGGCATAGCGCACCACGTCCAGGGCATCGATCGTCCAGCGCTTGCCCTCTTCGGTGAATGCGTAGCCCATGTCCACCGAGCTTTGGCTGTCACGCATCCCCAGCGCGCGCAGCAATTGCCGGTCCACGGCCATCCGCACCAACTCGGTAACTATGTGGTAAGGCAGCTTGAGGGCTTCAACATACTGACGGGAGGTTTCCAGGTGGCCCGTATAGATCAGCTTCATCATCAGGCTTAGAAGATCAAGCGCGTCGATCCCGGTTGCCGCAATATCGGCAGGCTCGACGGGGATGCGCCTGAGAAAAGCGTTCAGCGCATGCTTGTCTATGGCTCCCAGAGCCACAAGATTATCGCCCAGCCGAGCGCCATTCTCCGCCTGTCGCGCCAGCGCCGCGGCCACATCCTCGACCGTGACCAGATTCGCCCCGACCAGCAGATCGCCCATTCGCATTCGCGGGCCTCCAATCGATTACCCTGTCCCAAATATACTAGCGAAGAATGCGGGGAATCGCAGCGATTCCGCCGCGCGCACGGCACCCAGCCTTCGATTTGAGCAGACAGCTCCGATCAAGCTCGGAAGCAGGCCGCCCTGCTCTCGTTCCATTCAAATCGACTGGACCGGCACGAGTGTTATATCGTCCACCAGGCCCACTTCCTTCTGCACAAACGGCTCGCCATAGCGCACGCCGGCAAGCTGCCCGTAGTGGCGGGCCTCGGCAAAGGCGCGCTCGCGAATCTCCTCTTCGGGGACAAAGAGCCCGCCGCCGGCGGGCTGATTGGCGTACTGCGAGCGGTAGGCCATCAGCGCGGCGTGGCGCTGTTCGATAAAGGGGGTAATGTCCACGATGAAGCTGGGGCGCACGTCGGCGTATAGGCTGGCGTAAACGATCTTGAAGGGGCGATGCGGCAGCACCTGCGGTGCGGCCAGTGGCGCCTGCGACGCGTTCAATGGATGTGAAAGTGAAGGCGCATTGGCTAGGCCGGAGAGAAAGCAGGCGTCGTAGCCAAGCTGGGCGACAGCGGCGTGGTCCGGGTGGCGCGCCTGCCAATAGGGAAGAATGACCACGCGGGGGCGAACGAGGCGCAGGATGCGGACAATTTTGAGCCGGTTTTCCAGTGTGTTTTCGACCGCGCCGTCGGGCAGGTCGAGGGCCTGCCGCGAACCGACGCCCAAGAGGTGCGCGGCTTCGGCGGCCTCGCGGGCGCGTTCTTCCGCGCTGCCGCGGGTTCCTGCCTCGCCTTGGGTCAGGTCGAGGATCGCGGTGCGCAGGCCGCGCGAGGCCATGCGCAGCAGCGTTCCTCCGCAGGTCTGCTCCACGTCATCCCTGTGGGCGGCGATGGCCAGCACGTCGGCCACAAAAGGATCAGGAAGCGTATCGGCGTTCATGGGCGGTGACTCCGAATGAACGGGCGGCGGTTGGGTTCGTGGTTCCCACCCTTTCGCCCAAAAGCAAGAAGCAGATCCTTCGACTTCGCTGTGCTCCGCTCAGGATGAGAACTATATCATAAATAATTAGAACTAAACAAGATAGTTTGTTATGGTATTCTATACAAAGCCTGCACAG
>PLPA01000180.1 GCA_003159355.1 Acidobacteriaceae bacterium | reverse complement strand
CGGCTCTGCCGGGGGTATTGACTTCAATCCCGCCTTCAGCAAGATTCCGCTCTCCCAGCTTGGCAGCATTCCTGTCCGTGTGAGCGCTGTCCCGTCGAAGACGGTGCCCTGGCAATCTCGCATTCCGTCTCTCCACGGCTGAACCTCCGGCATTTCGGCTATCATAGTTCTGTAACGAATCGCCGCCGCTGTGTCTTTCATCTCATGAGAGAGTGAGGAAAACCAGGATGGAAGTGAAGATTACACATGTCGATCATGTGAAATTCGCCATTCAGTCGCGGTCACACACGATTGTTTGCGACCAGCCGGCAGAGAATGGCGGCGAAGACTCCGGCATGACGCCCCCCGAACTGCTGCTGGCGTCTCTGGGTTCCTGCGCGGCCTTTTACGCTGTGCAATACCTGAAGACCCGCAACCTCGCCCAGAGCGGCGTGGAGGTTTCCATCACCGCCGAGAAGCTGAAGCAGCCTGCCCGGCTGGGCAACTTCCGCATTCATGTTGTGAGCCCCGTTTCTCTTACGGAAGAGCAGACCGAAGGCCTGATGCGCTCCGTGCATGCCTGCCTGATTCACAACACGCTCTTGACGCCGCCGGAGATCAAGATCGAGTTGGAGATCTGCGAACTCGCCACCTCTCATCGCGCGGATGAGGCGTTCCCAGGCTAACTGCCCTGGAGATTGTCTTCTGGGTCAGGAAAGTCGGGGAGGACGAGTTACGCTTTCCCACTGCCGGCAAGCGCGCGACTTCACGCTGAAGCCGTTCTATCTGGTGAAGGATGATCGGTACTCCGTTTATTGGCGGAAAATTCCCAATTCGCGGTTATGAAAGAGTAAAGTTAACCGCCCCTTGCCTTCAAGAGCGTAGATCGTTTACTGTAACGGTTGCATGGCTGATAGCCTAGCCGGCGCGCTCAACTCGGCGCATGAGCGCTGGCTGGGGATTTATGCCCGGCAGCAGAAGGATTCAGGAGTGCAAGATGCAAGCCAATATCACAGGTGAGGGGACAGTGTCCAGTCGCATTGATCCCGCGTTGATCCCGCAGAGAACACTTTATACCGGAGCGCGGATGCCGGCCATTGGCCTGGGCACCTTTGGCTCCGACCATGTTACCGCCGACCAGATTGCCGAGGCCGTAAAGGCGGCGGCGCGGTTTGGATACCGGCACTTTGATTGCGCTTCTGTTTATGGAAATGAAGCCGAGATCGGTGGGGCGCTGTCTGAAGTTATTGCCAGCGGTGTTAAGCGCGAGGAATTGTGGGTCACGTCCAAGGTCTGGAATGACAAGCACGCTTTTGAAGATGTTACTGCTTCTTGCGAAAAGTCGCTGGCGGATCTGCGGCTCAGTTATCTTAATTTGTACCTTGTTCATTGGCCGTTCCCGAATTTTCATCCGCCGGGTTGCGATGTTACCGCTCGCGGCAAGGATTCCAAGCCTTACATCCATGCTGATTACATGAAAACCTGGGCTGCTATGGAAGAACTGGTCAAACGGGGCCTGGTTCGCCACATCGGCACCTCCAATATGACCATCCCCAAGCTTAAGCTGGTGCTTGAGGATGCGAAGATTCGTCCGGCAGTCAACGAGATGGAGCTTCATCCGCATTTTCAGCAACCGGAGCTGTTTGCATTCGTGCGCGCCAACGGCATGGAGCCGGTCGGGTACTCCCCGCTTGGATCGCCCCACCGACCGGAGCGCGATCACACGCCGGAAGACACCTCTCCGACCGAGGATCCGGTTATTCTGCGCATCGCAGAACGCCATGGGATTCATCCGGCTGTCGTCTGTATCAAGTGGGCGGTGCAGCGAGGACAGACACCGATTCCATTTTCCGCGAATCCGAGAAACATCTTCAGCAATCTTCTCGGAGTTACTGGCGATCCGTTGACGGATAAAGAGATGCGGGAGATAGGCGCGCTCGACAGAAATTGCCGTCTCATCAAGGGGCAGGTCTTCCTCTGGAAAGAAGGGCAAGAATGGGAAGACCTGTGGGATTTGAACGGCGAAATCACTCCAGCTTAGTGTGCCCAGCCGGCAGGCAGGGAATTGATTCCACTCTTGAAGCAAGGGAGATTGAACTATGGAGAAGACAATGCTGGCGGCATTTCTGCCGGGGAACAGCTCAGTCGAGATGCGGACCGTGCCAGTGCCATCGCCACAGCATGGAGAGGTTCTGCTACGCGTGAAAGCATCCACGATCTGCGGCTCGGACATACGCTGCATTTATCACGAGCACTTAGGCAAGGGCCCGGAAGGTTATCAGGGAGTTATAGCGGGGCACGAGCCAAGCGGCCAGATTGTTGAAGCTGGTCCGGGCTGTCGGCTCTTCAAGACGGGAGACCGGGTTATCGTTTATCACATCTCCGGCTGCGGAGTATGCAACGACTGCCGGCGCGGCTATATGATCTCCTGCACCAGTGAAAAATACAGGCGCGCGTATGGATGGCAGCGGGATGGAGGCATGGCGGATTACATGATCGCCGAGGAGAAGGATCTGATCGCGTTGCCGGATGAACTTACTTATGCGGACGGCGCGCAAGTGGCCTGCGGATTTGGAACTGTGTATGAAGGATTGGAGAAGATCGGAATCAATGGAAATCACGCGGTGCTGATCACTGGATTGGGGCCTGTAGGGCTTGCGGCGGCGGCTCTTTGCCGCAAGCTTGGCGCGCAGAGAATCATTGGCATCGATGTAGTGGATGAGCGGCTGAAACTTGCCAAAGACCTGGGGCTTTGCGACGATACTCTGGTATCCGGTGAGGAGAACGTTGCTCAGATCAAGGCTCTGACCGGCGGCTTTGGCGTTGAGCGCGCTGTTGAGTGTTCCGCCAATGCGGCGGCGCGGGCCACGGCGATTCGCGCTACGCGTAAATGGGGCAAGATGGTGCTCATCGGAGAAGGTGGCGGAATGCAGATGAATCCTTCTCCGGATATGATTCACGATCAAAAGACTCTCTATGGTTCCTGGGTCACTTCTACTTGGCTGATGGAAGAGCTGGTCGAGCGCTTGGTGCGATGGAACCTGCATCCGGCTGACATTATTACTCACCGCTTCGCGCTGAATCAGGCAGCGGACGCCTATTCGCTGATGGCCTCCGGCAAGTGCGGCAAAGTTGCGGTCTGCGCGGATGGGGAATTGACCGCCATGTCAAAATGAACTGCTAACTCGAATGCGATTGGCTTGATTCTGGATATGGAGTGTATGCTAATGAAGCCTTTGTCCGATTGGGTGCATACGATTGAGGAGCGAATGCCGTTGTTTGGGCACCGTAACTGGCTTGTAGTGGCCGATGCGGCTTATCCCGCCCAATCCAGGCCGGGGATCGAAACAATCCTTTCCGGCGAAAGCCAGCAAGACACTATGGAGACAGTGCTGGCTCACCTGCGCGCCTGCGGGCACGTTCGTCCCATCGTCCACGTGGATCGGGAGCTGGAGTTTGTCGACGAGAAGGATGCGCCGGGAGTCGGCGGCTACCGGCAGTGGCTGCAAACCACCCTGAAAGGACTAACTGTCAACTTCGCGCCGCACGAAGAGATTATTGCGAAGCTGGACCATGCCGCGCAGATGTTTTCCATCCTCATCATTAAGTCAACGATGGCCATTCCGTATACCTCTGTATTTATTGAGATGGACTGCGGTTACTGGGATGCGGATTTGGAGGCTCGGTTGCGCGCGGCCATCCAGCGCGGGGAGAGCAAGCCGTAGAGAGGAACATGGGGAATCTAGTTTGTTTGCCATATCATCGATAAGCGAAGCAATGGCTGGTGCAGTTATCCTTTGAGGCCGGCCCGAGGAGTGCAGTTATGTCCGAATTAAATGCGGAGTTCCAAGGCAGCGCGTCTCCCAAGGACGGAATCTTTCCCGCCGGGCAGATCACGCTCTTTATTCTGATTACTGTGCTCTTCTTTTTATGGGCGATCCCTAACAACCTCAACGATGTGCTGATCCGCCAGTTCATGAAATCCTTCGCGATTTCACGCTTTCAGGCGGGACTCGTGCAATCGGCGTTTTATATGGGTTACTTCTTGCTGGCTATGCCCGCGGCGCTGCTGATGCGCAGATTTGGCTATAAGTTTGGCTTCATCACCGGTTTGCTTCTTTACGGCACGGGAACGATTCTATTCTGGCCGGCGGCGATCGTCGGGAAGTACTGGTTTTTCCTAATGGCGCTCTTCGTCATTGCCACCGGACTGTCGTTTCTGGAAACCGCCTCAAATCCTTTCATCGCGCAGATGGGTTCTTATGAGACATCCGAGCAGCGCTTGAACTTTTCTCAAGCCTTCAATCCGCTGGGCGCGATCACCGGCGTCTTTATCGGCAAGATATTTATCTTTTCCGGCATCGAGTTGAGTCCCGATCAGATAGCCGCAAAACAGGCGGCTGGAACCTATGCAGCCTATCTAAGTTCAGAGACGCTGCGCGTCGTCAAGCCGTACCTCTTTCTTGCTGTAGTCGTGCTCGCTTGGGCAGTGTTGATTTTGATCAAGAAATTTCCGGTTGTTCGTGACGAGCATGAAGACGGCGGCGATCACGGCCACTTCCGTGACCTGCTCCGTCATCGGCATTTTCTGCTGGCCATTTTGGCGCAGTTCATGTACGTCGGCGCGCAGGTGGGCACTTGGAGTTACTTGATTCAGTATGTTCAGGACAATACTCACTTGGGAGAGAAGGCTGCGGCGAATTATCTGATTTATTCCCTTGTAGCCTTTGGCATTGGACGCTTTGCTTCCACCGCACTGATGCGCGTGGTGCGTCCTAACTTGCTGATGGGTTCGTATGCGGTGATTAACGTTTTGCTCGTAACCGTGGGCGTCTTGCATCCAAGCTGGATCGGCGTGTGGGCGATGATACTTACCAGTTTCTTCATGTCGCTGATGTTCCCTACGATCTTTGCGCTGGGACTCAAGGGACTTGGCCCCAATACCAAGATTGGCGGCTCCCTGATCGTAATGGCCATTGTGGGCGGCGCAATTCTTACGCCGCTGATGGGGTTAATCAATGTGCGCACCGGCAGCATCGCGATGGCTTACCTGGTGCCGCTCGCGGGCTATGTTGTGGTCGCACTCTATGCTTTCTTTGGTTCGCGCGCGCGCGTGAATATGTCTGCCACGGCTCGACTGTAAGTTAATGGTCGCATATGTTGTTTCACTGTCGGTAACCCTTTGTTCCTTCGATTAGCGTTTTGCAAGCGATTTCAGGAGAAATCTAATGACTGACAGTATCTCTTCATCTTCCCAGGCCTCCTCCGATGGCGGCCTCGCGTCCCCTCAGCAAACGAACGAGAATAGTTTCGGTGAAGTTGTCTCGTTTGTGGAGCGGCACAGTAAGCTGGTTGTTCTCACGGATGAGAACAGCGGCGCATTGATAGCCGTGTGGCCTGCCATGCAAGGACGCGTTCTAACCAGTTCTGCCGCCGGCGCGAATGGTTTCGGATACGGGTGGGTCAACCGCGAGCTAATTGCTTCGGGAAAGATCGCGGAGCACGTAAACTCCGTGGGCGGCGAAGACCGTATATGGCTGGGTCCCGAAGGCGGACAGTTTTCGATTTTCTTTGCTCCCGGCGTGCCTTTTGATCTCGAACACTGGTTCACGCCGGCGCCGCTCGATACCGACCCTTATGAAATCATCAGCCAGAGCAAGGCCTCTGTGGCCTTCCGGCGCGACTTCTCGCTGACGAACTTTACGGGGACGAAATTCAATTTGCGGCTCGAACGGGAGGTTCGTCTGCTCAACGGCGAGCAGATCTGGAAGGGGCTGGGCATCGATGCGGTGGATGGAGTGAAGGTCGTTGGTTATGAGTCGGAGAACAGACTCACCAATCTTGCTTCGCAGAGCCATAGTAAGGAAACCGGTCTGCTTTCGTTGTGGGTTCTGGGTCAATTTCAATCTACTCCGCGCAGCACGATCATACTTCCGATTCGCACCGGGCCGGAGGCAGAGTTAGGAATTCCTGTTACAACCGATTACTTCGGAACTGTTCCAGAAGATCGCATTTATGTTGGAAATGATGTGGTTTATTTCAAGGGAGATTCCAATTACCGCAGCAAGCTCGGCCTGAGCCCGCAGCGCGCCAAGGGCATTCTCGGCAGTTATGACGGCCAAAATAACGTACTGACCATCGTGCAATACAATCAGCCGTCCGGACCCGAAATGTATGTGAATTCCGCATGGAAGATTCAGGAGGATCCATTTAACGGCGACGTGGCCAACACCTACAACGATGGGCCCGCAGCGCCCGGCGGAGGGCAGCTTGGCCATTTCTACGAGTTAGAATCGTCTTCGCCCGCCCGCGAACTCAAATCCAGCGAAGTGCTTGAGCACACGCATCGCACGCTGCACTTTGAGGGAACCGAGTTACAACTGGACGCCGTCTGCCAGCGCACGCTCGGCGTCCGGCTCGCGGACGTTCGTTCCTTCAACCCGTAACATATATCATCCAATCGTTGAGTGGATGCCGTTTACAATCCTGTTGCCGGCCGGACGGGGGGCTTTACCTCTTGACCCGGCTTCGGTAGTATGAGAGAGGTTGCACGGCTGCGCAAGCCCATCGACACGGTCTTGAGGATTGGACTCCTGTTGAGGGCTATTTTTTTGGGGAGTTGCCCATGTCCCGTATCGTAGAAATTACAGAACTCGCGCTTCGAGATGCACATCAGAGCCTGCTCGCCACGCGGATGGCTTTGGACGACATGATTCCGGTCTGCGAAGACCTCGACAATGCCGGCTACTGGTCGGTGGAGTGCTGGGGAGGCGCCACCTTCGATTCCTGCATCCGCTTCCTGAATGAGGATCCGTGGGAGCGGCTGCGCACCTTCCGCAAGCTGATGCCCAAGACCCGCTTGCAGATGCTGCTGCGTGGCCAGAATCTGCTGGGCTACCGGCACTATGAAGATGGGGTTGTCGAGCGTTTTGTGGAGAAGTCCGCCTTGAACGGGATCGACGTCTTCCGCATCTTCGACGCGCTGAACGACCCGCGCAACCTCAAGACCAGCATCGATGCGGTGAAGAAGACCTGCAAGCATGCGCAAGGCACGATTTGTTATACCGTCAGCCCCCTGCACACCGTGAAGGCCTTTGCCGAGATGGCCGAGCAACTGCTGGAGATGGGCTGCGACTCGATTTGCATCAAGGATATGGCCGCTCTGCTGAGGCCGCAGCCCGCATACGATCTGGTGAAGGCCATCAAGCAGAAGTGCGGCAGCGATACGCTGGTTCATGTCCATACTCACGCCACGACCGGTGTAACTCTGGTCTCTCTGATGAAGGCCATCGAGGCGGGCTGCGACATTGTGGATACCGCAGTCAGTTCCTTGTCGCTGGGGCCGGGGCATAACCCGACGGAAAGCATGATTGAGTTACTGGAAGGGACCGGCTACGAGACCCGCGTCGATCTGGAGCGCGTTCTGCGCGCATCGACCCATTTTGCTCAAATCCGTCCGCGTTACAAGGAGTTTTTCAGCGAAAATACCGGCGTGGATACGGAGATATTCAAGAGCCAGATTCCAGGCGGCATGATTTCCAACATGGAGAGCCAATTGAAAGGTCAGGGCGCGGGCGACCGGCTGAAGGAGGTACTTGAGGAGGTTCCCAGGGTTCGCAAGGATGCCGGCTATCCGCCACTGGTCACGCCTACAAGCCAGATTGTGGGTTCGCAAGCTGTCTTCAATGTATTGATGGGCAAGTACAAAGTACTTACAGGGGAGTTTGCCGACCTGATGCTGGGTTACTATGGAGCCACGATCGGCGAAAAGAATCCCGAAGTTCTGAAACAGGCTGAGGTTCATGCGAAGAAGTTGGCGATTACGGTTCGTCCCGCTGACCTGCTTACGCCGGAGTGGGATAACTTGAGCGCCGCGGCGAATGCCTTGCCGGGAGCAAATGGCAGCGATGAGGATGTATTGACTTATGCCATGTTCCCGCAGGTCGCTCCTAAGTTCTTTTTGAGCCGCGCCCAGGGGCGCAAGAATGTGGGCAAGGATCCTGCGAGCAAAACACCGGATCAGAAAGCGCCAGAGCAGAAAGCCCCCGCGGCAGCCGGCGGCGGAGGTTCGCTGAGCGCCAAAGTGAACTATCTGATTACGCTGAATGGCAAAGAGCACCGGGTAACCGTGGCTCCGGAGAGATAGAAGATACAAAGCCGACGGATAGAGGAGCAGGGATGGCAAAGCAAGCAGAGAGTCTGAAGACCATGGCCGAAAAGGTTACCGGCCTTGGCGCAAAGCGCGCGGAACTTAAACTTGGCGGCGGCGCGGAGCGCATCGAGAAACAGCACGCCTCGGGAAAGCTGACGGCGCGGGAGCGAGTTACAAGTTTAGTGGACCCGGGAAGTTTTCAGGAGATAGGACTGTTTGCCCTTCATCGGTCCACCTATTTTGGAATGGCCGACAAGGAGATGCCGGCTGATGGCGTGGTGACCGGATGCGCGAAGATCGACGGGCGCCAGGTGCATCTTGCCAGCCAGGATTTTACCGTGGGCGGCGGCTCCGCCGGAGAGACGCACAACGACAAGGTTGTCGATATGATGCGCCTGTCCTTGAAGACGGGCAGCCCGTTCGTAGTAATCAACGACTCCGGCGGCGCGCGCGTTCAAGAGGGCATTGACAGCCTGGCGGGTTATGGCCGAGTTTTCTATCACAATGTCCTGTTATCCGGAGTGGTGCCGCAGATTTCAATCATTTGCGGCCCGTGCGCGGGCGGCGCTGTTTATAGCCCGGCGCTGACTGACTTTATAATTCAGACAAATCAGGCGCGGATGTTCATCACCGGGCCGAAGGTGATCAAGCAGGTTACCGGCGAAGTCGTCAGTGATGAGGAGCTGGGCGGGCCTCATGCGCAGATGAGTTCGGGAGTGGTTCACCTTATCGCTCAGAACGACGAGGAAGCGGCTCAACTTTGCCGGCGTCTGCTGAGTTTCATGCCCTCCAACAACCTGGAAGACGCACCCCGCCTTGCTTATAACCTGCCGACTGATTCCGATCCAGAGATGGGCGGGATTGTTCCGGTCGATAGCAAGGCTGTTTATGATGTGCGCGATGTGATCAAGCGCGTTCTGGACTATCAGGATTTTCTTGAGATTCAACCTGAGTTTGCCGCGAACATTGTTATAGGCTTCGGACGGCTCGAAGGCCGCCCAGTCGGCATCATCGCCAGCCAGCCGAATCACCTGGCCGGCGTGCTGGACATCAATGCCTCCGATAAGTCGGCGCGCTTTGTCCGCTTCTGCAATGCATTTAACATTCCGCTGATCACTTTTGTGGATGTGCCGGGCTTTCTTCCCGGAGTCGAGCAGGAGCGCGGAGGCATCATTCGCCACGGCGCCAAGCTATTGTTTGCTTACTCGGCGGCCACGGTTCCGAAGATCACGGTAGTGTTGCGCAAGGCCTACGGCGGCGCATATATCGCTATGTGCTGCAAGGATCTGGGCGCGGACCGGGTGATTGCCTGGCCTACGGCGGAGATCGCGGTTATGGGTGCCGAGGGCGCGGCCGAGATCGTCTTCCGGCGTGAAATCGATGCCGCCGCGGATAAAGTTGGCCGCCGCAAGGAACTGGTGGACGAGTATCGAGTGACGTTTTCCAACCCCTATGTTGCGGCAGGCCGCCGGCTGGTGGATGACATTATCGATCCGGCCGATACCCGGAAGGTTCTGGCGAAAGCTCTTGGATCGCTGCACACCAAGCAGGAGTTACGTCCCGGAAAAAAACATGGATTAATTCCCTTATGATGAGGAGCTGCGCGTGGCAGTGGATTTAACAGAAATCATTCAGGCTGTTTCAGAACGGCAAAGGGCCGCCGAAGGCCAACTGAGCGAGTTAGCCGCCGCCTTCAAGGCTTTGGAAGCCCGAGTGGCGGAGCTAAGTCAGCCCGCGGCTGTTCCTGTCGCCGAAGCCGCGGCTCCGGCTTCTGTGGCCAAGGAAGCGGTTCATCGGGAAAAAGAGGAAGTTACACCGGAGATGCTGGTGGTAATTGCCGCGGCTGTAACAGCATTTCTGGGCAAGAAGGTTCGCATCCGCTCGGCAAAGATGCTGCGGCCTGCATTGGAAGGCGCGAATCCATGGTCTCTGCAGGGACGGATATCTGTTCACGCCTCGCATCATTTGCGATTCAGGGGTTAGCTCAAGGAAAGCCCCGCAATGAAAGGAAGTTATCACTTGAAGCTTCAGGTTGGAATTGACGGAAAGACGTACGAAGTCGAAGTGGAAGTTCTGGAAGATGACGCGAGCCCGCGCCAGCCGAGTTATGCGACCCATCAGCCGCTTTCCGCGGCGGCTCAGTCGACGCCGGTTGCCAGCGCGCAAACTCCGGCCCCGGCGGCGGTGGAAAATGCAGGGGAAGATAAGCTGTGCCGCAGCCCTGTTACGGGCATAGTCATCAAGGTGAACGTCGAGCCGGGGCAGCCGGTTCAGGCGAACGCTTCGATCATGCTGCTGGAAGCCATGAAGATGGAAACCAATGTTACAGCGCACAGCGCGGGAAAAGTGAAGAACGTGCGGGTGGCGCCGGGCGACTCCGTGAAGGTTGGTCAGGTCGTCGTCGAGTTTGAATAGTTGCCCTCGCCCGCATCCGGCAACCTCGCATTTTTGATCGAAGGGGCGTCAACTGATCCCTGGCTGCCGAACTGACTGAGACTCTCCACAGAAGCAGCTCCGCTCAGAGGCTCGAATGGCACCGAATCGAAGAGGGTTTGCAAGCTGTATCTATTGTCTGTTCAATAAGATGCGATACAGCCAGCGCGTTATGATACAGTCAAGGAGAGACGCCACTCTGCGGAGAGATGGCCGAGTGGTTTAAGGCGCACGCTTGGAAAGCGTGTGTACTCGAAAGGGTACCCAGGGTTCGAATCCCTGTCTCTCCGCCATTCATATCTTTATCTCGCTGATTCTAGTGCTTATCTAATATATGTGTATACATATTTTGCTGCAATGATCCTGCCGGTAGAGGGACGGCACGGATGCAATCTTATTCGCAAGATTTGCGGGATCCGGAAACTCCACGATCAGCCCAAGACAGCAAAAGCGCCGCTCGAAGGCGGCGCTTTTCAAGAACCAAACAGCAAAAAGATTTACAACGCCGATTCAATCTCAAAGCCCCAAGCTTCCAAAAGCGCCTCGGGGATGTACTTGGAGTTTTTGTTGCGGCGAGCCCACTCGCGCAGACGGGTGGAGCGGATATATTGATCTGGGCTGAGCTTGAACTCCTTTACGATCTGCTCGAAGGAGGTCACGGTGGGCACAACCGGGCCAATGGGCTCCGGCTTGCCCCAATTCGGATTTCCACGACGCTTTGCCATTGATTTGGGATCCTCTAAAGAATGTGATACCAGCAACTCCTAGGCCGCGGGCGGGAGGATACTGCGGGTCCAGGGCGAAAGATTACATTGTTATTTTACGGATATTTTCTTCAAAAATCAATAGAAAAATGCACACGATCAAGAACAATCGTAAACTCAAGGATCTTCCTGAATTTCCCCGTCCATCGCAGCCGATCCGGCGCAGAACGAAAACAGCCTCCGAACCGGCCGTCACACGCCCCGGTAAGGAGTGCGCAGGCGCTTGCGGGCGGTGTCGGCGCGGGAGGTGTTGGGGCCGGCGTCGATGGCCATCTGGTAGTCCTTGAGCGCCAGGGCACGCTCGCCGTTCATGTCGCGGCACTCGCCGGCGGCCAGCAGCGAGCGAATCTTGAGTTCCGGGCCGATGTTTTTCGTCCAGGCGGCCTTCTCGTAGGCCTGCGCCGCCTCGCCGTAGTGGCGCTGGCCGCGCAGCGCGTCGCCCAGGCCAAAGTAGGCCAGCTCCAGCCGCGCCTCGGCAAAGTAGCCNNCCCTCGCCGGCGTCCTTGCGCAGGTTGGCCTCTTCCAGGCAGAAGAGGAAGTCGCGGGGGTACAAGCTCTTGAGGCCGCGCACCTCCTGGATCGCCTCCCTGTACCGGGCCTCGCGGCGCAGGAAGAGGGCAATCACGGTGCGCGCCTCGATGCTGGTCATTACGCCGCGATTGCCGGCGTCGTTCAGCAGTTCCATGCCACGGGTCTTCGAGCCGGTAATCCCGGCAAAGCCGATCAGCACCTTGAAGGGCCAGGGCAGCGCTCCCACCACGTACTCGTAGACCCCCGCCACCAGCTTGGCGTCCACATACTCCGGGTCCAGTT
>PLPA01000229.1 GCA_003159355.1 Acidobacteriaceae bacterium | reverse complement strand
AAGGCGTCGAAGGTGTAGCGCGGGTTGAGCTGCGCCGCGGTGGACCAGTCGAAGCGCGCCTGCTCTGGTGTGCGCGTCGTTGTCTGCGGGGGCGCGGTGGGCGCATGAGCGGGAACCGGCGCAAACCGGCCGTCCTTGAGCACCGGTGGGACAGAAGGATCCTCCTCGGCGGTCACGAAACAGACGTCGTCCAGCTCCAGCCCATGCTGCTCAATGGCCTCCTGGATCAGGTCGCCGTAGCGGTCGCCGAGGTGCTGAAAATCCGTCGAGGGCACGCGCACATACAGCGTGCGGTTGGCTACATGGCTGTAACGGCTGGGCTTGAACCAGGTCTCGAAGGACTGGCGGATGACCTTCATCTCCAATGCTGAGAGAATCTGGAGCCAGGGATTGAGTGCCGTCGCCGGCGAAACTGCGAATGCCATCGTGCTGATCCTTGCCTGCGTCATCTATTGACTGCCGGTATGGTTCATCCGTTGAGTTTTGGAAACAAGACACCGGCGGCGTAAAGCGCTAAGCTTTTCGCCTGTCTACTGACTACCGAGTGCCTGATTGCCGCTGTTCGGCCCCTGAAACTTACTTGAGGACCAAGGATAAAAAACCGGTTCCGTGAGACGCTGGGAAATTTTCTGGAACGGTCCCAAGATTAGCACATTTGCGGGGAGGTTGTAATGTCCCTTTCACGGAAGTTTTTTGTTGTTTCGATCAGATGCACCATAGATGGTGAAAGTAGCCGAAAAAGTTACCAGAGTTACCGCAAAAAGAGCGCGGGAGCCGCGCATATCGCGGACGTTCGCGCGCTGCATCCGCCGCCGCGTTCGCCACTGGGCCGAGGCAAATTGGCCTTTGGCGCACTTCGCGCTGGATTCCTGGCCCAACCTGCGATACACTAAGTACTTGCCGTTAAGGCGCAGAATCTATCGAGGAAACAGGAGCGCATTTTCATGCCCAAGCGTACCTTTCAACCAAATCGCCGTAAGCGCGTGAAGACACACGGTTTCCGTGCGCGCATGAAGACCAAGGCCGGTGCCGCCGTGCTCAGCCGCCGCCGCGCCATCGGCCGCAAACGCGTGGCCGTCAGCGCCGGCTTCCGCGACTAATCCTCGCCTGACGTGCCGCACTCGACCTTTGTTGAAGCCGGAATGGGTGGTTCTTCCCATTCCATTTCGGCCAACACCTCTCGCGGCGTTGCCATGACCAACCCTCCCAACTCTGCCGAACGCCCGTCTTCGAGGCAATCGCTGGTCGGCGCGCGCCTGCGCAAGCACGGCGATTATCAGCGCGCCTACGCGGCCAGCCGCAAGCGCCAGTCCGCTTCAATGAGCTGGTTCCTGGCTCCGCAGCAGCCTGCTTACGCCGGAGCCGAACCACCTGCTAGTCCGCGCGTCGGCCTCACCGCCGGCAAGGTGATGGGCAAGGCGCATGAGCGCAACCGCCTCAAGCGCCGCATGAGAGAGGCTTTGCGCCGCCACGTCGAGCTGCTTCCGCGAGGCTGCGATCTGATCCTTCATCCCCGGCGAATCGTATTGACGATGGATTTCACGAAACTAGAGGCGGAGATTGTGCGTATTCTTCAGCAGGCAAAGACCGAGGCGGCGCGCATGACGAAAACCAACCCGCCAGATAATCCTGTCCCGCACCTTCTGATTGGTGCGGACCAGCCGAAGGCGTCTGGCCCACCGCAGGTGTTATGACCCGCATACTGCTCTACCTGCTCGTCTTCTATCGCCGCTGGCTCTCTCCGGCTCTGCATTCGCTGAGTCCCGGCGGCGGCTGCAAGTTTATGCCCACTTGCTCGGAGTATGCCTCCCAAGCCATCGCCACGCATGGGCCGCTGCGGGGCGTTCTGCTGGCGTCCTGGAGGCTGCTGCGCTGCCATCCCTTCACTCACGGCGGCCTGGACCCGGTGCCTCCGGCTGCGATTGCACACCCGTTTCCCCACGAACCATTACCATAGGAAGAGCGGCGGCCTGACAGCGCGCCTCTCCATGGGCTGAAAACAGACCCTAACGAACAGGAAGAATACCTTGGCAGAATTCAGCAATCCCAATCTTCAGGGGCAGAGCGGCGGGGGCAGCGGCGGTGGCGGTGATATGCGCGGCCTGATGGCCTTCACCCTTTTGTTTCTCGTCGTCCTGCTCGGCTATCAATACTTTTTCAAGCCCCAGCAGCCGCCCCCGCCTCCGCCCGCCGCGCAAAGCCAGAGCAAGCCGCCCAACCAGCCGCAGCCCACGCTTCCGGCCGCCGGCGCCGCCGTCCAACCGCGGTTGGCCTCCGCACCGGTTCTCGCTGTCTCGCCCAGCGTTGCCGCCACCGTCGTAACCACGACCACGGTCGAAAACGATAACTATAAGATCGTCTTTACCAATCAGGGCGCGCAGGTGAAGAGTTGGGTGCTCAAAAAATACTTCGACACCGCCGGCAAGCCGCTGGATATGGTGCAGCCCCAGGCCTCGGCGTACTTCGGCCTTCCCCTCTCGCTTTTCACTTACGATCCGGCCCTCAACGAGGAGTTGAACAAGAAGGCGCTCTATCAGGTCACCGCTACCGGCGCGCCGCCCACGGTTACCGGCCACGTGGAGGTTCCGGCCACCAGCGCCCTTACCTTCCATTACGCAGCCAACGGCCTCGACGTTGTGAAGACCTTCAGCTTCGACTCCAGTTACGTCCTCACCGTCGAGGCCGAGGTCAAGCGCAACGGCGTGCCGGTACGGGCGTTGATCCAGTGGCCCGCCGGCCTGGGCGACATGGAGGAGTTCCTTCCTTCGTCCTCGACGCGCTCCTCCATCCGCACCTCCGCGCTTTCGCAGTTCGACTGGTCTCTCAATGGCAAGCAGGATTCGGAGGCCGTCGCCAAGATCGGCAACAACGCCACGCTCGACCTGCCCTACTCCTACGCGGCCGTCACCGATCTCTACTTTGTCGCTGCCTTTCTGCCCGACACGCCTGATCGCGCCACTCTCGTCACGCTGCACAACACCATCGACCTGCCACGAGACCTGAGCGATCCCAACAGCGAGAAGAAGCCGGCTCACGTCCTCGGCCTGGCCATGGGCGACACTAGCGGCTCGACCCGCCTGCGCCTCTATGCCGGCCCCAAGGCTATGGACCTGCTCACCTCCATCCACGCCACCGGCGCCGACGGCAAGCCCACCGGGCAGTCGCTTGAACCCCTCATCCAGTACGGCTGGCTCACCGTTATCGCCAAGCCGCTCTATTTGGCCCTGCGCTTCCTGGTCGAGCACGGCGTCAACAACTGGGGCTGGGCCATCATTATCGTCACCGTTATCTTCAACCTGGTGTTGCTGCCTACGCGCGTGCTGATGATGAAGTCCTCGCTGAAGATGATGCGCATTCAGCCCAAGGTCGAGGCCATCAAGCAGCGCTATGCCCACCTCAAGACGACCGACCCCAAGCGGGCCGATATGAACGCCGAGATGATGGAGCTTTACAAGGTGGAGGGCGTGAATATGTACGGCAGTTGCCTGCCCATGCTCATCCAGATGCCGCTCTTCTTCGCCTACTTCCGCTTGCTGCAAAATACGGTCGAGCTGCGCCAGGCCCATTGGTACTGGCTCAGCGACCTTTCCTCGCCCGATCCGCTGCACATTCTGCCCATCCTCATCATCATCACCATGTTTCTTACCCAGTTCATCACCCCCTCACCGGGAATGGACGCCAATCAGCGCCGTATGTTGGCCATCATGATGCCCGTCATGTTCGGCTTCATGCTGTGGACCTACGCCTCGGGACTCTCGCTCTACTGGGGCACCGGCAACATCATCAACCTGGCCATCCAGATCTCCATCAACCAGTCCCACATCGGCAAGGAGATGAGCGCCATCGCCGCCAGGCGCGCCGCCAAAAAAACCGGCGTCAACCCCAGGACCATCCAAGGCAAGCGATAGAATCCGCCGCCGCGACAGGGAAGTCCCGTTCAAGCCCAGCTTGTGCGGGGCTTTTCTTTGCCCGGTCTGCTGGGTCGCTTATTCTTCGCGTTTGTTGCGATGGACGGGCGCGAACAGTGGCAGAATAGACCTATGGCCCCGACTGCCCCCATCGTCCTCACCGCCGCTCAGGCCCGCATCCTGGGCGCGCTGGTTGAAAAAGAAGTGACCACGCCGGAGTACTACCCACTCTCGCTCAACGCGCTGATCAACGCCTGCAACCAGCGCTCCAACCGCGAGCCGGTGATGAACCTCGATGAAGAGGCGGTGCGCATGGCCGTGCATCGCCTCGACGACCTGCATCTGGCCGGCCGCGCGCGCTCCGCCGACGGGCGCGTCACCAAATACGAGCATTGGCTGGGCGAGGCCTTCAACTTCAGCCGCGCGGAGACGGCGCTGATCTGCGTGCTGCTGCTGCGCGGCCCGCAGACCCCCGGCGAGTTGCGCGGCCGCACTGAGCGGTTGCACACCTTCGACGAACTCACGGATGTGCTGGCCGGATTGCAAAAGCTGATGGAGCGCACGCCGCCGCTGGCCGCCATCCTGCCGCGCCAGCCGGGAACCAAGGAGGCGCGCTACACGCATCTGCTCTCCGGGCCGGTCGAATCGATTGCCGCTGCATTTGCCGTCGAGCCTGCATTCGCGCGCCGCGAGGCCGGGCCAGACTCAGCTCAGAACGAGGGCCACGAAGAGCGCATCGCGCAGTTGGAGGCGGCCGTCGCGGAGCTGCGCCAGGAAGTAGCCGTGTTGCGCCAGAAGATCGACGATCTCTTTGGGGATTAAAGCTGCGAATCAGATTTGGTATGGACATTGAGATGACCGGGTGCCCCACCCTCGCCGCGTTCTTGTTTTTGCGGCTATAGCGGTTCTCCAATCGCTGTACACCGAAACCACGCCGCAGAGTGGCTTTTTCCTCAAGAAA
>PLPA01000153.1:18597-18725 GCA_003159355.1 Acidobacteriaceae bacterium | reverse complement strand
GATGCGGGCAAAGCCACAGTCGCCGGCTTCGATGTGGCGCGCGATCCAGAGGGCGCCAAGCACTCGCTCAGTTATATGCCGCAGCGCTTCGGGCTTTACGAAGACCTGAACGTGGAGGACAACATTCG
>PLPA01000153.1:3297-18577 GCA_003159355.1 Acidobacteriaceae bacterium | reverse complement strand
GGCGGCATGAAGCAGAAGCTGGGCCTGGTCTGCGCGCTCATTCATCGGCCCAAAGTGATTCTGCTCGATGAACCGACTACCGGCGTCGATCCCGTTTCGCGGCGCGACTTCTGGCGCATCCTTTACGAACTGGTCGCGGAGGGCGTGGCGATTCTGACTTCGACCGCGTACCTCGACGAGGCCGAGCGCTGCCATCGCGTCGCGCTGATGCATCAGGGCAAGCTGCTCTTCTGCGACACGCCGGTCAATCTGAAAGCGAAGATGGGCAAAGGTGTCTTGTCGATCACGGCGCCGGAGCCGCGGCGCGTGCGCGATGAACTGAAAGACGCGCAAGGAATCTCCAGCCTCATGCTGACCGGCGACGGAGTGCATGTAGTGGTGGACGATGCGGCGCGCCGCATTCCTGAGTTCGAGGCTCGGCTCAGGGGCGCCGGCATTCCCTTCGATGCGATTCTCAAAGTCGAGCCGTCCATTGAGGATTTGTTTGTCGATGCGGTGAGCGCGGGAGCGGAGCCTCATGCCTGAGATTACTAACTCGGTCGAACCCATATCGGTCGAAGTTGCCAACCTCGTCAAGAGGTTCGGAGACTTTGTCGCCGTGGACCAAATCAATCTTGAAGTGCGCAAGGGCGAGGTCTTCGGGTTTATTGGACCGAACGGCGCGGGCAAGTCCACCACGATTCGCATGCTCTGCGGGCTGCTCAAACCCACATCAGGCCGCGCGATGGTTGCGGGTTTTGATGTGAGCAAGAATCCCGAAGCGGTGCGCCAGAACATCGGCTATATGTCGCAGAAGTTTTCTCTCTATAACGATTTGACAGTCATTGAAAACCTCCGATTGTTCGCCGGACTCTATAGCGTGCCGCAAAATATTCTCCAGTCTCGCATCGAATGGGCGCTCACCATGGCCAACCTCAAGGGCCAGGAAAATCTCATCACCGGCACGCTGCCCGGCGGCTGGAAGCAGCGCTTGGCTCTGGGTTGCGCGGTCTTGCACAAGCCGCCTGTCATCTTTCTCGACGAGCCGACCTCCGGCGTCGATCCGATTACGCGGCGTCAGTTCTGGGATCTGATTCATCAGATGGCCGAGGAGGGCGTGACTGTTTTTGTGACCACGCACTACATGGAGGAGGCCGAGTACTGCAACCGCCTCGCGCTGATTTTTCGCGGCAAGATTGTCGCGCTGGGCACGCCTACAGAGTTGAAGCGCGACTCGATGAAGGGCGAACTGCTTCTCGTCGAGTGCGCGCCGCTGGGCGCTGCCGTGGAAGCGCTGCAATCGGCTCCGGGCGTGATGGATGCGGCGGTCTTCGGAAACGCGCTGCACCTGGTAGTCGAGGATGCGGCGACTGCCATGCCGCTGCTGCAAAAGTTTTTAGTGGATCGCAAGATCGCCGTGAGCCGCATGGAAAAGATTCGCCCCAGCCTCGAAGATGTTTTTGTCTCGCTCACCACGGGCCGTGACACAGAGGAGCGCAAGCCATGAGACTGACTCGCCTGCTGGCCGTGGCACACAAAGAGGTCTTGCAGATTGTGCGCGATGCGCGCAGCCTGATTATTGTTGTCCTCATGCCCGCGGTGCTGGTGCTTCTCTTCGGCTACGGCGTCAATCTTGATCTGAAGGGGCTGCCTGTTTATGTGCTGGATCAGGACGGCAGCCAGCAGAGTCAGGATATGCTCAAGCACTTTCAAGCGAGCGAATATTTTCATATTGCCCGCGTGGTCACGGGCTACGCCGAGTTGACGCGCGCGCTCGACGATGGCCACGCCAAGATGGGCATTGTGATTCCGTGGGATTTTTCGCAGCGTCTCAGCGATGGTCGGCCTGTCGAGGTGCAGGCGCTCGTTGATGGCTCGGACGACAACACCGCCAATGTGCTCATCGGTTATGCGCAGGCCGTGGTGCAAGGCTACTCCGCGCAGATTCAGATTGATTGGCTGCGCGCTCGCGGCCTCTCCATCCAGCCGGCTGCAATGAGCGTTGAAACGCGCACCTGGTACAACGAGGATCTGGAAAGCAGCGCGTTTATTATTCCCGGCGTGCTCGCGCTGGTGATGTCGGTGATCGGCGCGTTTCTCACATCGCTGACCATCGCGCGCGAGTGGGAGCGGGGCACGATGGAGCAGTTGATCTCCACTCCGGTGACGGCGATGGAGATCATGCTGGGCAAGCTGGCGCCCTATTTTGTGCTGGGAATGCTGGACACCGTCATCAGCGCGACGATTGCGATCTACTGGTTCCACGTGCCCTTTCGCGGTTCGTGGATCACGCTGATGGGAGCATCGGCGTTGTTCATGGTGGTGGTGCTCGCGCTGGGATTCTTTATTTCCGTACTTGCCAAAAGTCAATTCGCGGCCAGCCAGATTGCGCTGCTGATTACCTTTCTTCCGGCGTTTCTGCTCTCTGGTTTTTTGTTTTCGATTGAACAAATGCCGATTGCGCTGCAATGGATCACGCGCATTTTGCCGGCGCGCTATTACGTTTCGGCGCTCAAGGAAATCTTTCTCAAGGGAACGCCCGCGCGTATGCTTTCCGCGGAGCTGATTCCCTTGGCTGTCTTCGCGTTGGTGCTGGCGGTGGTGGCCACGCGCAGCTTCCACAAGAGGCTAGAATGAGCACCTGCGGTGCGGCCAAACGCTCACTATTCGCTCGCATGGACTTTTACTAAAGAATAATTTCGGAAAGTCCGTTTGAAGAATTCGATGATTGAATGAGGGAGAGAAAAAATGTTCGGGCGGCTGAAGCAAATGCTGATCAAGGAGTTCATCCAGGTCTTCCGCGACAAGCGGACGCGCTTCATTCTGATTGGCCCGCCGATCATTCAGATGATGGTCTTCGGCTACGCGGCCAACTACGAAATCCGCCATGTGCCGACCGTCGTGCTCGATCTGGATCACTCGCAGGAGAGCCGCGAGCTGGTCTCGCGCTTTACTTCGAGCTTGTACTTCGATGTGCAGCGGCAACTGACGGACTCGCGCCAGCTCGGCGATTTGATTGAGCGCGGCGACGCCACGGTCGGCCTGGAGATCGATGCCGGCTTCGCGCAGAAGCTGCGCAGCGGCCAGACCGCGCCGTTGCAGGTGATTGTGGACGCGACCAACTCCAACACCGCGCTGATTGCCTCGGGATATATTTCTCAAATCGCGCAGGGCTTTGCCGCGCAGTACCAGCGCGACCGCATCAATCGCATTGCGCCGCAGTTGATCGAGGTGATGCCGCAAGTTGAGCTTGCGCCGCGGCCTTGGTACAACCCGGATCTCAGTAGCCGCTGGTTTTTTGTGCCGGGAATCATCGGCAGCCTGACGCTGGTTCTGGTGATTACGCTGACCGCCTTTGCCGTGGTGCGCGAGCGCGAAATCGGCACGCTGGAGCAGATGATGGTCACGCCCATCCGTCCGGCCGAGTTCATCCTCGGCAAGACGCTGCCGTTTTTCCTGATCGGCATCTTCGATGTGACGCTGATCGCCGTGGTCGGATCGCTGTGGTTCCAGGTGCCGTTTCGCGGCCATGTCTCCGTGCTGGCGCTCGGAGCCGTTCTGTTTATCTTGTGCATGCTGGGCGTGGGTTTGCTGATCTCCACCATCTCGGCGACGCAGCAGCAGGCGATGGTGACTTCCTTTTTCTTCATCATGCCGGCCATCACCTTTTCCGGCTTCGGATTTCCCATCAGCACCATGCCGCACTGGATGCAGCTTTTCAGCTATGTGATTCCGCTACGCTACTTTCTGATCGTGATTCGTGGCACCTATCTCAAGGGCGTGGGGATGGATATTCTGTGGCCGCAGATGGCAGCCATGGCCGGCCTGGGCGTGGCGTTGCTCACGGTCTCCATTCTCCGCTTCCACAAGGCGCTGGATTGAGGGGCGTCGATGCGCCTTGAGTGCGACTTCCCATCATTTCTCGACGACGATGTTCTTCGCAGACTCGACGCACGAAGCTTGCATTACTCCAAGCTTTTCTGGTTCCAGAGGGCAAACCTCAAAATCGGCAAATATGCGATTAGGAAAACCGATGTCAAAGCTTCTTGAATTTTCAAATGTACTTTTGACATTTGCGGGAAGTTCTGGATCTTCATTGTCGCCATTGTCTGAGTCTGCGGCCGCCGGATTATAGGCCGATGGACCGCTATAAATAGCCAATATCCGAGGTGTTCCTATCTTCCATAAACGGAGCGCCGGAGTTCCATTGGCGTATCCGAGACGACCATGGGTCCAATAGCAGGAAGCTGCATTCGCCGGAACCTTGCAAGGAATTTTGCGAGATGAAACGCCCTTGGCTCCTCCGAGTGGAGAAACAAAAAGTGCCGTCAAAATGAGTGTCATGGTCATGCATTGCATGGACAGAAGCGTAGCGCAGATTCCCTTACATTGCAAATCGTGCCGAAAAACTCTCCTCAGGGGCTAAAGACCCACCTCATCTAACAGAAGCTTCGGCGGCCTTGACCTGTTTGATGTACCTTTATCTTTTGGAGTTGTTTTTGGTTTGAATGGCCGATTGGGGTCGGTGGTTTCCCACCCATTTCACAAAGAACGTGAAATGGATTGGGCTCAGGGTGAAAATCAACCGCAGGTCCTTCGACTCCGTAGGACGCAAAAAACGCGTCCTACTCCGCTCAGGATGACAGTGCATAGCAAGTTGAGTTTGGGAGTTCGGTTTCTTATGATGGAGTTCCATATAGCCCGGAAGGCGCGTGAACGCTACCAGTTCGCGGATTCGCTGTTCTCCTACTCGGGGAACGTGGTTTTTGCCAATGTGGCCGCGTGCCGCGAATTTGCCTATCGTATCAATAAGGTACGCGACGTTGAAAAGCATCCCGAGCAGGCGGTTCATGCCGGCCAGCTCTATGCCATGGGCCTGATCGACGAAGCCAGCCACGTGCTGATGGCGCGCTACCGCGAGCGGTTCGACCCGGCGGTCATGAGCCAAGCGCTGGAGTGGTTTTCCGGCATTGTGGGCGCCGAGCCGCTGGGCCGGATGCTGCTGGCCTTCGTCGAGGAGTTTCCCGGCGCTTCGGTGATCTGCGGCCAGATGACGCCGCGTCAGTGGCTTTCCGGCGAGACGGAGGGCGCGTCACACTGGGCCGTTGCGCTGGAAGAGCTGCTGCTGCTGTGGACCGCCAATCGCAATGAAGCCTTTCAGCCCTTCGAGGAGCTTTTCCAGGAAAAAACGCTGGCCGAGAAGACGGTGTATCGCCAGGTGACGCGGCATTTTCCCGAATATTTTGCCACGCGCCCGCTGATTCCGCTTCCCGGCGCCAAGCCGATGAGCCTGCTGGATCTGCTGCGAGCGCCGGCGGTGGGCGCGCCGCGTTCTCTCAGCGAGCAACTGGCGCTGATTCGCAAGCTGTGGAAGCCGATGCTGGGCGATAGCCTGGATCATTACCTGCTGATCGCCGGCGAAATTCTGCATGAGGAAGAGCTGGCCATCTGGATGCAGTTCAACCCGCCCGCCGTGCAGGCCCGCGAAGCCTCCCGGCGCCATCGCGAAAGCGGCCAAAAGCAGTGGCGGGACGTAGTCAGCACCGCCGATGTTCCCGTCTTTGGCGATCCGGCGCATGAATACGAGAAGTTCTCGGCTGACACCGCCTGGATGCCGACCGTCGTGCTGATCGCCAAGAGCACCTACGTGTGGCTGGCGCAGATGAGCCGGCAGTATGGGCGCGCGATTACACGCCTCGACGAGATTCCCGACGAGGAACTCGCCACGCTCGCCGCGCGCGGGCTGAATTCGCTGTGGCTGATCGGCGTCTGGGAGCGCAGCCGCGCCTCCAAGACGATCAAGCTGCTCTGCGGCAATGCGGATGCGGTGGCCTCGGCCTATTCGCTTTTTGACTACACAATTGCCGAGGATCTGGGCGGCGAAGCGGCTTACACGAATCTGCGCGACCGCGCTTACCGGCACGGCATCCGGCTGGCCAGCGACATGGTTCCCAACCACATGGGCATCGATTCGCCGTGGGTAATCGAGCACCCTGACTGGTTCATCTCGCGCCCGGAGCCGCCCTACCCGGTTTACAGCTTCAACGGCCCCGACCTCTCGCGTGACGCGCGCGTGGAGATCAAGATCGAGGACCATTACTATGATGAGTCGGACGCCGCGGTGGTCTTCCGCCGCCGCGACCTGCAAAGCGGCGAGACACGCTACATCTATCACGGCAACGACGGCACCAGCTTTCCCTGGAACGACACGGCGCAGCTCGACTACCTGAATCCAGCCGTCCGCGAGCAGGTGATCCAGACGATTCTGCACGTGGCGCGCCTCTTTCCGGTGATTCGCTTTGACGCGGCGATGACGCTGGCCAAGCGGCACTTTCACCGGCTGTGGTTCCCTGGACCGGGAACAAGCGGCGCCATTCCTTCGCGCGCCGAGTACGGCATGAGCCACGCCGAATTCAATCAGGCGATGCCGCATGAGTTTTGGCGCGAGGTGGTGGATCGCGTGGCNNCGCACGCTGGGCATGCATCGCGTCTACAACAGCGCCTTCATGGTGATGCTGCGCGACGAGGACAACGCCAAGTACCGTTCGGTCATCAAGAACACGCTGGAGTTCGATCCGGACATCATGAAGCGCTACGTGAACTTCATGAGCAATCCCGACGAGCGCACCGCCATCGATCAATTCGGCAAGGGCGACAAATGTTTCGGCGTGGCGACGATGATGGCCACGCTGCCCGGCCTGCCCATGTTCGGCCACGGCCAAATCGAGGGCTTCACCGAGAAGTACGGCATGGAGTACCAGCGCCCGCGCTACGACGAGAACGCCGATCCCTGGATGGTCGAGCGCCATGAACGCGAGATTGCCCCGCTGCTCAAGCGCCGCCGGCTCTTTGCCGAGAGCAGCAACTTTCTGCTCTACGACTTCTTCACGGACAATGGCAAGGTGGACGAAAACGTCTTTGCCTACTCCAACCGCAGAGGCGACGAGCGCGCCCTGGTGGTCTATAACAATCGCTACGGCCAGACCCACGGCACGATTGATTATTCCGCAGCCTACGCCGACAAGGGCGCCAACCAACTGCGCCAGCAACGAATCCGCGAGGGGCTGTGCCTGAGCGACAACTCCGGCGCTGTTTTCGCGTGGCGCGACTCGCTGACCGGTCTCGAATACCTGCGCCGGGCAAACGATTTGTCGGATCGCGGATTGACTCTCGATCTCGGCGCTTACCAGTGCCATGTATTTCTCGATTGGCGCGAACTATACTCGACCGCCGAGCAACCATGGGACCGGCTCAGCGACCAGCTCAATGGCCGCGGTGTCGTCAGCCTGGAAGACGCGCTGGTGCATCTGGAGCTGGAACCGGCGCACGATGCGTTGCGCCTGCTGCTGGAACCGGCATTAGTGCGCCAATTCGCCGATCTGGCCGAGCATCCGCGCACTCTGGTGGGCGGAGTCAATCCCGCGCTCGAGGCCGAGCGCACGAAGTTCTTCGAAACCGCCTGGACGCGCTGCGAGAGCTTCCTGCGCCAGGCGCAGAAGTCTTATCTTGCGCTTGCCGGCGGCAGCGCCGTTTCGCCAACAAATCCCAGCCTGCTGCGCGTGGCCTTCCGCGAGCGGTTGCGCGCGGCCATGCGCATTCCCGTCATCGAAGCGCTCTTCCCTGCCCCGTGGACCGCGGCCGCTCGCCGTATGCTGCCCAGCCCCAGCCCGCAGTTGACCGCGACGGCGATGTGGGGTCCGGTGCTCGGCTGGTGCGTGCTGGAGCTGCTGGCTGAATCCATCGACGCGGAAAATTCAGAGCGCCTGGCGCTGGAACTCTTTGACCGCCTGCGCCTGCGCGAGCCATTCGCCCAGCTTTTCGCCGCGCTGGGATTCGAGGGCGAGGAAGCGTGGCGCGTCACCGCTCGCGTCAAGGTTGGCTTGCTCATCGGAGCCGGCGTCGGCAAAGCGGAAAAATCCGCCCTTGAGGGCAAGCCTGAAATATATGCTCCTGAGAAGGATACGGACGATTCTAACCGCGAAGAAACACTCACTTCGGAGGGAGACGGGGGTTTCAACCCCCGTGTAAAGCCGATAGAAACAACGGGGGCTTTAGCCCCGGAGAAACGCATTTCGCCAGTTTCACCCGAAATTCTGAGTCTTCCCGCAGCTTCGATAGGAGAGGGTCTGGCGGCTGATGTGAAGGGTACGGGCTTTAGCCCGTACATCAAGGAAGCGCAAGAAACGCGGGCTTTAGCCCCTGAGGGAGAGGTTCCTGCGTCTGCGCCGGTTCTGTGGCCCGCCCTCTGGCAGGACCCGGATGTGCGCTGGCTCTGCGGCGTTCATCCGGCGGAGGGGCACGACTACCTGGTGCGTGAGCGCTACGAGGAGCTGCTCTGGTGGCTGCTGATGCCGTCGCTGCTGCGTCTGGCGGGCGAGAGCGCCCCCGGCCGCGTGGCGTCCAACCGCGCGGAGGTTCGCGCGATGAGCAAGAGCCTCAATGAGGCCCTGGCGACCGCCGAGGCAGCCGGCTATCGCGTGGATCTGCTGCAGACTCCGGCTGCCGCTGAGGCTGAAGCCGCCGTTGAACCCGCTGCCGAATCCGAAACTGAATCCATTTCTGACCCTGAGCCTATAGCGGAAGCAACGCCTGTGCCCGCTGAGCAGTTTGATTCCACCGAGGAGCCGGAGCCAGCCGAGCCGGAGATCGAAGCCGCTGTAGAACTCGTTCCCGAATCTGAGGCTGAATCCATTTCCGAGACCGAGCCGATCGCAGAAGCGACGCATGAACCCGCTGAGCAGATTGATTCTACCGAAGAGCCGGAGCCAGCCCAGCCGGAGATTGAAGCGGCTGATGAACCCGCTGCCGAATCCGAGGCTGCATCCGTTTCTGAACCCGAGCCAATTGCAGAAGCGACGGCTGTGCCCGCTGAGCAGCCTGAGTCAATAGAAGAGCCAGAGCCAGCCGAGCCGAAGATCGAAGCAGCTCTTGAACCCACCGATGAAACTGAAGTGGCCACGGAGCCGCAGCCTTTGCCTTCCGAGGAGCCTGAGCCGATAGAGTCGGAGATTGAGCCAGTCGCAGTAGAACCCGCTGTCGAATTAGAGGCTGAATCCGTTTCCGAGCCCGAGCCGATAGCGGAAGAAACGCCTGTGCCCGCAGAGCAGCCTGAGTCAATCGAAGAGCCGGAGCCAGCCGAGCCGGAGATCGAAGTCGCCGCTGAACCCATCCCCGAAACCGAGGATGAACTCGAACGGACGGCGGACGAACCGGAAGCCGCCGTTGAACCCGCAGCGGATCAAACAGAACAAGCGGAAGTAGAAAGCGAACCCCCAGAGAATCTTCCCTCTGGAGCGAAAACCCTGGTGGATTCCATCGCGTCGATCTTCGCGCGGAAGCCCGCACCCTTCGCCGAGACGAGCATTCTCGGTCTCCGTGATGCGCGGCCATCGTCCGCTGAGCCGTGGGAGCCGGCGACGCCGGAGGCAGCATTTGCAGCCAGCACCGCCGCCGAAGCCGGGCCTGAATCCGTGCAGTCTGTTGTGCCGCGGTCTGCGTTCACCGTGCCGTGGGAACCGCCGCCGCTGAAGATCGAATTCAAAGCCAAATCCGCTACCGAATTCGCGGCTGAACCCGAGACGGAAGCAGCAGAGCAGCCTTTGCCCACCGCGCATCCGGAGCCAGCAGAGCCGGAGCCATTCGAGCCGGAGAACGAACCGCCGTCTGAACCCGAGGCCGGTCCAGACGATCCGCTCTGGCCTCCGCGCACATGGAACAGGTAGCGCCGGCCTCCTGGCCGGCTGTNNCGATGTGACGCAAGGCACATCCAATTATGCCCTCGGATTGTCATTATCCCTAGCGGACGGTCTCCGGGGTGAAAGTCGCTGCGGAATGCGCCGGCGAGCGCAGAGTCCTCATTGCCGGGCAAAAGGACTTCATAGGCGAGCGCTCTTTTACTTTCTCCTTCCACGCCCCTGGAAGATGGTCCAGAAGTGAGCAGGGTCTGGCCCATGTCGCCCTCTCCATTTCGCCCCCTCACAGTGTGTGCGCGGCAAGTGTGTGCTGTTTTTCCGACGGCGCAGGGCGCGTTGCGTCCCGTCATCATCGTCTTCAAATCCATGAATAAGCGGAGGCATTATGCAGAGTGTCGCCCATGAAGTGCTGAATGCTCACGAGAGGCTGCTGATCGACCAGGCGATTCATGAGCAGGACAGCCGCCCCGGAGCGCTGCTGGGAATCCTGGCGGGGGTTCAGGCCGCCAACGCCCATAAATTCCTTTCCATGGACTCCTTGCGCTACATCGCAGAGGAAACCGGCATTCCTCCCTCCACGGTCTACAGCGCCGCAACCTTCTTCGCGCTCTTCAACCTCGACCCGCAGGGCGATAACGTGATCTGCGTCTGCCGCGGCACGGCCTGCCACACCCGCGGCTCGCGCGATCTGCTGGAGAAGCTCTGCCTCGATCTGGGGCTGAGCGGGCAAGAAGCCAGCGACACCAACGAGGCCGACAAAATGGCGCTCACCACGCCCGACCAGCGCTTCACGGTGCGCACCGTCGCCTGCTTTGGCCAGTGCGCTCTGGCCCCGGTCGTCGAGGTGAATCACCACATCCTCAGCCACGTGAATGAGCGCACGCTGCAACGGGAAGTGAAGGCTCTCAATCAGCCGGCCCATCAGCACTAGGATCTCCGTGCCCCATCCTTTCGCGTTCTTTGCGAAAGGGTGGGAAACCTCAAACTATTTGGACCGGATCAATAACAGCGATAAAAAGGGGAGGATAGAATGCCGCGAATTCAGGATATAGGCGCCTTCAACGCGGTGCGCGAAGCCGGGCTTGCCAAGCTGATGCCGTCCACGCCGCGCCTCACGGTGGGCATGGGAACCTGCGGCCGCGGCAATGGCGCGGAAGAGGTCTATCACGCCCTGAATGAGGCCATCGATCGCAGCGGCCTGGAGGTGATGCTGGCCGGCGTGGGCTGCTTCGGCTCCTGCTTTCAGGAGCCGATGGTCAGCATCCGCCTGCCGGGAAACCCGCTGGTGATGCTTCATCGCGTGCAGGCCAACGACGCCGCGCGCATCCTGGAAGCCGTCTCCACCGGCGTCATGCCCGCCGATCTGGTCTATTGCAAGATCGAGGAGTGGGATCACATCACCGCTCATCTGCGCTACGGCCAGGGTTACCCGCTGATTCCCTCCTGGACAACGATCCCCTTCTTCAAGGGGCAAAAGAAGATTGTGCTGCGCAACTGCGGGCTCATCAGCTCCTCCGACATCGAGGAGTACATCGCGGTGGGCGGCTATCAGGCGCTTTACAAAGTGCTGATCGACGGGCGCGCCGACAATGTAATCGAGCAGATCAAGGCCGCTCGGCTGCGCGGTCGCGGCGGCGCGGGCTTCCTCACCGGCAACAAATGGGATTTCCTGGCCAAAGCCAAGGCCGACACCAAGTACATCATCTGCAACGCCGACGAGGGCGACCCCGGCGCTTACATGAACCGCAACGAGATCGAGGGCGACCCTCATTCGCTGCTCGAGGGCATGATCATCGGCGCTTACGCCATGGGTGCAACCGAGGGCATCGTCTACGTCCGCGCCGAGTATCCGCTGGCGGTGCAGCGGCTCANNAACCGCGGCTTCAACTTCAACATCGAGCTGGTGCAGGGCGCGGGCGCTTTCGTCTGCGGCGAAGAGACGGCCCTCATCGCCTCGCTCGAAGGCCATGCCGGACGCCCGCATCCCCGTCCGCCCTTCCCCGCGCAGAAGGGCCTGTATGGCAAGCCCACCAACATCAACAACGTCGAGACCTGGTACAACGTTGCGCCCATCATCACCCGCGGTCCCGCATGGTTCGCCGAAAACGGCAGCGTGAAAAGCCCTGGGACCAAGGTCATCTCCCTGGTGGGCAAGATCCAGAACACCGGCCTGGTGGAGATGCCTTTGGGCACTCCCCTCAAGACCTACATCTACGACATCGGCGAGGGCGCGGTGAACGGCCGTCACATCAAGGCCGTGCAGACCGGCGGGCCCAGCGGCGGCTGCATCCCCGTCGAAATGTTCGACACTCCCGTGGACTACGAGAGCCTGGCGCAGCTCGGCTCCATCATGGGCTCCGGCGGAATGGTCGTCCTCGATGAAGACAACTGCATGGTCGATGTCGCCCGCTACTTTGTCGAGTTCACTCACTCCGAATCCTGCGGCAAGTGCGTGCCGTGCAGGGTCGGCCTCAACAAAGCGCTGCGCATCCTCAATTCGATTACCGACGGCAGCGGCACGCGCCAGCAGATGACCCTGCTCGACGAGCTGGGCCGGATGATTCGCGAGACTTCCCTCTGCGGTCTCGGCCAATCCGCGCCCAATCCCGTGCTCACCACCATCCGCCACTTCCGCGATGAGTACGAGGACCACATCGTCGCGCATCGCTGCCGCGCCGGCGTCTGTCAGGAACTCGCCCTCTCGCCCTGCGAGAACAGTTGCCCGCTGCGCATGAACATTCCCCGTTTCCTCGAGCTTTATCAGGAGGGCCGCCTCGAAGACGCCTTCGAGTCGGTGATCCTCGACAATCCGCTGCCCGCCTCCACGGGCCGCGTCTGCCAGCATCCTTGTGACAATCGCTGCCGCCGCCAGTCCTTCGACGAGGTGGTGAATATGCGCGAGGTGCATCGCTTCCTGGCCGACGCCATCTATCAGTCCGATCTCTTTGAGCCCATGCTCCAGCGGATTCGCGCCCGCCAGCTTCCCTATTCCGGCCGCAAGGTGGCCGTGGCCGGCAGCGGGCCGACCGGCCTGACAGCCGCGTTTTATCTGGCCATGCTCGGCCACGATGTGACCATCTTCGAGGAGCGCGGCGAGGCGGGCGGAATGTTGCGCTTCGCTATTCCCGAGTACCGGCTGCCCAAGTCCGTCCTCCGTCGCGAGCTGGACATGATCGAAGGCGTCGGCGTGAAGATGGTCTTCAATACGCGCATCGGCTTTGACGTGCCGCTGAACGAGCTGGCCAGCCANNGGCTCTATCTGCCCGGCACGGAGTTGCAAAACGTGCATCCCGCGCTTCCCTTCCTCGAATCCGTCGCGCGTCAGGAAAAAGTTACAATGGGGGCGCGAGTCGCGATCATCGGCGGCGGCAACGCGGCCATCGATTCGGCGCGCACGGTGATGCGCATGGGCGCGCAAGCCACCATCCTCTATCGCCGCGAGCGCAAGGACATGCCCGCCATTGACGAGGAGATTCAGGCCGCCGAGGACGAGGGCGTGCGCTTTGTCTTCCTCGCCGCGCCGCACCGCATTATGGGCGATGCCGAGGGCCACGTGAAGGCCATCGAAATCGTGAAAACCCGCCTCGGCGAATACGACAAATCCGGGCGCAGAAGGCCGGTGCCCACCGACGAGGTGCAGCGCTACGAGTGCGACAGCGTCATCCTGGCCGTGGGTGAGACATTCGATCAGGACTTCTGCAAGGCCTCTGGATTGGCGCTCACGGAGGAGGGAATGATCGTTGTGGATCGCTTCACTTACGAGACCAGCCGCCCCAACTTCTATGCCGGCGGCGACGTGATCACCGGCGCATCCAACGTCTCGAATGCGATGAGCTGCGGCAAGCAGGCGGCGCAGAAGATGGACGAGCGTCTCATGGGCGAAGCGCGCTGGGAGCGGATCTTTCCCGACTTTGAGTACAGCCGCACCGCGCCCGGTGAGCCGAGCCTCAGCCGCCGCCACGTGGGTCACGATGTGCCGGCCGCGCTCCGTGTTCGCTCGCAGCAGGAAGTGGTGGACGGCCTCACCGCCCAGGAGGCGCTGGAAGAGTGCCGCCGCTGCCTGCGTTGCGATCTGCGCGCCACCGTGGGGGCCAACTAACGGAGAGATTTCCGTACCCCATCCTTGCGCTTTTTTTCTGGCGCAAGGGTGGGAGGCCAAACAATTTAGATGGGCCGAATCAATAAGACCCAGGGAATTAGAAAGGGAATCCGCTATGCCGGCTAAAACGATTTCCGTCCGAATTGATGGCGAACTGGTGACCGCCCGCGAGGGCCAGACCATTCTGGAGGCGGCCAACGCCAACGGAAAAAAGATTCCGACGCTCTGCTACCTGAAGGGCCTCTCCGCGGTGGGCGCATGCCGCGTCTGCATGGTCGAGCTGGCCGGCACTGACCGCCTGCTGCCCGCCTGCACCACGCCCATGCAGGAGGGCATGTCCATCAAGACCGCCTCGGGCAAGCTGACGCAATACCGCAAGATGGCCGTCGAGCTGCTACTGGTTGAGCGCAATCACATCTGCGCGGCCTGCGTCTCCAACGGCCACTGCGAACTGCAGGCGATGGCGCGCGAGCTTGGCATCACCCACGTGCGCTATTCCTACAACAATCCGCGCCTGCCGGTGGACATGACCCACCCCCGCTACGTTCTCGATCAGAATCGCTGCATCCTCTGCACGCGCTGCGTGCGGGTCTGCGCGGAGGTGGAGGGCGCGCACGTCTGGGAGGTGGCCTCGCGCGGCATTTACTCGCGCATCGTCAGCGACCTCAAGGACGACTGGGGCCATGCGTCGAGCTGCACCAGTTGCGGCAAGTGCGTGCAGGCCTGCCCCACCGGAGCCATCGCGGAAAAGGGATTCTCGGTGATGGAGATGGTCAAGCAGAGCGACGCCATCAGCCGCCTTGCCCAGCAAAAGGCGCATATGGGCTAGTAAACCTATGACCCGGCCAAAAATCTCCGTGCCCCATCCTTTCGCCTTTTTTCTGGCGAAAGGGTGGGAACCCTCGAAGCTCAACCAGCTTAGTTCATCAGCAGCGAAGCGCTTGGAATTTCGTCCAGCCGCCGCCCCGCTGCATTATGCGTAAATGCCCCGCTGCCGGATGGTGCTGGCCACGCGATCGATGGCCAGCATATAAGCGGCGATGCGGTTGTTCACGTTGTGCGCCTCGGCGTAGCGGATCACATCTTCGAAGCTGTCGCGCAGGATGGCTTCCATCTGCTCGTTGACGACGGCTTCTTTCCAGAAGTAGCCCTGCCGGTCCTGCACCCACTCAAAGTAACTCGCCGTTACGCCGCCGGCGTTGGCCAGAATGTCGGGCATGATGAAGATGCGCTTCTCGGCCAGAATATCGTCGGCCACGGCGGTCGTCGGTCCGTTGGCGCCCTCCACAATCACGCGCGCCTTGATCTGATCGGCGTTGCGGCTGGTGATCACATTCTCGCTGGCCGCGGGAATCAGAATCTCGCATTCTGTGACCAGCAGCTCCTCGCTGGGCACGGCCTCGGCGTTGCGGAAGCCCAAAAGGGTGTTGTTGCGCCGCTTGTACTCCAGTAACTGGTGAATCTCGATGCCGTTGGGGTTCAGCAGGCCGCCATCCTTCTCGGCGATGCC
>PLPA01000153.1:0-3286 GCA_003159355.1 Acidobacteriaceae bacterium | reverse complement strand
CCGCGCGAGCCGCCGATGTTCAACGGCTTGCCGGTCACCACGCTGGTCACCGTGTGCCCCATGTGCATCGAGTAGGTGTCCATGATCCATGCCATGGTCTGGTCGTTGGTATTCATGTCGGGCGCCAGAACGTCCTTCTCCGGCCCGATGGAGTCGATCAACTCCGAGGTGTAGCGGCGCGTCATGCGCTCCAGCTCTCCCTGGCTCATCTTTTTAGGGTCGCAAATCACCCCGCCCTTGGCGCCGCCGAAGGGAATGTTGACCACCGCGCACTTCCAAGTCATCCAGCTGGCCAGGGCGCGCACCTCGTCCAGCGTCACGTCGGGCGCGTAGCGAAGGCCGCCCTTGCCGGGTCCGCGGGCAATCGAGTGCTGCACCCGGAAGCCGGTGAAAATCTCAATGTGCCCGTCGTCCATGGCCACCGGAAAGTGCACGATGATCTCGCGCGCCGGCATGCGTAGCATCTTCCACAAACCCTCTTCCAGGTTCAGCTTGCGCGCCGCAAAGTCAAATCGTGCTTCCTGGGCCTCCCAGGGATTGATCTCCTGCTCCAGCGATATCGTTGTCATAGACCTCTCCATTTCCGTTGGCCAAACGGCCGTTTCGCGGGCAGCGGCCCACTAGGCCAAACCCCTGTGAGTTTAGGTTAGCAGGGGAGCCGCGTCAAGCCCGCCGAACACCGGGCGCCTGAACCGCCTCCTGCGCGAATGATCCGGGCCGTGAGTCAGGAATGCCAATCAATTTATGTCTGTTCTGATGCGTTCTGAGGCGTTCTGAGCAAAATGAGTCAGAGCCATCTCCCATCCGCGTGTTACCGATGTACTATGTGAGTTTAACGATTCAGGGTACTGATGCGTTTTGGCCATCCCTTCCATCCTCTTCGCAATAAGAAGATTGAAGATCCACCCGAGCGAGAATCAGGTGAAGCAAAGATGAAATCCTTCTTGAAGCGGAAGATACTGACCGAGAATGAGGAGTCGGAGGCGAAGTACCGCGGGCTGATGGAGGCGGCTCCGGATGGAATGGTTGTGGTGAACCAGGACGGGGAGATTGTCCTGTTGAATGCCCAGGCGGAGAAGCAGTTCGGATACCGCCGCGATGAACTGCTGGGCCAGAAGGTCACCAACATCATTCCGAAAGGTTTTGCGGAGCGGTTGATCGCCGACGGAACTCGGACAGCAGCCGAAGCTCTCGCGCAGCAGATCGGCACCGGGATCGAACTCAACGGGCTGCGGAAGGATAGCAGCGAATTCCCTATCGAAATCATGCTGAGTCCGCTGGAGAGCGCCGAGGGAATCCTGGTGACGGCGGCCATCCGCGATATCACCGTGCGCAAGGACGCGGAGAAGCATCTGGCGCAGATGGAGGCCAGATACCGCGGACTTCTGGAGGCGGCTCCGGACGGAATGGTGGTGGTGAACCGGGGCGGGGAGATCGTCCTGCTGAATGTTCAGGCGGAGAAGCAGTTCGGATACCGCCGCGATGAACTGCTGGGCCAGAAGGTCACAAACATTATTCCGGAAGGCTTTGCGGAGCGGCTGATCGCCGATGCTCTTCGCACCACCGCCGAGGCGCTGGCGCAGCAGATCGGCACAGGGATTGAACTCCTCGGGCGGCGCAAAGATGGAACGGCGTTTCCCATCGAGATCATGCTCAGCCCGCTGGAGAGCGCCGAGGGAATCCTGGTGACGGCGGCGATCCGCGACATCAGCGAGAGAAAGCAATTGGCGCGCCAGTTGCACCAGAGCCAGAAGATGGAAGCGATCGGCCAATTGACGGGTGGAATCGCTCACGATTTCAACAATCTGCTCGGTGTAATCATTGGAAATCTCGATCTGCTCGACCGCCTGGTCGCCGACAACGATGTGGCCGTTAAACGAGTGCAGACGGCGCAAAAGGCCGCCGCGCGCGGCGCGGACATCACGCGGCGCCTGTTGGTGTTCTCCAGCAACGAGGAACTGAAACCGTCGGTGGTGTTGCTGAGAGATTCGATTCAGAACATGATCGAACTGGCCGGCCGCGCGCTTGGCGCGGATATCAAGATCACGACACATGTCGATACGTCCGTGCCGCCTCTGTTCGTCGATCCCGCGGGCTTGGAAAGTGCGCTGCTCAATCTGGTGGTCAATGCGCGCGATGCGATGCCCAAGGGCGGCTCCATTATCATCTCCTCACACGTGCAGAACCTTGAAGAAAGCCATCCAACAGTTCAGGCTGGCGAAGTAAAAGCAGGCAGTTACGTTTGTGTATCGGTCACGGATACCGGGCACGGCATGTCGCGAGAAACCCTGGAGCGAGCCTTTGAGCCCTTCTTTACCACAAAACCGCGCAACAAGGGTACGGGCCTGGGCCTGGCCATGGTTTACGGCTTCGTAAAGCAGTCTGGAGGCGCCGTCCGCGCCTACAGCGAACTTGGGCAGGGAACCACGGTGTCGTTTTATCTACCCCTTGCAGCCGATCTCTCGCAGCCTGTTCCAGCGGATGCGCCGAAGCCTCTCAACGCAAAAATGGGCGGCACAGTGCTGGTGGTGGACGACGAAGAGGACCTCATCGAGGTAGCCCTCGCATATCTCTCGGAGATGGGCTTTGCAACCTTTGAAGCCAAAGACGGCGCCGGCGCGCTGGAGATGCTTGCACAGCATGACGAGATTGATCTGATGGTGACGGATATCGTCATGCCGGGTGGAATGAATGGAGTGGAACTTGTGCAAAGGGCTCGTGCTTTGCGCCCCAACCTCAAGATCGTTTATTCCTCCGGATTTCCGGCGGAGGCGCTGGCAGAGAAGAGCATGCCGCTGGTTGAAGGTCCACTGCTGCGCAAGCCTTATCAACGAGCCGAATTCGCCGCCATCGTTCACAGCGTCATGGAGAGCAGCTATGCCACACCGGAGAAATGAGAACTTTCCCGATCCGACCGGTAGTTGCCGGCGTGTCGGCCAACAGCGAGTGGAGGAAGAATGAAGCCTAGCCAGAGTATCCTCGTAATCGACGATGACGAAGATATTGGTGAGTTCGTCTCTGAAGCGGCGCAGGCCATGGGATTCGATTGCACCACGACGACCAATGCAAAGGCCTTCCTGGAGTCGCTTAAACCCGATACCACCCTCATACTGCTCGACCTTTTGATGCCGGAGATGGATGGCGTTGAGTTGCTCAGGATACTCGGCGAACAGAAGTGTAAGGCCGGCATCGTCCTGATGAGCGGCGTGGGCAAACACATCCGCGAAACCGCGGAACAGTTGGCGCAGATCCTTGGTCTTTCCATCGTCGGTCATCTCCAGAAACC
>PLPA01000011.1 GCA_003159355.1 Acidobacteriaceae bacterium | reverse complement strand
GCAACCGTGATCGGAGACACCGTTGGCGATCCATTCAAAGACACCTCGTCGGTGGCAATGAACCCGATTATCAAGTTCACGACTTTGTTCGGATTGCTTGCAGTCGAGCTTGCCGTGACGCTCAGTGCGGAGAATCCGCTGCTCACACACATCCTGGCAGTCGCCTTCTTCCTGGTGTCGGCGTTCTTCGTGCACAAATCGTTCTATGGCATGAGGATTGAGACCAAGGAAGGCAACTGATTCCTGTCTGGTAACCGCTGCTGACTGGCGGACAACTGAAACGACTCAGCGGCCCCGCGCACTCTCGCGTGGGGCCGCTTTGTTTTGCGCTGGCCAGGAAAGGCTGCTTGGGTGCTATGATGGCTGGCGACATCAATATTCTTTTTGCAGCTCAATCTGTTCCGGGAACTTGCGCGGAAATCCGCGCGGATGTGGATGGATTTCATGCGTATTCACCTTTGTGCAGGCGCGGCTCTGATGCTGGCGGCCTTGTCTTTACTGCCGGCGTGCGCGGCGCAGAAGTTTCAGCAACCCACCAAAGAAGAGCTGCAGATGACCTCGGACCCCAAGGCGCCGGGCGCTCCGGCGGTCTTTCTCTATCGCCAGGAGGAGGCCGACAACCGCACCCATTACGTCGGTGAATACGCACGCATCAAGGTGCTCACCGAGAAGGGCAAGGAGTGGGCTACGGTCGAAGTTCCCTACATCCCCGGATATATGGATCCGCCCATCATCGAGGGCCGCACCATTCATGCCGACGGCACTGTGATTCCCCTGGCCGGCAAAGCCTCCGACCTGCTGGTCTTCAAGAGTCACAACAACCATGTACACGCCGCTGTCTTCAATCTGCCCAGCGTCGAGGTGGGCAGCATCCTGGAGTACAAGTGGAGCCTTCCCATCACCGGCGGAAAAGTCACCGGCGTCTTGTCGGAAGATGAGGATGTCATCTCCGGTATGCTGGCCGGCACAACTCCCGAATGGGAGGTGCAGCAGCCGATCTACGCCCACAAGGAGCACTTCTATTGGAACCCTTACTCCGATCTGGAAACCGGTCCTGGCGGCGGAGGGATTACACATACCATCAATGGGGAAATTGCAAGCTACTTGTTAACCGTGCAGCGCCTGCCTGCGAGAGCCACGGCGACGCGCAGTCCCAAGGGCGACTTCACGCTGGACATCCAGGATGTGCCCGCTTTCGTTCATGAGGCTGATGCTCCGCCGGATGAGGTGATGCGTTATAGCGTGCACTTCTATTGGTCGATCTATAACTCTCCGGATGTCTTTTGGCAGAATGAGATTCAGCGCTGGTCAAAACAGTTGAATGAATTTGCCGGCCAGAGCAATGCAATTAAGGATGCGGCCAATCAGATTACTGCCGCAGCGGCAACGCCCGAGGCCAAGGCGCGCAAGCTCTACGATGCGGTGCACGCCTTGGACAATACGGACTTCTCGCGCGCCAAGACCGAAGAAGAGCGCAAGCAGTTGCATCTCAAGAAAGAGGCGAAGAAGGCGCAGGACGTGTGGAACGAGAAGAGCGGCTCGGGCAACGACATTGCCGCGCTCTACCTGGCCCTGGCGCGCGCCGCGGGACTCAATGCAGACGGGCTTCAGGTGGCCGACCGCAACAGACGCATCTTCGACCGCTCCTTTCTCTCTCTTCAACAACTCGATTCGCTGCTGGTGGTGCTGCACATCGACGGCAAGGACATTTATCTCGATCCCGGCGAGAAGCTCTGCCCCTTCGGCCAGTTGCAGTGGACGCATATGATGACAGGCGGCATTCAGCAGAACGCCAAGGCGCCGGTCTACATGCCGCCCAACGCCACCAAAGACGCCATTACCGCGCACGCCGCCGACCTGATTGTCGATGCGCAGGGCGGAATCACCGGCACAGTCAAAATTCTGATGAATGGCCCAGCCGCGCTCCATTGGCGCCAGCTCAACCTCACCTCCGGCCCGGAGGAGGTCAAGAAGCAGCTCAACGAATCCCTGCCCAATCTGCTGCCGCAAGGAATTACAGGAGAGGTGGACAAGATTCAGGGGCTGGAGACCGCGGAGGGTTATCTTAGCGTTTCCACCAAGGTCTCCGGACAGGTTGGCAGCTCCACCGGCAAGCGCCTGCTGCTGCCCGGCTTCTTCTTTTCCATCGGCGCGCATCCCCAGTTCGTCGCCGAGGAGAAACGCGAGGCCGCCGTCGATCTGCACTACGCCGAGCAGGTGATCGACGACGCGGTCTACCACCTGCCGGCCGGATTCACCGTTGAGAGCGCTCCCACGCCGGCGCAGTTGCCCTGGGAAGGGCACGCGGCCCTGGTGGTGAAGACGGCTCCCGGCGCGGGATCCATCGACATCCGGCACACCTTCCAGCGCGCCTTTGTGCTGCTCGAAGCCAGGGAGTACCCGGCCCTGCGCGACTATTACCAGAAGATCGCCGCCAACGACCAGCAGCAGTTAGTGCTGGTCAAAGCTCCGGGCGCGGCAGGGAATTGAGGGAAGAGGCCGGCCAGTAGCGATTGGAGCTAAGGCCTCGCAGTTCTGAACTGCTCCAGACTCCGCCGCTGCCAGTCCTCGTCATCGAAGTTCTGCGGGTCCAGCCAGGCTTCAAAGGCTTGCTTGCGGGCGGGCCACTCGCGGTCGAGCATGGAGAACCAGGCCGTGTCCCGGTTGCGGCCTTTGAGAATCATGTGCTGGCGGAAGATGCCCTCGAAGGTAAACCCCAGACGTTCTGCCGCGCGGCGCGAGGGCAGGTTCTCCGCATTGCACTTCCACTCGTAGCGGCGGTAGCCCAACTGGTCGAAGACATGGCTGGCCATCAGGAACATGGCCTCGGTGGCGGCGGCGGTGCGCTGCAGGGAGGGCGCAAAGAGGACGTAACCAACCTCGACGACTCCGTGGGCCGGCTCCATCCTCATATAGCTGGCCCAGCCCTCGGCCAAACCGGTCGCGGCCGGTACAATCGCCAGAAAGACGAACCCCGTTGCGGCCTGCTTTTCCTCGATGTGCCGGCGCAGATCG
>PLPA01000272.1:10601-10731 GCA_003159355.1 Acidobacteriaceae bacterium | reverse complement strand
AGGAGCAGCAGGAATCCTGGGGCGTCGCGCAGATCAAGCTCTCCAAAATTCTCACCCGCGAGTGCGCGATGGTGCTCAATCTTCCCATCCTCAAGGACCACGGCGGCGCCGGCGTCACCTTCTCGATGAA
>PLPA01000272.1:0-10556 GCA_003159355.1 Acidobacteriaceae bacterium | reverse complement strand
TTCCATCCCGAGCGCCTCTGGCAACCCAATGCGCTCATCGTCGGCGAGGATCGCGTCGCCGTCGATCAAACCGCATGGCAGATGATCGAACGCAAGCGCGCCGAAGCGGGCATGGAGACGCTCGAAGCCGCGGGCCGTCCGCCGCGTTACATTGTAACTGCTGCTGACAAAGCTCACAATCTGGGCACGAATGATCCGCAGCGCATTCATTTGCTGGAAGTCTAAGAATCTGGGTGCCCCACCCTCGGCGCGTTTTTGTTTTTGCGCCTAGGGTGGGATGCCTCGCAAGATGACCAGGAGGATCACCATGGCCGCAGAAACCGATCGCAAGCCGGAAGAAATGCAAGGCGCCGCGCAAGGCCTCACGCGCCGCGAGGCTCTGCTGCAACTGCTGCGCGTGGGCGGTGTGGCGGCAACTGCTACGGGCGCGGCCGTCTGGCTCAGCAAGCACAGCTTCCGTCCGCAGCCGGCGCAGGCCGAGCAGGCGCGCCGCGACCATCGCATCGCGTCCAATCCTCAGGGTTTGCAATGGCCGCATCTCACCGTGGTCCAGAACGGCGAGCCGCACGCGCTCGTGGCTCAGGCGCTCGAAAATCTCGGCGGCATTGGCCGCTTCGTCAGCCGCCAGGACGTGGTCGTCATCAAGCCCAACATCGCCTGGGACCGCACTCCGGAGCAGGCCGCCAACACCAATCCCGACGTTGTCGCCGAGATGGTGCGCCAGTGCTGGCAGGCGGGGGCCAAGCGCGTCATTGTCACTGATGTAAGCTGCAACGAAGCCCGCCGCTGCTTCCATCGCTCCGGCATTCAGGCCGCCGCGCTCGCCGAGCACGCCGAGGTCATCCTGCCTGATCCCGAGCTCTTCCGCGAAGTGGAGGTGGGCGGCGTGGTGCTGAAGAGCTGGCCCATCTTCACGCCGTTCCTCGAAGCCGATAAAATCTTCAACCTGCCCATCGCCAAGCATCACGTCCTCACCGGCGCAACGCTGGGTATGAAGAACTGGTACGGCATCCTGGGCGGCGAGCGCAACCGCCTGCATCAGCAGATTCATCAGAGCCTCGCCGATCTCGCCTTCTTCATGCTGCCCACCCTCACGATGCTGGACTGCTACCGCATCCTGCTGCGCAACGGCCCCACCGGCGGCAACCTGGAAGACGTAGCCCTCAAGAAGACCATCGTCGCCGGAACCGATCCGGTCGCCATCGACGCCTACGCAGCCAAGGCCTACTGGAACCTCGACCCCGCGCAGATGCCGTATTTGGAGATGGCCGCCGCGCGCGGCCTGGGCACCGTGGACTTCGATAAGTTGCAGGTGAAGGTCAGCCAGTTGGGGTAGCTGAAATTTTTCATTCGTTACCGGGAAAACTGCGCTACAATGTTTACAAAAGCGACACACAGAGGCAACGATGGCTAAAGAAGCTGCTTCAATGGTTGTGAGTATGCGCCTGCCGACAGAGAGCGCCAAGCGCCTCCGCCGCATGGCGAACCGGCATGGATGGACCCCCAGCGACGCCAGCGCGCGCCTGGTGGAAGAGGGATTACGCCGCACTGAGTTTGCCTTCATTGACTTTCGCGATACTCCGGCGGGAAGGCAAGCCTGCATCCAGGCCAGTTCGCTGGCGGTGTGGGAGATCATGCAACTGGTGCGCAGTTACAAGGGTGACGCCGCTGCCGTGGCCAAGCACCTGGGTTGGCCGCTGGTGAAGATTCAGGCCGCGGTCCACTACGCTGAGGCCTACCCCCAGGAGATCAACGAAGCGATCACCGAGAACAGTGAGACGGAATTTGCGGCTCTGAAACAGATGCTGCCGCAGGCTGTCGAGTTCGTTCCCAAGAGGCCGGCGAAGCGCTGATATGCTCAAACTGCTCCTCGATGAAGATATCTCGCCAGGCGTGGCCGCCGGCCTGCGCCGCCGCAGTGGAGCGATCACCGTCTCCGCGCTGGCGGAGTGGGAGGGCGGAAACTTCGTGGGCAAGGATGCATCCGATATCCTGCGCGAAGCCGCCGATCAGGAGTTGACGCTTGTCACCTATAACCGGCTGACGATTCCTCCCATTCTCAAAGCCTGGTCGGAGGAAGAATGCCTGCATGGCGGGGTCATCTTTGTGGATGAGAAGACCATTCCACCTGCGGAGACCAGCGAGTTGTTGACAGCTTTGGCCAGAGTGCAGGATGAGGCCGGAAGCTGGGAGTGGACCAACCAGGTGACTTTTCTCCGGTAGCCATGCAGAGTGGGCAATCCCAGGTCTGAAAATCCAGACCTGGGGCACCCGCACCCACAAAGTCACTCTTGCCGCGCAAGCGGCGTCTTCCGCACCGCAGGTGCCGTCTGCTCCACCGCAGGTGGTTACGCCCGCTCGTAGAAGCGGAAGAAGAGCGAGGGCTTGCTGACCGGCTCGGCGCGCTTCACCAGCGCCTCCGCCTGGTTGTCGCTCAATGGCGTGAACTCCCGCGCCAGTTGCACGTTCTCATCGAGCTGGGCAATCGAATCGCAGCCGATGATGACCGTGCTCACCGGACGCGACAAGGTATAGTACATCGCCTCGCGCATGGTGAGCGTACCGGGCGTTGTGGTCTGGATGGTCATACCTTCCCAGGAGTGCTTCTGCGCCTCGATCGACGGCGGCGTCCAACTGGAGAGCAGGCGGCTGCGGCCCGGAATCTTCATTCCAATGATGCCCATCTGCCGCTCGACCGCCAGCGGCAACAACTCCTGGTTGAAGCTGTAGTGGTGCGGGTCAGCGGCGTTCATCGCCATCAGAATCGTATCGAAGGGATGGCGCCGGATGCATTCCATCAGCGCATCGGGCCGATAGTGGCCGGTGATGCCGAGGTTGCGCACCACCTTCTGCTGCTGCATCTCGATGAGCGCTTCCATCGCGCCACCTTTGGCGAAGATTGCGTTCACGTCGGTTAGGGTGCCGACGTCGTGCAACTGCCAGAGGTCCACGTGGTCGGTCTGCAGCAGTTCGAGCGATTTCTCGATCATGCGCATCGAATCGTCGCGCGTCCGCTCCCTGGTCTTGGTGGCCAGAAAGGCTTCGTTGCGGCGGCGCGCCATCACTTTGCCGACGTACTGCTCGCTCCAGCGCGGCGCCCCGCCGTAGATCGACGAGGTGTCGATGTAGTTCACGCCCAGGTCCAGCGCCCGTTCGATAATCGGCACGGCCACGTCGAAGTTGTTGGGGTGCTCCAGCGCGGCCTGGCCGCCCAGCGAGAAGATGCCCACGCGGTAGCCGGTCTTGCCCAGGTTGCGGGTAGGCATGGCCGCGGGCGTCCTGGGGTTCGACGGCAATGCGGGAAGCGCGGACAGCGCCTTGGGTGTGCCGGCCAGCGCCGAGGGCGCCAGCAATGCGGCGGTGATTGCGCCGCCCGCCTTCAGAAATTCACGGCGGCCCTGCTTGCGCGCCGCCAACGGCAAATTTTCGCTCATGATGACCTCCTCGCCGTTCTGCTTGCCTCGTAGGAGTTCATCATAGTACGGACCGGCTGCGAATGGGAACAGATTTCCAGAGCCCCGAGACGCCCTCCCGTTCGCGGATTCAAATCTCTACAATAAAAACGGCTGCTGTTCGTCTACAGAAATGGGTGGATGGGACGTTGAGAATCACCTCGATGATCGAGCAAGACCTGCACATCTCCGAAGTCATCGCGGAAGAAAGCGCCCGGCTGCGCAATTTCATCCGCAAGCGGGTGCCCAACGAAGCCGACGTCGAAGATCTTTTGCAAGAGGTCTTCTACGAACTGGTGGAAGCCAATCGCCTGCTGATGCCTATCGACTACGTGACCGGCTGGCTTTTTCGCGTCGCGCGCAATCGCATCACGGACCTCTTCCGCAAGAAGAAGCCGGTAAGTTTTACCGACGCCGCGTTCGAGGACGAAGAGGGGGCACTGCTCGAGATCGAAGACCTGCTGACCTCTTCTGATGCCGGACCGGAAGCGCTCTGCCTGCGCAACATGCTCCTGGATGAGCTGGAATCCGCGCTTGCCGAACTGCCTGCCGAGCAGCGCGAAGTTTTTATCGCTCATGAGTTCGAGGGCCGTAGCTTCAAAGAGCTGTCGGCGCAGACAGGCATTGGCGTCAACACGCTGCTGGCGCGCAAGCGCTACGCGGTGCTTCATCTGCGCCGGCGTTTGCAAAACATTCACGACGAGTTTACGAGGAAATGAGGAACCAACATGGGAAACAAGTGGATCAAGAGAAACAAGTGGATATTCGCTGCGGCCCCGCTGGCGCTCGCGCTGTTCATCTGGGTCGGCGGCGAAGTGGTGATGCATCTGTGGAACTGGCTGCTGCCGGTGTTGTTCGGAGTGCGGCTGATCACCTTTTGGCAGGCTCTCGGACTGCTGGCTCTCTGCCGGATTCTCTTCGGGGGCTTTGGCGGTCATGGCCATGATCACTCCAAATGGCGGCGGCCAACGGCCGAGCGCTGGGAGCGGATGACGCCTGAGGAGCGCGAGAAGTTTCGCCAGGATTTGCGTTCGCGCTGGTGCGGCTCAGCGGAAACAACCGGCGGAACCGGCGAGCCATCCTGATAGTGGATGCGCGCAGAGAGCTGAATCGAGGAGCGCACTATGAAAGCGATTGTCTACGAACATTACGGGCCTCCAGATGTCTTGCAGTTCAAGGAGATCGCGACGCCCGCGCCCGCGGACGATGAGGTCCTGATCCATGTTCGCGCGGCTTCGGTCAACCCTCTGGACTGGCACTTCATGCGCGGCGAGCCGTGGTTCATCCGCTTGATGACCGGGCTGCGCAAACCCAAGGACGAACGGCTGGGCGTGGATGTAGCCGGGGTGGTGGAAGCGGTTGGCAAGAATGTAACTCAGTTCAAGCCGGGCGATGAGGTCTTCGGGGGTTGCCGGGGGGCCTTCGCTGAGCGCGTTTGCGCCAAGGAAGATGAATTGGCTTTGAAGCCTTCCAATCTGTCGTTTGAGCAAGCTGCAGCCGTGCTGGTGGCGGCGATCACTGCCCTCCAGGGCCTTCGCGACAAGGGACGGATTCAGCCCGGCCACAAGGTTCTGATTGATGGCGCATCTGGCGGCGTGGGTACGTTTGCAATCCAGATCGCTAAATCCTTCGGAGCTGAAGTCACCGCCGTTTGCAGCACAAGAAATTTGCAGACGGCGCAATCGATTGGCGCGGATCATGTCATTGATTACACGCGGGAAGATTTCACGCGGAACGGTCTGCGTTACGATCTGATCATGGCTGCGAACGCCTATCATTCGATTTTCGATTACAGGCGCGCGCTGAGCCGGGGCGGAATTTGCGTTAAATCCGGAGGCAGAGCAAGCCTCCCGGGCATGCTGCTGGGAAGATTGCTTTCTCTGTTTGGGCACAAGAAGACCTGTAGCTTAATCGCGAAGCTGAACAAAAAGGATCTGGTTCTTCTGAAAGGTTTTCTTGAAGCCGGAACGGTTGTCCCCGTCATCGATAGACGTTATCCGTTAAGCCATACCGCTGAAGCTATTCGTTATCTTGAAGAAGGCCATGCGCGCGGGAAGGTTGTCATCACCGTTGAAGATCAACGCTGACCCGTGAGTTGCCGCGCTCCGGCCCTGGCTGTATTCGCATTCTCCATGGCGGAAAAATTTGCGGCACAGGGATGGGCCTTGCGCGCGGCTCCCCTGGCTGAGTATCGTTGTGAAGCAGCCTGAGCAATTCCCGGAAAGAGATTCATGGACGTTCTTAAACGGCTTTTCGAGCAGCATTACCGGTTGCCGGCCGAAGGCGCGCGGCCGCTTCAGGGCCAACTCGGCGGCTCGGGACGGGCCATCGTGCGGCTCACCGGCGGAGGTTTCAGCGCCATCGGCATTGTGCATTCCGTGCGCGAGGAGAATCTCGCTTTCCTGGAGTTTTCGCGGCACTTTCGCCGCCACGGATTGCCGGTGCCGGAGATTTATGCGGAGGATTTGAGTGCGGGCGCCTACCTGGAAGAAGACCTGGGCGACACGACGCTCTTTGAATTTCTTGGGCTGCATCGCACCGGCGAAGCCATCGCTCCCGAGGTGATGGAAGCGTATCGCAACGTGGTGGCCGTGCTGCCGCGTTTTCAAGTCGAGGCGGGCCGGGATTTGAATTACAAAGTCTGCTACCCGCGCTCTAGTTTTGATCGCCAGTCCATCGCCTGGGATCTGAATTATTTCAAGTATTATTTTTTGCGGCTGGCCGGTGTGCCCTTCAATGAACAAGCGCTGGAGGATGATTTCAGCCGCTTGACGAAGTTTCTGTTGAATGCGGACCGCGATTATTTTCTTTATCGGGATTTTCAATCGCGCAATGTGATGCTGCGCTCGGGGCAGCCGTTTTTTCTCGACTACCAGGGCGGCCGCAAAGGCGCGCTGCAATACGACATCGCCTCTCTGCTCTTCGATGGCAAGGCTGATCTGCCGCCGCGGATGCGCCAGGAGCTGCTCGACTACTATCTCGAATGCCTTGGCGGTCACATCAAGGTCGACCGCGAAGCCTTCATGGAGCACTATTACGCGTATGTGTACGTGCGCATCCTGCAGGCGCTGGGGGCTTATGGCTTCCGAGGGTTTTATGAGCGCAAGGCGCATTTTTTGCAAAGCGTGCCCTACGCGCTGAAGAACCTGTGCTGGCTGGCCTCGCACGTGAAGCTGCCCATTGCCCTGCCCGCGCTGATGGAGGCTCTCGATGGCATCGCGGCATCAGAAAAACTGCAAGGGTTGGATTCTTCCGCAGAGGCCTTGACGGTGCGGATCTTCAGTTTCAGCTTCCACCGCGAAATGCCCTCCGACGAGTCCGGCAACGGAGGCGGCTTTGTCTTCGATACGCGCAGCCTTCCGAATCCCGGGCGCGAAGAACAGTTCCGATCAATGACCGGCATGGACGCGGCGGTGATCGACTATCTGAATCGCGAGGCAAGCGTGCATCAGTATCTTGCCCACGTTTTGTCGCTGGTGGATGCGAGCGTGAACGAATACAGGCGGCGCGGTTTCAAGAACCTGATGGTCTCGTTCGGCTGCACCGGTGGCCAGCACCGCTCGGTCTATCTGGCCGAGCAGTTGGCCAAGCATTTGCGCGACACCAGCGGAGTGGACGTGGTGGTCCGCCATATCGAACAGGAGAAGATGGGCCGATGAAGGCAATGATTCTGGCCGCTGGCCTGGGCACGCGCCTGCTGCCGCTCACCGACGAGCGCCCCAAGGCGCTGGTCATGGTTGCCGGCCGCACACTGCTGGAAATCGTCCTCGCGCGCCTGCGCGCCTTTGGCGTGCGCGAGGTGATTGTCAATGCCCATCATTACGCGGAGATGATCATTGAGTACTTGAAGGCCAACGATCACTTCGGAATGCGCATTGAAGTCTCGCGCGAAGAGGAATTGCTCGACACCGGCGGCGGCTTGAAGAAGGCCGCGTATTTTTTTAGCGATTCACTTGAGCCATTCATCCTGCACAATGTCGATGTGATCAGCACGATCGATCTTGGGCGCATGATGCGCTTTCACACGGAAGAGAACGCCCTCGCCACGCTGGCGGTTCAGGAGCGGGAGAGTTCGCGGCTTCTGCTCTTCGACGAGCCGGGCCTGCTCTGCGGGCGGCGGGCCGAACGGGGTTCATGGTCTCCCAGGTCCGAAAATCCGGATATCCACCCCACGGACGTAGACCTGTCCGTGGGGACCCCGGACCTGGGGCACCCAACTGAACAGGCGCAAGCGCTGGCCTTTTGCGGCATCCACGTTCTCTCTCCGCAAATCTTCGCGAAGATGAATGAGGAAGGCGCGTTTTCCATCATTGACGCTTATATACGTCTCGCGGCGCAGGGAGAAAAAATCATTGCCTATCGCGCGGATGATTGCTACTGGCGCGATCTCGGCCGGCCGGAGAGCATCCTCCAAGCCACCCAGGATCTGGACAGCGGAAAGTACACTGCAAGTTGAGATGGTTTGCTATCCCAGTTCCGAAAATCCGGACCTGGAGCACCCGGCTACCTACCTACATTTTGTCAACTTCTTCTTCAGTCAGCTCCTCGTCCTCTTCTTCAGGATCGCAGTCTTCGCAGGTATCACGCTCATTGCAGCTTGCGCAATCGCCGGTTTCGCAGACTTCCTCTTCCGGGGCCAGTTCATCGCCTTCGCCGGTGACGGTCATGGAGTGCACAGTTTCGGGATCCTTACGGTAGGAAGCGCGATCAATATTCTGCGAGGCGATCTGGAGGGCGTAGAGGAGCAGGCCGGTACGGCGCGCATCGATGCGGGAGCTGAGGAACGCAGCTATGATCTGGGAGATCGCTACCTGAATGGAGGCGGAATCCTCCAGCATGGGGAGCTTGATGTCATCAAAGACGGTGGTTTTCGCTTTGGCCATGGTATGCACGCGGGAGTGGAAATAACAATAAGCAGCCCCGAGCAGAGCCGGAGATTGGCATCGTTTTCCGTTGGTCTTGATATGACGGCAAAGCTGGTACATCGGGCACCCCCACCACCTGCGGTGGGGCCAACTGCTCGCTGTTCGCTCGCATAAGGTTCGTGGTTTCCCACCTACCCCACCCGTATTTTGTAAGCAAATTCCTTGTTTTCATGAGCTTACAGGCATGGTTGCGCTGTAAAATCTTGAAAACAATGAAGTTCCCTGCAAAATCGTCCANNTCCAGGATAAGGAGTTACGTGGACGATTGGAGGGAAGCTTCTGAGGATTATTGTGCGACGAAGAGGGGAAATAATCTGCAAGGCACCTGCGGTGCGGCGGGCGCGCTTCGCGCATGGGTTCGTGGTCTCCCAGGCCCCAAAAGCGGGACCTGGGGCATCCGGCACCCGGCGTTAGGGTTCTCTATCCTTCAATACCGGGTGGGTATCTCTGGTGCATCTATGGTATGTTTCCCAGCCGCCACCACTTTGTTCCTTGAGTTCATCCTCACTGATCACTTGGAAATGAGAATCTTTCGTGATGAAAGTTTTACGGCCCTCGTTTGCCGGATTACCACATCCGCCCGGACCACAGAACACGATGGAATACTTACCGTCGGTACCGTAATGCTTGATCTGCAACCCAAAACCATCTTCACAGTCGGTCTTCCAGAATCCGGTGAAGTCTTTCGCAGTGTCAGGTTCGCCAACGTAATTGCCCAACTCAATATTCTTATGAACATCGGCCACAGTCTTATAAGTCCCAATCAACGGGGCCGCGCTGAAATCGATGATGGTTGCGCCCTTTTGATTTCGGGATTGAGGTCCGACATCAAACAATTTCCACGTCTCTAGATTGAACTGATCGTCTATCTTCGCGTTACGAGTATTGAAAAGCATGCCTTCAAACAGCGTTATCTGCTCCTGCTTTTCAGCTCCGGGTGCCTGATCGTTGCGCGACGTGAATGTCAATGAAAATTCGATTGCATCTGGCCCAACCTTCTTGAGTTTACCGGCAACGCGCCATGGTGGTTGAAAGGTTTCACCGGCGCTTTGTGTTGCAACCTTCACCCCAGTCTTGGTGTCTGTGTAGTCGATTGCTTTCGCGGAAGACACTGAAGCAGGTCCGCTTGGTAGCGCGCGACCGAGCAATTTCATCACAAGCTGCAACTCCAGTACGGCTCCATCAAGGGCGTCAATCTCGTGATCTGGTGTAGCGATTGGACCCTGAATCGCCATAACACGCCCGCCGATCATCAGAATCTTTCCTCTAATGATCGAGCCGGATTGTGAGTGTTCGACGTCAACCTGAATGTCATTGGACTTTGCGTCAAACTTCCCTTGCCATTTGGAATATGCAGATTGCCCCGGCATACTTGTCTTGAGTGTGAAACTATTGAAGTCTTGCCAAGCAGTCGGCTTCCCGCATGGATTGCCGCAGTCTTGCTGCGGCGATGCGCTGCCGGGAGCCGACGAAGCTACACAAACGAAGAGCATTCCAAGGACGAAATTGCTTGCATTGATCATAGTGGGAGTATTATACGTCAACATTGCAAACTGGGAGCAATTCTTAACTGACAAGGATTGTGATTAGAGCATTGCAGTCTCGAATAGCAAAGGCCGCTCCCGATGGGAAACGGCCTTTGTAGTTCATGCGCCGAAGGCGCTGCTGCATGCAATGCTCAGTCGCCGGCGACCAGCTCGGCTTCCTTCTGTTTTACCGGCTGAGCGGGCGCAATGGAGCCTAGCGTAACCAGCCCCTCGACCGGCTTTTCGCCGAGCACGTGCTCGCGATAGAGCTTGGCCATGCGGGCGTTCTCCGCGGCGTCGAGCTGCTTGGTGTCGCGGGCGCGAATCTTCTCTTCGCGCGCGTTCTTGGCGATGCCCAGATTGTCGAGCGTGTGGTTGGCCTCGGAGTTTACGTGCGCCATGTTCAGCGTCAGGTCGTGGCCCACGTGCTCCATGTTGACCTTCTTGCCGCCGGCGAAGATCTCGTGGCGTCCGTGCTCCTCGTACCACTTAGTCAGTGTCGCCGTCATGTGCATCTTCTCGATGATGTTGCGCCAGCCGACGCCGGTGTTATACGCGCAGAAGGAGATCTCGCCTTCCTGCGTGGCGTAGGGGATGATGCACTGCTCGGTGCGGCGGAAATCGTAATTGAACAGATCCTGGAACCACATGCC
>PLPA01000020.1:1120-6392 GCA_003159355.1 Acidobacteriaceae bacterium | reverse complement strand
ATCCCCATCCAGAGCGCGCGGCGCATCGTCGGCCGGCGCATGATGGGCGGCCAATCCAGCCATCTGCCCCTCAAGGTCAACTCCGGCGGCGTCATGCCGGTCATCTTCGCCGCCTCCATCCTCTCGGCGCCGATGCTGCTCCGGCAGTCGGAATTTGTGCAGACCAGCCGCTTTTGGCTGCCTATCTTCGATGCGCTCACGCCCGGCTACCCGTGGTATGAAGCCCTCTATATATTCGCCATTATCTTCTTCGCCTACTTCTACATCTCCATCGTGATGAAGCCGGACGACATTGCCGACAACTTCCGCAAGTCAGGCTCGTTCATACCGGGAATCCGTCCCGGCAAGCGGACATCGGACTTCATCAACGACATTCTGACGCGCATCACGCTGGTCGGCGCCATCTACCTGATCATCATTTCTCTGGTGCCTACCTTCCTGATCTCCGGCATTCGCTTCGACAAGATCTGGCTCATCGGCAAGGCCTTCGAGAGCCTGCCGGCCTGGACCACGCACGGGCTGGGCGTCAATTTCTACTTTGGAGGCACCTCGCTGCTGATTGTTGTGGGTGTGGCCATGGATACCGTCAACCAGATCGAATCGCAGCTGATCATGCGCCACTATGACGGCTTTTCCCCGCGTTCCGGTCGCATCCGCGGAAGGAAAACCTGGTAATGTCTTCTTCTAATTCCACAGTAACTCCGGGTCGGGAAGAGGGTCGCAAGACCACTCCCGGCCCCATTCTTTTGTTGGGCGCGCCGGGAGTGGGCAAGGGTACTCAGGCCAAGGAACTGATCAAGGTCTGGGAAATTCCGCAAATCTCCACCGGCGACCTGCTGCGCGGCAATGTGGCGCAGGGCACCGAGCTGGGCAAGACCGCCAAGGAGATCATGGGCCGCGGCGAGCTGGTTCCCGACACGCTGGTCAACGAGATGGTCGCGGTGCGCCTTCAGCAGCCCGACACCGCCAACGGCTACATCCTCGACGGCTTTCCGCGCACACTGGTGCAGGCGAACTGGCTGGATGAGCGTCTGGCAGCGCTCGGCGGCGCGCTGCCGCTGGTTGCCGTCAGTATCAAGGTGGACTATAATCAACTCTTGCGCCGTATCACCGGGCGCAGGAATTGTCCTGTCTGCCAGAGCATTTATAACCTCTACGGCAAGCCTCCCGCGAAGGAAGGCTTTTGCGACGTAGACGGAGCCGCGCTGGCCCAGCGAGCCGACGACACGGAGAAGGTCTTCGAGGAGCGTATGCGCGCCTACGAGGCCTTGACCGCGCCGGTGGTCGAGCATTACCGGGCTCTGGGTCGCTTTGCCGAAGTGGACGGAGGCCGGCCGATTCCTGAGATTGCGGCCGGCATTGTTGCCGCTGTCGAGCGGTTGAGAAGCTAGTTGCGCTGAAAGCTGGTTTAGTGGCTGTTGTACTGAAGTCGTCCAAGGAGATCGAGAAGATGCGCCTTGCGGGCCAGGTGGTCCGCGAGGTTCTTGAATTGGTGCGGGATCTCGTCAAGCCGGGCGTAACGACTCTCGATCTGGAAAAGGCGGCCGAGGCGCGCACCAAAGAGTTGGGCGCCAAGCCGGCCTTCAAGGGCTACCACGGTTTTCCCTGTGTGCTCTGCACCTCGGTCAATAGCGAGGTGGTGCATGGCATTCCATCGGCCAAGCGGGTTCTCAAAGAGGGCGAGATCGTTTCGGTCGACTTTGGGGCATTCGTGGATGGATACTGTGGCGACGCGGCCATTACCGTGCTGGTGGGCGAGAAGATCGACCCGAATACGGCGCGGCTGGTCAAGGTGACCGAGGCGTCGCTGAATGCGGCGATTGCCGTGGTCAAGCCGGGCGCAACCCTGGGCGATGTGGGCTACGCAGTGCAGAGAGTGGTCGAAGCCGAGGGGTTTTCGGTGGTACGGGATTTTGTGGGCCACGGCATCGGCGTCCACATGCACGAAGATCCGCAGGTGCCGAACTTTGGCGTAGCCGGCAGGGGCATGAAACTGCGCGCCGGCATGGTGATCGCCATCGAGCCCATGGTGAATGCGGGCAAGCATGATGTCGTGGTTCTGGGCGACGGCTGGACGGCAGTCACCGCGGATGGAAGCATGAGCGCTCATTTTGAGCACACGGTAGCGGTGACCGCTACCGGAGCGAGAGTTTTAACCGAGTAGCACGCTCGGGATCACAGGCCGGTAGGGCAGCAAAGCGCCGGCGGAAGTGGATGCGGTTTGTCGAAAGAAGACATGATTGAGGTAATGGCGGTGGTCACTGAGACGCTGCCCAATGCCATGTTCAAGGTCAAGCTCGAGAACAATCACGAGGCGCTGACCCATGTTTCGGGCAGAATGCGCAAAAACTTCATCAAAATTCTTCCCGGCGACCGCGTGGCCGTGGAACTGAGTCCTTACGACCTGAATCGCGGGCGGATCGTCTACCGCTACAAATGACAGTGAACAGTGGTCAGTGAACGGCTGGAAGCTGGCGGCTGGAAGTTTCAAGGAAGGGCAGCAACAGATGAAAGTTCGTGCATCGGTCAAGAAAATTTGCGACAAGTGCAAGGTCATCACCCGCCACGGTGTGGTCCGGGTGATCTGCGAGATCGCAAAGCACAAGCAGCGCCAGGGCTAGTTGGAGTCCGGCAGACGCGGAAAGCTCCACGATAGTTGTCAGTCGTCAGTTCTCAGTTGTCAGTAAAAGACGAGTTCACAGAGAGAGCTTTTTCTGAGAACTGAGAACTGAGAACTGAGAACTGCAAAGAGGCTAGTTAGCCTGAGTCAAGGCTTGCGATGAACCTCTGGAGGCGATCCGTTCCACCCGCGCGAACCGGCTGAGGCCGGGGGCGCACAACCGAAGTCGCAAAGGAATTTCAATGGCACGTATTGCTGGCGTCGATCTGCCCCGCAACAAGCAGGCAAGAATCGCGCTCACATACATTTTTGGCATTGGGGATCCCCGCGCGCTCAAGATTCTGGAGAAGGCAAATGTTGACGCCTTCAAGAAGATCCAGGATCTGGGCGAGGACGAGGTCAACCGCATCCGCCAGGTGATCGAGGACGAAGGAAACGTCGAGGGCGACCTGCGCAAGGACGTCCAGATGCACATCAAACGTCTGATCGATATTCAGAGCTATCGCGGCACGCGTCACCGGAGGGGTTTGCCGGTGAACGGCCAGCGCACCCACACCAACGCCCGCACCCGCAAGGGCCCGCGCAAGGGCACAGTTGCCGGCAAGAAGAAAGCGACGGGTAAAACCTAATGGCGAAAGCAGAGCAGAAGGCCGGCAAATCCGCTGCCGGCAAGCCAAGCAAGAATAAGAAGTTCAAGAAGCGCGAACGCAAAAATGTGCCGTTTGGCATTGCGTACGTGCAGGCCACCTTCAACAACACCATCGTCACCATCACCGACCAGGTGGGCAACACGCTGAGTTGGAAGAGTTCGGGATCGCTGGGTTTCCGCGGCTCGCGCAAGGGCACGCCCTTCGCGGCGCAGCAGGCGGCTTCGAACGCCGCCAGCATGGCGCGCGACCACGGCATGCGCGCGGTCGATGTGCGCGTCTCCGGTCCGGGTTCGGGCCGCGAGTCGGCCATCCGCGCCCTGGCTGCCGCCGGCATCGAGGTGCGCACCATCCGCGACGTGACGCCGGTGCCGCACAACGGCTGCCGTCCGCCGAAGCGGCGCAGAGTGTAAGTACAGTTCTCAGTTGTCAGTTCTCAGTTCTCAGAAAAAGCCCGTTGCGGACACTTACTGAACACTGAAAACTGAGAACTGAGAACTGACAACTGAAACCGGGCCGGGAGGAAATCTCCTCCGGAGGCGTAAACCGGCCGTCATCTGAAGTCAGGAGAAGAAATGGCACGTTATACNNCACGAGAAGCAGAAGGCCAAGCGTATGTACTTTACGCTGGAGAGCCAATTCCGCGCCTACTATGAGAAGGCCAACCAGGCCGCCGGCGTCACCGGCGAGCTGCTTATCCAGCAACTGGAGCGCCGCCTGGACAACGTTGCCTTCCGGCTGGGTTTTGCCCTCTCTCGCCGCCAGGCTCGCCAGGTCGTTCGCCACGGCCACGTCGAAGTCAACGGCCGCAAGGTCAACATTCCTTCTTACCAGGTTAATGTAGGCGACGAGATCAAGGTTCGCGACGCCGCCAAGAAGCTGGTTATCATCGAACAGGGCGCGCAGTACGCCGCCCAGAACCCCGTGCCGGTGTGGCTCGAAGCCAATTTCGAGAACCTCTCGGGACGCGTGCTTCATCTGCCCAGGCGCCAGGACGTGAACCTGCCCATCAATGAGCAGCTCATCGTCGAACTGTACTCGAAGTAACAGTGAACAGTGGACAGTGAACAGTGGTCAGTTACGAATGCTCAATTTGGGGTGAATGTGATGATCAAGCTAAGTCCTAAGTGGGCCAAAGTTTTGGTTTCACAGCCGGAAAGTGGCATGGGTTATCAAATTGCTACGGTGTTTTTGAATGACGGGCGCCATTTTGAAAAATCAATGATAGTAGGGGGAACGATTGCAAGCGTCAATGGCGATCCCAATGTTTGCTTTGAAGATTGTGACATTGAAAAGATCGTGGTGACACACGACAAAGCACAATAGAGAGCGAATGTGAACTGAAAGCTAACAGCAGAAAGCAGACAGCGGTAGGTTTTTTACTGACCACTGTTCACTGACCACTGTTCACTGAATTTCAACCGAAGGAGAACTTGCCCGGCCGCCGCAAAATGCATCGCGACGTACATGCCGAGCGGGAAAAGAGACACGGATATGCTTTGGAGAGGATTTCAAAAACCCAAACGGCTGGCGGTCGATGCCGAGACGCTTACCAACACCTACGGCAAGTTCAGCGCCCAGCCCTNNGCGGTTACCGCGATTCGCATCGAAGGCGTGCTCCACGAGTTCCAGTCCATCAGCGGCGTCGTCGAAGACGCGACCGACATCATTTTGAACCTCAAGCAGGTTCCCTTCAAGCTCGCCGGCGAGGGGCCGAAGGCACTGTATCTGCGTGCCGATCAGCCCGGTGTGGTTACCTCCGGCATGATTGAAGCCGACGGCGACGTCGAAATCCTGGACAAGAACATCTACATCGCCACGCTTTCCGAAGGCGGCAAGCTGGATATGGAGATGCGCCTCAAGAGAGGCCGCGGCTATATCTCCGCCGACAAGAACTTCGACGCCGACCTGGGCATTGGCTTTATCCCGGTGGACTCGGTCCACTCGCCCGTGCGCCGCGTCAACTATGTCGTCGAAGCCGCCCGCCTGGGCCAGATCACCGATT
>PLPA01000020.1:0-1051 GCA_003159355.1 Acidobacteriaceae bacterium | reverse complement strand
GCCGAGATGCTCAAAACCAAGAACTTCGGCCGCAAGAGCCTCAACGAGATCAAGGAAATCCTCGCCCAGATGGGCCTCTCGCTGGGCATGAAGATCGACGAGCAAGGCAACGCCGTCCCCGGACCCACCAGCATCCCTCCCGCCACCGCTCTGGCCGCCAATTATAGCCACTACGACGACGAGGACGAGCCGCTGGATTCCGTGGACCTGCAATTGCCCACCGAGACCGAGAACTTTTAGAAGCAGCTGTCAGCTATCAGCTTTCAGCCAACAGCCGCCCAGGTGATCATCGCGTGGCAATTTACGCCGCAATTCTGGGCACGAAAAACTGAGAGCTGAAGGCTGAGAGCTGAAAGCTCAAGAAAAATCGAAAGAGAGTAACACACCATGCGCCATCGCAATGCAGGATTCAAGCTCGGACGCAACACCAGCCATCGTCGCGCGCTGTTGCGCAACCTGACTACGTCCGTCATCATCGAAGACCGCGTCGAGACCACCTTGACCAAGGCCAAAGCCGTCCGTCCGCTGGTGGAAAAGATGATTACCCTAGGCAAGAAGGGCGATCTGCACTCGCGCCGTCAGGCCCTCAGCTTTCTCATGACCGACAAGTCCGTCGAGCGGCTCTTCGATACCGTCGCGCCGCGCTATGGCGACCGCCAGGGCGGCTATCTGCGCATCGTCCGCACCGGCTTCCGCCAGGGCGATGGGGGCGAAAAGGCTTTCATTGAACTTCTGGGTGCCGAAAAGCAGCTTGACGCCAAGCGCCAGAAGCGCGACGAGATCAAGGCCAAAAAGCGCGCCGATCTGGAAAAGCATTTGGAAGAGTCCAAGACCGAAGAACTCAAGGNNTCTCCTCGCGGGATGCGCCCGTGCCCGTTTGGGATCCACTTCGATGGAAGGGAATGGAGCCTGTGGGAGGATTTCATCAGCAAGAGCACAGACACGGTTGCCCCATCCTCCAAAGCCTATCAAATTGCGGAAAACACGGCTCCGGAATGGTACAGGGTTTGAAGCCCAAAAGTATCGATTGTGACCTTCGGCACAGGCAACT
>PLPA01000051.1:6369-12098 GCA_003159355.1 Acidobacteriaceae bacterium | reverse complement strand
CTGCTCGGCTTCCGCCACGCAAATCGGCCGGTCACGCTGCTCTATCGGCTTGCCGCCGTCTGGCTGGGTTTCCTCAATTACTTCTTCTGGGCGGCGTGCCTCTGCTGGCTGGCTGGCTTCACGCTGGCGCTTCTGCGGCTGACCGCGAACAAGCCGCTTCTGGCCGCCGCGTTCTTCGGTTTGGCCGTTGTGGTAGGCCTCTACGGCCTGGTGAACGCGCGTTTCATCCGCATCCGGCGCATCGTTGTCCAACTGCGCGGCCTGCTTGAGTCCTGGCGCGGCCGCACCGCCCTGGTCGTCAGCGACCTGCACCTTGGCCACATCAATGGCCGCCGTTTCAGCCGGCGCATCGCGGCGCTGGCTGCCCGCCTGAATCCGGACATCATATTCTTCCCCGGCGACCTCTTCGACGGCGCCATGGCCGACGCGACGGCCCTGGCCGAGCCTTTGCGCGCGCTGGCTCCGCCTCTGGGCAGCTACTTCTCTACCGGCAATCATGATGAGTTTGGCAACGCCGCCCATTACGGCGAGATCCTCACGCGCATCGGCATCCGCGTCCTGGCCAACGAAAGGGTCATTGTCGATGGTCTCGACATTGTGGGCGTTTCCGATGGAGACTCCGGCTACCCCATCCGGCTGCGCGCCACGCTGGAGAGCCTGCATCTGGTTCCCGGCCAAGCGAGCATTCTGCTGAACCACGTCCCCAGCCGCCTGTCCATCGTCGAGCAGGCCGGCATCAGCCTTCAGCTCTCCGGCCACACCCACGGCGGACAGCTCTTTCCCTTCACCTGGTTCACCCGCTACGCCTTCGGCCGGTTCATCTACGGCTTGCAGCGCTTCGGCTCGCTGCAAGTGTACACATCGAGCGGCGCCGGAACCTGGGGTCCGCCGATGCGCGTCGGAACCCATTCGGAGATTGCCTTGCTCACGTTTGAGCAGGCGTGATTCGTGCTACAATGTAGCAACGTACCTACATGGGGGAGGCACCATGGCCATTACAACCCTTTCCAGCCGGGAGTTCAACCAGGACGCCGCCAAAGCAAAGCGCGCCGCCCGCAAAGGTCCCGTGTTCATCACCGATCGCGGGCGGCCCGCCCATGTGCTGCTTTCGATCAAGGAATACCAGCAAATTACAAACAAAGGGAAAAGTATTCTCGACCTGTTGGCAATGCCAGAAATGGCGGAAATCGATGTTGATTTTGAGTTTCCCCGAATGGGGGGCGAGTTCCCCAAGCCGGTCGACTGGTCATGATGTACGTTCTTGATACCAATGTCATCTCCGAATTTCGCAAGGCCAGCATTGGTAAAGCTGATCGCCAAGTCGCGGCTTGGGCCAACAGTGTTCCTTTGGAATCCATGTTTCTTTCCTCAGTCTGCATTCTGGAGATGGAGTTGGGAACCCTGATGATGGAAAGGCGTGATGCTATGCAGGGAGCCATTCTTCGTGCCTGGCTGGAGGATTTTGTGCTTCCATCCTTTGCCGAGCGCATCCTGGTCGTTGATACTCCGGTCGCACTGAGAGGCGCTGCCTTGCAGGTACCCAATCCCCGCTCATATCGGGACGTGTTGATCGCCGCAACCGCGCTGGTTCATGGCATGACCGTTGTCACGCGCAATGTGAAGGACTTCAAGGATACGGGTGTTGCGCTTCTGAATCCATGGATAGCGTAATATGTACTGCCTCGCACTCCTTGATACGAAGGCAACCGCAAACCTCCCACAAGTGTGATGCGCGCAACAGGAGACAGCCAACATCGACGGGTAGCATGAGTTTTTGCCCATGACCGGGGCATGAAGATCGCCATCTAGGAGAAGACGTCAATGAATGAGGAATCCCAGGCAAAGCAGGCAAGCGGTGACGTGGTCCGGACCCGTCTTCATGGGCTCGAACTGCTGTTGAACTCCCGGCTCAACAAGGGCACTGCCTTTACAGAAGAGGAGCGAGACGCCTTCGGACTGCATGGCCTCCTTCCGCCCAACATCGGAACCCTGGAAGACCAGCGGGAGCGGCGCAAGCGCGTGCTGGACGGGCGCGATACTAATTTTTTGAAGTACAGCAATATGCGCGACGTGCAGGACAATTGCGAGACCCTTTTCTATTCGCTGATTGAGCACTACACCGAGGAGTTACTGCCCATCGTCTACACGCCGACGGTGGGCGAGGGCTGCCAGCGCTTTAGCGAGATCTGGCGCAGGCCCCGAGGCCTCTTTATCAGCTATACCCACAAGGATCACATCGAGCAGATCCTCGCCGACCCGCGCTTTGACGAGGTGCGCTGCATCGTGGTCTCCGACGGTGAGCGCATCCTTGGATTGGGCGATCAGGGCGCCGGCGGCATGGGCATTCCCATCGGCAAGATGGCCCTCTACACCGCTCTGGGCGGCATCCCGCCCGAGCACTGCCTGCCCATTCTGCTCGATGTGGGCACCGACAATGAAGCCCATCTCAACGACCCCATCTACATCGGCTGGCCGCACAAGCGCGTTCGCGGCCCGCAGTACGACGAGTTCATCGAGGAGTTTGTCACCGCCGTCAAGCGCCGCTGGCCGAATATTCTCTTGCAATGGGAGGACTTCGCCGGCGTCAATGCGGCCATCCTGCTCAGGCGTTACCGCGACCAGATCTGCACCTTCAACGACGACATTCAGGGAACAGCCGCCATCACCACCGGCACGCTGCTGGCCGCCGTCCGCGCCACCGGCCTTCCGCTCAAGGAGCAAACCATAGCGATGTTCGGGTCCGGCTCAGCGGGCATCGGCATCGGCGATCTCCTGATTGCAGCCATGAAAGAAGAGGGACTGAGCGAAGAGCAGGCCCGCGGCCGCATTTACTGCTTCAATCGTTATGGTCTGCTGGTCGAGGGATGCGAGGGCATTCGCCCCGGCCAGGAGACGCTGCTGCGCAAACGAGCCGATGTCGCGGGGTGGAAGCTGGCTAATCCGGCGTCCGGCGCCTGCGCCATTTCTTTGCTCGATGTGGTGCGCAACGCAGGGGTCACGGTGCTGGTGGGCGTCTCCGCGCAGACCGGCGCGTTTACGGAGAAGATCGTTCGCGAGATGGCCAGGCATACCGCGCGCCCGATTATTTTTCCGCTCTCGAACCCCACCTCGAAGGCCGAGGCCACGCCGGCCGACCTGCTCCGCTGGAGCGAGGGCCGCGCCCTGGTCGGTACGGGAAGTCCCTTTTCGCCGGTCGAGGTCAACGGCAAGCTGGTGCGCATCTCGCAGGTCAATAACTCGTTCATCTTCCCCGGCTTGGCGCTGGGCATTCTCGTCTCGCGGTCTACGCGGGTTTCTGACGCGATGATCATGGCCTCCGCCAAGGCGCTGGCCGGCCTCTCGCCCACCATCCAGAACCCGGACGCTCCGTTGCTGCCGCCCATCGCCGATTGTCGCAAGGTGAGCCTGGTGATCGCCGAAGCCGTCGCCAAGCAGGCGATGGCCGACGGAACCGCCGAAGCGGTGGACGATGGAACCCTCCGCGAGCGCCTCCGCGCCTACGTCTGGGAACCCGTCTACCTGCCGTATGAGCGGATAGCGTAAACCACAAACATTACGGCCCTCCGGTTTGTGCCGGAGGGCCGTAGTGTTTTTCGAGTCATTCCACGCCTACGCCGCAGCCGAGCGCGTTGGATTATAGCCCGACAGGCCGTAGTAAGCGATGAAAATGTAGCAGATGATCGGCAGAATGAAGGCGCGTTGAAAGCTCATTGCGACGGCCAATGCGCCGAAGAGCGGCGGAATCACCGCTCCGCCGAAGTTGCCGATGCTGATGATGCCTGAGCCCTCGCTGGTCAACGGTCCCAGTTCGGCGATGCCCAGGGCGAAGATGGTCGGATACATGATCGAGTTGGCCAGGCCGCAGAGGATCAGGCTCCAGACGGCGACAGTTCCCGTGCTGCTCATCGCCAGCAACATCAACGCGACGCCGAAGAAGCCCAGGCCAGCCAGCAGCCGATTTGCCCGGATCTTCTTCATCGCTACCGTGCCGGCAAAGCGGCCTATCATGATGGCGAACATATAAAACGAGGCCAGCAATGCAGCGGTATCTTTGCTGTCGATTCCCTGAGTCTTGAAGAACTTGATGGCGTTGGCCGCCAGCGCGATCTCCACGCCGACATAAAAGAAGATGCCCACCATGCTCAGGACGGTATGCTTGTAGCTCCAGATACTGCGGCCCGGAGTCGGAGCGCCTTCGTCACCGGGGCGGAACGACTCGCTCCGGGTGACCGCGGGCAGATGCATGAACATCACCGCAAAGCCCAGCACAAAGAGCGCCGCGGCAATGGCGATATACGGACCCATCACCGTGTGCGCAATCGCCTTCGGATCGGTGACGGTGTTATCGGTGAGGATATAGTATCCCACCACCAGCGGCGCCAGACCGGAGCCAAGTGAGTTGAAGGCTTGCGCCAGGGTCAGGCGCGCCGGGGCGCTGCTCTCAGGCCCCAGAATCGAGACGTATGGGTTGGCAGAGACCTGCAAGACGCAGACGCCCGTGGCCAGCACAAAGCTGGCGGTCAGGAAGACCGGAAAGCTCACCATCAACGCCGCCGGGATAAACAGCAGCGCGCCCACAACCATGATGAAAAGCGAGGTCACCATGGTGCGCTTGTAGCCGATCTTTTCGATCAGCTTGCCGCTGGGCACCGAGAAGACCAGGTAGGCCAGGAACCACGACGTAGTCACGAAGTTGGACCACATATGGTTCAGGTTGAAGATGTCTTCCAGCTTGGGAGCGAGGTTGCTGTTCAGGTTGGTGAGAAACCCGAAGATACCGAACAGAGCGGTGACAATGATGAACGGCATAAGGTAATTGGGCGCGCTGGAAGCCGCCGGTACTGTGGATTGCTTGGCCATGAATGATTTTCCCCGTTTCTTTTTGAAAAATTGCCAGTTTTGGCGGATATTCCCTTGATCCGTACGCTTATTCAGAATCCTCCGATGCGCAAAAATCGCTCGCAAGGCGAATCGGAGACTGGGAAAATCGCTGCAAAACGTTCCCAAACCACTGTACGCATCGGGACCAAGGCAAGTCCAGCGAAAATTGGAAATGCTTAAAGCGCGCGGCTTTTCACTCCCTACTCCATCCCTCACCGTTTACACTGGAATTCCATGATTTCCACACTAGCCTGGACGCCGGAAGGCGTTCGCTTCATCGACCAGACCCGGCTCCCCCTGGAGGAGAGCTACGTGCTCGCCACCACCTACGAGCAGGTGGCCGACGTGATTGTCACGATGGTCGTCCGCGGCGCGCCGGCCATCGGCGTCTCGGCGGCTTACGGCGTCGCTCTCGGCGCACTGCGCACCAAAGCCGTCACGGCGCAGGAGTTCGCGCCGGAGTTCGAGCGCATCTGCGCGCGGCTGGCTGGAACGCGCCCCACCGCGGTGAATCTGTTTTGGGCCATCGACCGCATGAAGCGGCTTTTCGCGTCGCTGCTGGCCGCGGGCGCAACCCTCGCTCAGATCCAGGAAAAGCTTCTGGCCGAGGCGCACGCCATGTACGAGGAAGACATTGCCGCCTGCAAGGCAATGGGTGCATTCGGCGGCGCGTTGCTGCCCGATGAAGGCGGCGTGCTGACCCACTGCAACGCCGGCGCGCTGGCCACCTGCGGCTACGGAACCGCTCTGGGCGTCATCCGCTCAGCCATTGAGCAGGGCAAGCGCATTCACGTTTACGCCGACGAAACGCGGCCCTTTCTGCAAGGCGCGCGCCTCACCGCCTGGGA
>PLPA01000051.1:0-6358 GCA_003159355.1 Acidobacteriaceae bacterium | reverse complement strand
CCGTTCTACGTCGCCGCTCCCTGGTCCACCATCGACCTGGCCACCGCGACCGGCGACTCCATTCCCATCGAGGAGCGCCCCGCCGTCGAAGTCACGCACCACGGCGGCAAGCAGCTCACTCCCAACGGCGTGGGCATCCGCAACCCGGCCTTCGACGTAACTCCAGCCAGGTACATCACCGCCATCATCACCGAGCGGGGTGTGTTGCGCGCGCCGTTTGGCGACTCGTTGCGCGCAATGGTGCAGGTGGGCTAAGAGCGCCGGGCGCCCAGCCCTCTGCACAGCCGCCTCCATCTACCAGGCGAGCAGCTCGTCGCCGGAGGTGGAGGAGAGGAAGGCGACCGGGGCGGCGCAGGGTTCCGGGAAGTCGCCGGAGCACTGGATCGACTCGGGGCCGGTGGCCTTGGCTACCAGCAGCGCCTGTTCGGCCTCGCGCAGAACCACCACCGGGGAGCGGCCCGTGCTGGTGGCGATGCCGAAGCAGGCCGAGAGGCGAACGGCGTCGCCATTCACGCGGAAGGGTGAGCTGAAGACATCCATGCGCAGGCGCTCGGCCAGCATCACGGCGTTAACGCTGCTGCAGCCGGGCAGGGCGATCAGAAACTCATCTTTGCCGGCGCGGCCCAGCAGGTCGTAGCTGCGCAGCAGGCGCGCGGTGCGGGCCACCACCTGGCAGAGCAGTTCGTCGCAGATGTCGGTTCCCAGCCGCGAATTCCAGTGACCGAAGTCGTCGATGTCGAAGAGAATCATGCACAGCGAGCTATTCATGCGCTGCACGCGGTCGGTCTCGCGACACATCATCGAGAGCATGGTTTCGCGGTTGTAGACGCCGGTCAGCCGGTCGGTCTGGGCGTCGAGCTGGGCGGCCTCGCGCAGCAGTTCCAGCTCACGCAACTGGCGATGGCCGCGCAGCACCGCTTCCACCCGCAGCCGTAGGAAGGCTGGCTCGGTGGAGCGCGGCAACAGGTCGTCGACGACGCCCTCGGCCAGCCGAGTGATCCACTCCTGGGTGATCGTATCCGCAATCAGGATGATCGGAAAGTGCCTGCCTGTCGCCTCGACGCGCGCCGCGGCCAGCAACTGCCCCATCTCCATGCCGGGCAGGTTGACGTCGATCAGGGCGAGCGTGGGCGCATGAGCCGCGGTCAGCGCCGGCAGAGCCGCCTCGGCCGAGAAGAAGATTTCCACACGCGCTCCGTCGGCGGCAAGTATGGGTTCAAGAGCAGCGAGCAGCGCGGGTTCAGCCGATGCGAGAAGAAAGACGGGCGTGGAGTTTGCAAGCATCCTGATCAATCCTCACTAAAGGATGCATCGGCGAGGGTTAGAAATTATTTAGAGAGCCGGCAAAGATTCTTGCCTGCTTTCAATGACTTTCGGGTGCATCCATCACAAAAGCGGGAAATGATCTGTAGGCAGGACTCCCTAACGCTGGAAGACCGCATCGAGCCAGAGCTTCCAGAAGCGAGCGGCAGCCTCTTCGAGCGCGGCCGCGTGCTCCTGCGCCGCGTGCCTCAGGCTGGCCGCGGCAATGCCCGTATGGTGCAATTCACTGGCGTGTCCCACGTACCAGCTCTCCAGGCCGGCGGCGGAGACTTCGGGATGGAACTGCAATCCCAGCGCGCAATCGCCGATGGCGAAGGCCTGATGGTCGTAGAGTTCCGTCTTGGCCAGATGCAGCGCGCCGGAGGGGAGATCGAAGGTGTCCCCGTGCCAATGAAAGACGGAGACTCCGGGCGTGAGCAGCGGTGCGAACCATGCAGGCGGATCGGCATTCGGTGCGGCTTCGAGCGGCGACCAGCCGATCTCCGCACCGCGCTGGCCGGGAGAAACGCGCGCGCCGAGAGCGGCGGCCATCAGTTGCGCGCCTAAGCAGATTCCAAGAATCGGCTTGCGCGCCGCCAAGCGTTCCCGGATGCAGGCAATCTCATTGATGAGGAAAGGATAATCCTGGTCGTCGTAAACGCCGATCGGGCCGCCGAGTACCACCAGAAGATCGCAAGCCTCGGCCTGCGGCAGCGGGAAGCGCGCCGTGGCCGCTAAGACGCTCTCGATCTGGAAGCCGCGCTCCCGCAGCGGAGCTTCTAGGGAGCCGAGGTCTTCAAAGGCTACGTGGCTGAGAACAAGGGCGTGGCGTGAAGGCATCTGCATGGAAATAGTTTATGCGGTTTGGTTGCGAGAATCCCAGGCCCCAAAAGCGGAACCTGGAGCACCCACAGTTCAATGAAGATGCGCTAATCGACAAAATCGATCTGGGAGGCGATGGGGATGATGCCGCGCTGGTGGCCTAGGTCGAGCAGTTTGCGGACGGCCTGGCGGCCGTCGGTGCCGTAGTTCAGGGTGCGGCCGTTGACGTACATGCTGACAAAGCGGCTGGTCGCAGGTTCCCGAAGACTGGAACTGGTCCAGTTCCAGTCTGCTTCGCGATCAGGCAAGGAGGCGTTGGCGTCCCATGAAGGCTATGCCGAGTCCAAGCCCAAGGAAGAGCAGGCTGAAGGTGCCCGGTTCGGGAACAGGGGAGGCATCCGAGGCCACGGAAATGTCGTCAAGCGCCGTGAATCCCGGATCATCCCGGAAGTCGAATTGGATGGTGTCGGTGCCGGTGCCGGTTACCGAATAGGTGTAGAGTGTGTATACCGTCTCGCTATTGGGATCCGTCAGGGAGAGAAGCTGAGTGCCGTTCCAGTAAGCTGAGAAATCCGTGAATTCATCGCCGATACTTGCGAGATAGAAGGCCAAAGTATAATCCGTTCCCGCGCCTGTTGACAGCGTCTGAGAAAGGGTGGCATCGGAGCCGTTCGGTCCCAGAGCAGCATAGTAGGTGCCGGAATTGGCGCCGGAATAAGCATAGTAGGTGCCTGTGACGATTTCGGAGTCCTCAAAGTTGCCGCCCGTCGTCCATCCGGTGAAATCACCAGTCTCGAAACCACAATTTGCAACCAGGTTGCCTGCGACAGAGTCGCAGGTGCTGAGAGACTCTGCTCTCAGGGTCAGTGCCATTACTGCGAATGCGCAAACCAATACAAGCAGATTCAAAATTCTCATCGAATCCTCGCAGATATAGAAAAGGGTCATCGCGCTGTGCACATCGCGGCGTGGAGAAAGGTTATCACCCAGAACCAACGGTCCGCTAGAGTTTTTTTGCGGAACCACCAGGGCCTCGTTTGCGGCCCTGTATGGAGAGGTGCGGGTGTATGGGAAAGTTGCGCTCTAGTCGACGAAATCCACTTGAGGGACGATGGGGATGATGCCGCGCTCATGGCCCAGGTCGAGCAGTTTGCGAATCGCCGCGCGGCCGTCTGCGCCGTAATCCAGCGTGCGCTCGTTCACGTACATGCTGACGAAGCGGCTGGCCATTCGGGCGTCCAGGTCGCGGGCGAACTGCATGGCGTACTCCAGGGCCTGCTCGCGGTGGTCCAGGGCGTGCTGAATGCTGTCGCGCACTGCCTTGGTGACGATGCGGAGCGACTCGGCGCCCAGCGAGCGGCGGATGGCATTGCCGCCCAAAGGCAGCACCAGGCCGGTGGTCTCGCGCCACCAGACGCCCAGGTCGAGAACCTTGTAAAGGCCGCTGGAGCTGTAAGTGAGCTGGCCCTCGTGGATGATCAGCCCCGCCTCAAAGTCGCCGGCCAGAATCGCCGGAATGATCTTATCGAAGGGAACGGTGATGGTCTGGATCTCCGGATTGAAGATTTTGAGCGTCAGGTAGGCCGTGGTGAGCGTGCCCGGGACGGCGATCTTGATGCGGCCCAGCTCTTCAGGCGTCAGTGGCTTACTGGAGACCACCATGGGTCCGTAGCCTTCGCCCACGCTGCCGCCGCAGCCCATCAGAGTGTAGTTCTGCTGCAGGTAGGGATAGGCGTGGAAGCTGATGGCGGTTACGTCGAAGAAGGCCTCATTCTGGGCTCTCAAGTTGAGGGTCTCGATGTCGCACAAAGTGTGGGAGAACTTGTAGCCGGGGACGCGAACCTTGTTGGTGGCCAGTCCATAGAACATGAACGCGTCATCGGAGTCGGGACTGTGGGCGATGGAGATCTCTCGCGTATCGGCTGGAATGGCGACTGCTGGATTCGATTGACTCATGGGGAATGATGGTCCTTTCGCATACAAGGCCGCAAGGCAGATACTGGGGGCCGGTTGGGAGCCCTAAATCTCTGTCTCTAGGTCAGTTTCCTCAGCCTGACCGGATGCCTTGGGAGCGCCCGTGGAAGGCTTGGAGCGGCTTCGAGCGCGCTGTAGAGCGATGTGACGCGCCACACCCAAGGCCGCAACCAGCAACCCCACGAGCGAGACGAGAAGAACCATCAGCAACCAGCGCATCAAGAAAACCTGCATCAGAATACCAGACAGACCGGTTCTGAGCCTGTGAATCAGCGCAGGAAAGCCGAGCGTCAGGGCAGGCGCAGACTCTCTTGAAGCCATTCGAGGTAAGGTTGGCTGGCGGCTTCGACTCCCAGAACCAGGAATTCGGGAGTCTCGTAGCTGTGCAGCTCATCCAACCGCGCTTCCAGAGCGGCCAGTTGCTCGGGGCCGGTCTTGAGCAGCAGCAGCGTTTCGGTCGCGGACTCGACCTCGCCCTGCCAGCGGTAGATCGACTGGACGGCGGGGATCAGCGTGGCGCAGGCGGCAAGCCGCTCCTCGACCAGCGCGCGGCCCAGCCGGGCAGCCTCCTCGGGGTTGGCTGTGGTGGTCAGGACGAGACGAATTGGGCGGGCGGGCGATGTGGCTTCGGGCATAGTTGTTTCACCGTACGATTGATCCTCAAATCATTATGTATCTTGAAACCGTTCACGGTGAGGAACTCTTACATCAAATCAGAGTTGTGCGGTGCAGCGGCGGGTTGCCGGTTAAGCTTGAGGAGAGCAGTATGAAGTAGGGGCCGGCATACCCGGCGCGGAGAGAAACGATGAAGAAAGTGATCAGGTTTGGCACTTCGGGATGGCGGGCGATTGTGGCCGACGAGTTTACCGTGGCCAATATACGGCTGGCGGTGGCGGGGATTGCCGCCTTTGTGAAGACGCAGCCGGAGCCGCATCGCGTGCTGGTGGGCCGCGACCCGCGCTTCCTGGGCGAGAGCTTTGTGGACGTGGCGGCGCGGGTGCTTGCCGGGACGGGTGTGACGCCGATCATTATTCCCGAGGCCGCGCCGACGCCGGCGATTGCCTACGCGGTGCGCGAACTGAATACCTCCGGGGCGATCAACTTTACCGCCTCGCACAATCCGCCGGAGTACAACGGCATCAAGTTCTCGACGCACGACGGCGCGCCGGCGCTGCCCGATGTGACCAGGCAGATTGAGACGGCGATTGTTGCGTTGCAAACGAGCGGCGCGGCGATTCCTCAGGCCAATCCCCCGGAAGGCGGCTTCGAGACGGCCGACGTGAAGCCCACCTTTCTCAAGCGGCTGGCCGAACTGGTGGACCTGAAGGCGATTGCCAAGTCGGGGATCAAGGTGGTTTACGATCCGTTCTGGGGCGCGGGGCGCGGATACAGCTCCGACCTGCTGCGCGAGGCGGGCGTGACCGTCGAGACGGTTCACGACTATCGCGATGTGCTCTTCGGCGGCCACGCCCCGGAGCCATCCGGCGAATTGCTGGACGACGCCAGGGCGAAGATGAAGGAGATTGGCGCGGCTCTTGGCATTGCGACGGATGGGGACGCGGACCGCTTCGGCATTGTGGATGCGGACGGAACCTTCATTCAGCCGAATTACATTATTGCGCTGCTCTTTGACTACCTGGTGGAGACGCGCGGCTGGCGCAACGGCGTGGCCAAGAGCGTGGCGACGACCAACCTGATCAACGCGCTGGCCGACTACCACAAGGTTCCGCTCTACGAAACGCCGGTGGGCTTCAAGTACATTGGCGAGCTGATCAACCAGGACAAGATCGCCATCGGCGGCGAGGAGTCGGCAGGACTGACGATCCGCGGCCATGTGCCGGAGAAGGACGGCGTGCTGGCCGGCCTGCTGGTGGCCGAGATGGTGGCCAATCGCGGCAAGAGCCTGGGCGAGCAATTGAAGGAGCTGTTTGCCAAGGTTGGTTCCTTCTATCCGATTCGCTCGAACTTCCGCTTGACCCCGGCGGGGATGGCGGCGTTCACTGAGAAGTTGAAGGCCGATCCTACTGAGCTGAGCGGGCGCAAAGTCGTCAGCGTGGTGAGGACCGATGGGTTGAAGCTGATCCTCGCGGACGGCTCCTGGGTCTGCTATCGCCTCTCCGGGACCGAGCCGGTGGTGCGGGCCTATACGGAAGCGCGCAGTGAATTGGACTCGGAGGTGCTGAGCGCGGCGGCCAAGGAGTTTGTGCTCCAGTAAAGGCGGATTGGATTCCATGCAAGACAAGAACGTGCAAGCCGGGAA
>PLPA01000034.1 GCA_003159355.1 Acidobacteriaceae bacterium | reverse complement strand
GATCACCGCCTCTCGTTCGACGGCGAGCCCCCAATCCGCGTCGGAGGCGGACTCCCATTGTTGCCACTTTTGCATATAAATCGCGGACAATTGTTGAAAAATATGGACGCGAAATCCGCGATTTAAGTGCAGCGCGACACCAGGCATCCGCATGTCGGAGATTACGACGTCGAAGTTGTATGCCGCGCAGGCCTGCAAAGCGGCTTCCCCGACGAGGACAAACTGCATATTCCAGCGATCCCGGTCTGAATACAGCGAACGCCGAATTCCATCGAGAATGCTGCTTTCATCGTCGACAAGGAGAATGTGTTTCACGCCGCAAGAGAACAAGGAGCGGGCCAGGGATGTATTCGCTGGCGCGCAAGATCGGAGTCAGTAACAAAAGTGACAGCCAGGCCTGCGCCCGCCGGAGTAGAGTAATAAAGCACGGATTCCGGCTATTACCTCTTGCTGGCCATCTCCCGGACTTTTTTCAACGCAGGGAGGATGCCTTGGCGAGTTCTGCTGATAGATTCTGAGGGAGTTGGAAAGCAAGAGACTTGCACCACTGAATGCTGCCCGATGAAGAGATTGATTTTCTTATTTGCGATGGTTCTTGGGGGTGCCTGGGCTTCCTGGGCAGCGCCGCCGGTCCCTCTGACGACCCTGCAGGCCATTCACGCTCTCAGCAACGCCGAGGCCGATAGAGGTCTTCCGGTCGCATTTGAAGCGACGGTAACGTACTTCAACGGGTCCATCTATGCCCTCTTCGTGCAGGACGACGGCTTGGGCATCTATGTCGGCCCCAAGCCGGATTACAAGCTAGTTCCGGGCGATCGTATTTTGATTCGAGGCAAGACCCAGGGCAGCTTCCGCCCCATTGTATTAAGCGATAGCGTCTCGCTGGTGCGCCACGGTGATCTGCCCAAGCCTGTACCGGCTACCTTCGACGAGTTGATCCGCGGACAGTACGACAGTACGCTGGTCACTGTGCATGGCGTCGTCCGCGCTGCTGACAAGAACGCGGACCCGACCAGGGGCACCGCCTTCCTACAGATACTCACCGAGGGAGGATACGTTCATGCAGAGTTAAAAGGTAGCGATGCGAATGCGCTCAAAGGCTTGCTCGACGCCGAGGTCGAGGTCACCGGTGTTGCCGGCGGAGAGTTCGATGGCAAGGTTCAGATGTGGGGTGTCAGCCTCAGCGTTTCATCGCCCGCAGACGTGAAGATTCTCAAACACGCCAGCGCCAGCCCCTGGTCCCTCCCACGTACTCCCTTGGACCAGGTGATCACCCGCACTCACGTAACGGATAGCACACAGCGAATCAGCGTGCATGGAACCATCACCTACTACCAGCCCGGTACCTCGGTGGTGTTGCAAGATGGCAACAAGAGCCTGTGGATTGAGACCCAGACCGTCGATCCATTGCGAATCGGCGATGTGGTAGACGCGACCGGCTTCCCGGCGGCGAACAACGGCTTCCTGACGCTGACCGGCGGCGAGATTCAGGAAAGCCCGGTTTACGCTCCCATCGCTCCTCTGCAGGTGACCTTGAATGACCTGACCTGGAGCAAGCATATTTACGATCTGGTCTCCATTGAAGGACAGGTGGTGATGGAGGTTCGGGAGAGCTCGCAGGACGAGTACGTCCTGGTCTCCGGCGGCCAGGTCTTCTCCGCCATCTACCGGCATCCCCCCGCCGGCCCCGTGGGTTCTCCCATCGCGATTCCTCCGATGAATCAGGTTCCGATAGGCTCCGGGGTCCGCATCGCCGGTATCAGCATTGTCGAGAGATCCAATCCATACAGGAATGATGTGCCGTTCAATATTCTCATGCGCACTCCGGACGATATTTCGGTCGTCACCAGGCCTTCGCTGCTCACCGTGCGCAACCTGATGATCGTCGTCGGCGTGCTGCTCCTGGCAGTCCTTATTGTTGGCGCCCGAGGCTGGGCCATCGAGCGCAGGGTGCGCCGGCAAACCACCGCTCTGGCTATGATCGAGCAGCGCCGCAGCCGCATCCTGGAGGATATCAACGGCACGCTTCCGCTGGCCGAGATCATCGAAGAGATCACGGAGTTGGTCTCCTTCAAGCTGCGCGGCGCCCCCTGCTGGTGCCAGGTGGCCGATGGCGCGCAACTGGGAAACTGCCCGCCGAAGCTGGAAGGCCTGCGCGTCGTCCGTACCGAGATTCCCGCCCATACCGGACCCGCGCTCGGCGCCCTCTTTGTCGCCTTCGATCCGCTCGCCAAGCCCAGAAACAATGAGGCAGAAGCGCTCTCCAAGGCGGTGGCGCTGGCCGCTCTGGCCATTGAGACCCGGCGTGTCTACTCCGACCTGATGCACCGCTCGGAATTCGACCTGCTTACCGATATCCACAACCGGTTCTCGCTGGACAAGTATCTGGATTTGCAGATCGCGGAGGCGCGGCAGAAGGCCGGCATCTTCGGGCTGATCTACATCGACTTGGACAAGTTTAAACAGATCAATGACATATATGGCCACCAGATCGGAGACCTGTATCTCCAGGAAGTGGCGCTGCGCATGAAACGCCAGTTGCGGGGCGTGGATATGCTGGCGCGGCTCGGAGGCGACGAATTTGCCGTGCTCCTGCCTCGGGTTCGCAACCGCGCCAAGGTCGAGGAGATCGCTCAGCGCCTCGATCGCTCCTTCGAAGAGCCATTCATCATTGAGGGTCAAACCCTGCACGGTGCGGCAAGCGTCGGCATTGCCCTCTATCCCGAGGACGGAGCCACTAAGGACGATCTTCTCAGCGCCGCCGACGCCGCCATGTACGCGGTGAAGAGGAGCAAGCGACAAGTCGAAGACAGCTTGGCTCAGAACCTGTAGAGCGGCTCTCCAATTCACATGCCCTCATTGGCAATGTAGGAGTTGCTTTTACTTCCACGCCAGCGACCGAAACCTGTCGCCGGGGACCCTGGGCTGTTGGTCCCGTCGACTTGAGTGCACTGCTTTCGGGGTACATCTATTGCGGTTCCGCTGTTGTCGCGCTGCACTTAAATCGCGGAGATGGGTATCCGCTTGACTCACCAGCCTACCACCCGTAGTATGCGTGATGATGGAAGACTACCCGCGTAACTTGCAGGAGTTCAACGCACGCTTTAGCAGCGATGAGGATTGCCGCGAGTACCTGTGTCAGCTTCGTTGGCCGGAGGGTTTTCGCTGTCCTCGCTGTGGGTGCAGGGAGAGCGCGCCGGTGCGAATAACGCTGTTGCGCTGCCACGAGTGCCGGTATCAGGTCTCCGTGACGGCGGGAACCATATTTCAGGACACCCATATTCCGCTTCAGCTTTGGTTTCAGGCCATGTGGTGGATGACCACGCAGAAGAACGGTGCGAGCGCCCTGGGATTGCAGCGTATTCTCGGCCTCAAACGGTATGAAACTGGCTGGACGATGCTGCACCGGCTGCGTCGCGCTATGGTCAGGCCGGGACGCGATTTGCTTTCCGGTCGCGTGGAGGTGGATGAATGTTATGTTGGCGGTCCGGAAGAAGATCTGCCGGGCAGGCTGAATCTCGACAAAACGCTGGTCGTGGTCGCCGTCCAGGAAGATGGCCCGGGCATCGGTCGAATTCGCATGCGCCAGATTTCCGATGCCTCATCCGCCAGTCTTATCCCCTTCATCGAAGACTCGGTGGCTCCTGGCAGCGTGGTTCATACCGATGACTGGTTGGGCTATTCGTCTTTGAAGGGTAAGAGTTTTTCGCACCAGATCACTTATCTCAAAGGGAAACCAGAAGCGGCCTCAGAATTGTTGCCGCGGGTCCACCTGGTGATCTCACTGCTGAAGCGATGGCTCATGGGAACGCATCAGGGTGCGGTCAGCCACAAACATCTGGACTACTATCTGGATGAGTTCACGTTCCGGTTCAACCGCCGCAGGTCGCGCAGCCGGGGAAAGCTGTTCTTTCGCCTCGCGCAACAAGCCGTCGCCATTGATCCGGTGACCCGCCACCAAATCGTTCACCCGGAGACCGAAGAATCGAGCCGCAAAACACAACCCCTTGGGGTCTGGTGAGTCAAGCGGATACCCATCTAGCCGGAATCAGCTTGAGTTCGCAACCACGAGTCAGTATAGCCGCCGCTGAAGTCAGTTCACGAAAAGACAGTAGCCTGGAGTCTGGCAATTCCTAAGAATAGAGCACCGGCCTTCTAAGCC
>PLPA01000031.1 GCA_003159355.1 Acidobacteriaceae bacterium | reverse complement strand
CGTCGCAGAGCACCACGTCGCGGCCGTTGATGTCGATGCCGATGGCGCCGGGAGTGACCACGGGGCGCACGCCTGTGGTGGAGAGATCGTCGCGGTAAAACTGAATGTCGAGGATGCCGGTCGCGACGGGGCGCTTCTCGATGGCGGAGATGAGCTTGCCCAGGCGCTCGGCCAGCGGAACGCCGCGCCGCCGGATGCCGACCAGGGCGAGGTCTTCGCTGCCGTTGCTCTTTTCGACAATCTCGTGGGCCAGGCGCACCAGGGTGCGCTCGACCTCGGAGGCGGACATCAGCCTGCCCTTGGTGCGCAGGGAAGATTTGCTTTCGGTTTCGCTCATGAAGGTACTCTCGGCCTGTCTCTGGCAGGATGATACGAGGGTTTCGTGCCCGCGGGCAAGTTGTGGAGAAATAGGGCGGAATCCAGGGTGTTGAGCGAGGCCGGAAATCACGTGTTATGAAGCAGGCCGGTGAAGGGTTGATGATTCCCACCCTTTCGCAAAAAACGCAAAAGGATGGGGCACCCATGACTTTCAACTAGACCTCCGGCCTGCGGGTGCGAGCCAGCAGGCGCGCTCCCAATGCGCCTCCGGCGACGGCGAAGAGGAGCAAGAACAAGGAGCTGACTGCAATGGAGCCTGCCCAGATTCCGGCATGGCCTTCCGGCGACAATATCGCGGCTTTGAACGGAGCCAGTTCGAGCCGAAACTCCGTGGCGTCCGCTGGCCCCATCATCGCCATCTTTTCATGGGTCTGTTGCCGGAGTGCGTCGACGTAGGTCTTGTACACCGCATCCATCTGGCTGGATTGGTGGAGAACAAATCGATCGACAAACAAGGCGCCGCCGCTGACGGCAAAGGCCAGCCATGCGCCCAGCAGGCCGGTGACCAGGCCAATGCGGGCGCCGGCTCCGAGGGTGATCCATGCCGGCCGCTGGCCGCGCGCATAGAACATCACGGCCAACCCCGCGGCTGTGGCCATCCAGATCAGACCCAGATGTCCCGCTTGCGAGGCCTCGCTGGAGAGCACTCCGGCGGGAATCGCCATCATCAGAGCGGCGCGCAATGCCGGCTTCCAATCGACGCTGCTTGCATCCCGCGTGGCCTGGTTCCAGCGCTCCTGCTGGGCTTGTCCGGGGGCTCCGTCGGTCGCGTAGACCAGTTGCGGCAAACCGCAGACGGGGCAGTAGCAGTTCTCGGCCTGGACGGTCTGGTGGCAGCGGCTACAGGAGATTTCCATACATCTATGAGCCTATAGCATTTTGCCGCTGCGGGGTGAAGCAAGCAACTTCGCTACAGGAGCTACAGAGGGCCGCGACGCTCCCTGATGCCCCCTTGGCGCTCTTTGCGCAGTTTGAGGAATTGTTTGAGGGAGGTATACGTCCTTTCCTCGCAAGTCAAGCAACGCACAGGCAAGCGCAAGATGAGCAGCCGCGCCAGATCCGACAACCGGAAACGGAAATGCGCAGCGCGGAAGTTTGATAAGCCGCAAGAGCGGCAATAGAGCGTCATACGACCTCCAACTCATGAAGCAACACGGGGGAATAATGCAAGGAATAGAGGGGAAAGCAGCGTTCGGGGCAGATCGTTTTCCTTTCATTATTGATGACCGTATTCCAGCAAGGATGCTGCTTGAGGCCATTTTAATAAGGAAACAGCAAAAAGGCCATGTAAAAGCGATGTAGATCATGACTTCCGCTGAGGAAGTGACGGTAGAGAATGCCAAGGCGATTACTGGCTTGACCGCCCAGCCGGTACTGCGTTTTTCGCCAGATCGCAGGCTCGCCACAGGTACCAACTGGCCACCGAGCGGAACGGTGCCCAGCGCTTTCCTCTTTTGAGCAGTACATCCGGCTTGGGCAGGTCTTCCGCGGCCAGGGGCCGGGTCTTGGGCACGCGCTGAAAAGTCAGCGCGAAGCCCTTGCGCACGCCGTAGTCGGTCACCGGCAGCACGTCTGGGCGGCCCATGCGAAAAATCAAGAGCATCTCCACCGTCCACGGGCCAATGCCGCGCACCTCAGTCAGCCGCTCAACGATCTCCGCGTCGGACATTTTGCGAATCGCCGCATGGGTGGGAACCGTTCCATCCAGCGTGCGAGCGGCCAGGTCTTTCAGGGCGCGCGATTTGTTGCCGGAGACTCCCGCCGCCCGCAGGACTTCATCCGGCGTATCGAGCAGTAATTGCGGGGCCGGGTTGCCGCCATAGTATTCGCGGACGCGCCGGTGGATGGTGGCCGCGGCCTTGCCGTTCAGTTGCTGATATAGGATCGACTCCAGCAGCGACTCAAACGGCGATTGCAAAGAGTCAAGCCGGAGGGTGAACGGGCCGGCGCGGTCGATCAGCGCGCCCAGTTTGGCGTCGTTCTCGCGCAAATGCGCCAGCGCCTCGTCGGGATCAAAAGGGAGTTTGCGGCTGCGGCCATCGTGAATCATAGGGGAACAGTGTACCGCGCCGGGAGTTCATTCCGGCAAGACGGGCAGATGGCGCCCGATAAAACTGCGCTCTTCCCGCCCCATCGCTGTAAAATCCACAGCAGAGACGGACGAGGAGTCGAACGCCATGAAGATGCGGCCAGGAACACAAACGGGATTTTTGCTCTGCGGCAAGGAGTGGACGGAGGGCGACGCCCTCGATGTGCGCTCGCCCTGGGACCAGGGGCTGGTTGGGCGGGTGACCATAGCCACCCGCGCCGACGCGCGCCAAGCCGTGCATCACGCCGTGGCCAGCCTGCGCCGCGCCCGCGCCCTGCCGCGCTGGAAGCGTCGCGAGATTCTGGAGGACGTGGCCGCTGCTCTCATTGAGCAGAAGGAGCGCTTCGCGCAATTGATCGTCGCCGAAGCAGGCAAGCCGGTGCGTATGGCGCGGTCTGAGGTGGATCGCGCCGTGCTCACCTTCAAGACCGCGGCCGAGGAGGCCTCAAGGCTGGGCGGCGAGAGCCTTCCGCTGGACTTGATGGAGGGCAACGAAGGCCGCTGGGGGCTGGTGCAGCGCTTTCCAGTGGGACCGGTGCTGGCCATTACGCCCTTCAACTTCCCGCTGAATCTGGTGGCGCACAAGTTGGCGCCCGCCATCGCCGCCGGCTGCCCTGTGATTCTGAAGCCCGCGCCTCAAACCCCGTTTACCGCGCTGGCCTTGGGCGAGGTGATTCTGAAGGCCGGCTGGCCGGCGGAGGCGCTGGCAGTGCTGCCGCTGCGCAACGCTGACACCGCCTGGCTGGCCGAAAA
>PLPA01000234.1 GCA_003159355.1 Acidobacteriaceae bacterium | reverse complement strand
GAAGAAGGCTCGCTGCGCTGCGACGCGAATGTGAGCGTGCGTCCACGGGGGCAGGAGGAGTTTGGGACGAAGGTTGAGGTGAAGAACGTCAATAGCTTCCGCTTTGTCCGCCTGGCTCTGGAGTACGAGATCGAGCGGCAGATCGAGGTGATCGAAGGGGGGGGGCGCATCACCCAGGAGAGCCGGTTGTGGAATGCCGCCGAGGGGCGCACCTACTCGATGCGCTCGAAGGAGCAGGCGCACGACTACCGCTACTTCCCCGAGCCGGATCTGCCGCCGGTGATTGTGACGGCGGAGTTTTTGGCCGAGGTGAAAAAGAAGCTCCCGGAGCTGCCCGAGGCGCGACGAGCGCGCATGATCGCCGAGTACGAGCTGAGCGCGCAGGACGCGGCAACGCTGACCGCCGAGCGGGCCTTCGCCGACCGCTTCGAGGCCGCCGCGAAGACCGCGCGCAACCCGCGCCGCGTGGCCAATGTACTGCTCAGCGAAGTGGGCGGGCGGCTGAAGGCGCTGGGACTTGAACAGGCTCAGTCGCCGGTCTCGATGGCCGGCATTGTGCAGGCCGCCGATCTGCTCGACGAAGGCAAGATCAGCTCCAAGCAGCTCAAGCAGCTCTTCGACGTGTGCTTTGAAAAGGGCGAGGATTTTGCGGCGGTCTACGAGCGCGAGAAGCCGGAGCAGATCAGCGACGCCTCGGCGATTGAAGCGCTGATCGATCAGGTGATCGCGGCCAATCCGAAGCAGGTGGAGCAGTATCGCGCCGGCAAGAAGACGATGGCTGGGTTCTTTGTGGGCCAGGTGATGAAGGCTTCGAAGGGGCAGGCGAATCCGGCGCTGCTGAATGAACTGGTGACGAAAAAGCTGGAGGGTTAGAGCCAATGAACGAAGCAATGGAGACGCAGATTCTCGCTGCTGAAGAACAACTCAGGATTGCGATGCTGAATTCTGATCTTCGTGCCTTGGATGAGTTGCTCGCCCCAGAAATGATCTTCACGAATCATCTTGGGCAACTGCTCGGCAAAAAAGACGACCTTGGAGCGTATCAATCAGGTCTTCTTCAAGTGAAAGAGCTAACTCCTTCCGAGCGGCAGATCCAGATCCATGAAAAAACGGCTGTCGTGTCGGTGCGGATGCGCCTGTCGGGTACGTACGATGGCTGCCCAGCCAATGGCGATTTCCGTTTCACGCGCGTCTGGACTGCCGCATCTGCCAGAAATTCTTGGCATATCGTAGCCGCCCACGCAACGCGAGTGATTTAGAAGGGGAGCGAACGAGCATCACGCCCGCCTACTTCAGCTTCAGATCCACCTCGATCTCCTTGCGCGCATCCCAGGGGCTGATGCTCTTGACCGCGCTCTTCCTGCCGTCCTTTTCCGCCCAGAGTTCATGATCCTCGGCAATATTCACCTGGGCAAAGCGGAAGCGGCCGTGCTCGACGGAGGTAAAACTGCGAATGTTCTTGGACTTCAGATCCCGGAGAAAGACCGTGGCGCCGGCCACCGGAGTGGAATTGGCGTCAACCACGGCGCCCATGACAGCGCGCTGGCCCAGGTTTTGCGCCTCGGCCGCGAACGGCTCCATCAATCTTGATCCCAGCGGGACCAAACCGGCCATCAGAAGGGCAAGCACCATCCTGGCCGCCAAACTCGTGCGAATCAACTTCACTCTTCCTCCTCATCCTCGTCGAGCGGAACCTCGTCGTCGTCCAGGCCATCGCCTACCCGCACCATTTCCAGCGGTTCAACGCCGACCACCTCGTACTCCGCTCCACATTCATCACAGACGACGATGTCGCCTTCTTCCACCTCGTCCACATCAACGTCCAGACTATTCTCGCATTCAGGGCAGCTCGGCATGGCAGCCTCCTCTCTCCAGAAAAAAATCGTATTGCGGGATGACGGTGCTTCACGCTACAACTCCCGCTATTGTTTGGCACAACCCGGCCTCCGGTCAAGAGGCTCGATCCCCATCCCAACAGAAACTCCCAAAGCGAAGGATACGCCATAATGCTGCCGCGCTTCGATAAAAGTTTGCTCATCGCGGACGGTTCCGTAACGGAACCATGCCGGAATCCGGGAAGCGCGCAGGTCGCTTGTTCGCGCTGCCCATGACATTCACCTGCCTCCCGGTTTACCCTGAAACTAGGCTATGCCCCGATTCGGCTCCACTCCGTTTGCCTTCCCCGACTTCCGCGGCGCCACGCGCCGCCTGGTTCTGTGGAACCTGGCGGCCTACTTCGCCCTGGCTCTGGCGCTGGTGGCCGCTCCGGCCGCCGCCGACGGGCTTGCAAACTCCTTCGCATTCACTCCCGGCGCGTTCCTGCACGGCGCTCTCTGGCAGCCCTTCACCTACAGCTTCATCCATACCGGAATCGGCGGCACGCTCCTCGAACTGCTCTCGCTCTTCTTTATTGCGGGATTTCTTGAGAATTATCACAAACCGGGATGGGTGACCGGACTCTATGCCGTCTCCGTGCTGGGCACCGCGGCCGCCGCAACCGCTATTGCTGTGTGCGCCCATTCACTTGGCTATTCGGTTGCGGGAAGTCCTCTCACTGGCTGCTTTGGCAGCATCTTCGGCCTGCTGGTGGCCATCGGCGCGCTCTATGGCGACACGCAGTTCATGCTCTTTCCCCTGCCCATCGGCATCAAAGCCCGCTATCTGGTGGTGATCTACGCGCTGGTCTCCATCGCCATGCTCTTCGGTACGCAGCGCCTATACGCCTTTGCCCAGTTGGGCGGCGCTGTGGCCGGCCTGCTCTATCTCCGCCTGGCTCCGCGTCGCGGCGTCTCCTTCGGCCTCAGCGAGCGGTTGTATGCCGTGCGCAACCGCTATTACCGCTGGAAGCGCCGCCGCGCCGCCCGCAAATTCGAGGTCTATATGCGCTCCCAGGGTCGGACCGTTCGCTTCGATGGTAACGGCCGCCAGATTGACGACGACGCCAACGACAAAAACCGCTGGAACTGAGGCCGGATCAACAGGCAGCGGCAAACAGCTTTTTTCAAGCGAATCCTTCAAATCGCGCGGACGAAGAATTGCGGCTTGGTGCCGCCTGCGCCTGCCGACCGTTTTCTGCTAGCATCCTCTATGGAGAACTTTCCGGATGGATGCCTTACCCACAATGAACCTTGGCGCGCGGCGCAATGAAGACATCGCACTCGATCTGCTCAAGTTTGTGGCCGCCACGGCCGGCGTTGGCCGCCCCGCGGCGCCCTCGACCGGCTTCAGCGGCGCTGCCGGAGCCAAGCCCGACGAGCACGTGAATCAGTTGCTCGAGCTCTACAGTCGCTGCCTCAAGGCCGTCCAGGGCCAGGGGCCGGAGCCGGCAATCCAAGCGCCCGAACCGCCCATCCGAGCGCCGCAAGGATGGACGCCGCTGCCGTGAGCCAAGCCCCTCTACGCGTTGCCGTTGCCGGGGCCGGAGCCTTCGGCAAGAATCACCTGCGCGTCTATCGCGAGCTGGAAACGGCGGGATTCGCCGCGGCGGGCCTGGGCGTAGCGCTGGTCGCGGCCATCGAGCCGGATCCGGCGCGCGCCGCCGAGACCGCGGAGCGCTACGTGATCCCCGTCTTTGCCAGCGCGGGCGAGCTGCTGGCCGCCGATCTCAAGCTGGACGCGGCCACCGTCGCCGTCCCCACCGTGCATCACCACGCGGTCGCCTCGGAGCTACTCGACGCCGGTCTCGACCTGCTGGTGGAAAAGCCTCTTGCCGCCTCGCTCTCCGAAGCCGACGACCTGATTGCGCGCGCGGAGCGTGGCAATCGCATTCTGCAACCCGGCCACCTGGAGCGCTTTAACCCCGCCGTGCTGGCGATTCAGACGCAGCTTCATCGGCCCATGTTCTTCGAGTCGCACCGGCTCTCCATCTTCACGCCCCGCGCGCTGGATGTGGACGTGGTGCTGGACCTGATGATTCACGACCTGGACATCGTGCTCACCTTTGCCAATTCGCCTGTGCGCGAGGTGCGGGCCGTCGGCCTGCCAATTCTCTCGCCCAAGGTGGACATCGCCAATGTCCGCGTCGAGTTCGAGAGCGGCTGCGTGGCCAACTTCACCGCGTCCAGAGTCTCGACGGAAAAGGTTCGGAAGCTGCGCTTCTTCGAGCCGCGCCAGTACGTCTCCATCGACTACGCCCGCCAGGATTTGCTGGTGATTCGCGTGGAGGCAGGCGCGGGCAAGGCTTCACCAGCCGAACTGCTTGCGTCGCTGCCACCGCAGATTGCCGGCCTGCTGCCGCTGGGGATCGCAGAGGGAATCGCGTCGGGGAAGATCGACCTCAAGAAGATTGACCCGGCATTGATTGTGCAATTTGCCGCCATGGCCAAGATTGATCCGTCGGTGATCGCACAGTTTATCAATCCCGCGGAACCGAAGACGGGCTTGAGCTTCTCCAAGCCGCCGGTTACGCCCGGCGAGCCGCTTCGGCTGGAGATTCTTTCCTTCCTCGACGCGGTGCGAACTCGGCAGCAACCGCAAGTCACGGCCCGCCAGGGACGCGAGGCGCTAGCCCTGGCGCTGGAGATTCAAGCCTCCATGGCTGCCCATGCCCAGCGCGCGGGACTTGAGAATTTTTTCAAGCCCGACGCCTAGAGATTCAGAATCTTACCTGTTTTGAAGAGCGCAGGGATAGCCGCTATGAGCAAGCCAGCTACGACAGCCGAATAGTCCGCGGCCTTCCAGCCGGAAACGTACCCTTCCCTGATGGCAAGCACCACCAGCAGAGATAACACCGGCAGGTTCAAGGCCACGGCCGTTACAACGCCTGGCATATAGCTGCGCAGCGCCACGGTTAACGCGAGGTGCGGAATCAGGACGTTGGCTAACGTGACAACCATGCATCCAAAAGTCATGTAAGTCCAGACCGACTGTTTTCCCGATTCTGCGCTCAACCAAGTAACAACGAAGGCCAGAAGTGTCAGGACCGCCACGGCAAAACGAAAAGAACCCGGCGTAACGGGGCTATGCCAGAGAACTGCCCGTTTCGACCAGCCTGGAAGCCAAATGGCCTCTTCGGCATTGTGCAGAGTCACAACAATCGGAAAAAGCCACAGTAGATGCTGGAAGTTCATCTCAGTCTCCTTGCTCATTGCCGTATGCTGCATAGGAGTGAAATGCTCGACTCGCGCAAGCGGCGCAGATTACGCAATCCCCAGCACCCGGTTCAAAGAGCCCACAATGTACTTCCAGACCAGGTAATAGCCTGCGAGCGCGACCAGGAAGCCGGGCGCGATCAGTGCATAAGGAATTTCACAAGTCTGGAACCATGTTGCGCCGTGAGAGTCCAGCACAAGCACTCCCAGGCAACTGGCCACCAGCGCGCCCGCCGGCACCATCAGGATCGGCAACAGCGGCCCATGCAATCCGATGGGCAGATGAGTGCGCTCATGCGTGCCGAGCCAGAGCATATTCCACAGCCCGAAGAGCGAAGGCACAATGGCCATGGGAAAGATGATTGCCTGTTCGATGGGAACCGGCACTTTGAGCACGATCCGTACCACGATAAACACAGTGAGCAGCAGCGGCAGAACCAGCGTGGGCAAGAAGATGCCCGCCAGATAAGCGCGAAGATAGGGATGGGTATTCATAGCGTCCTCCTTGTGTGCGAGTTGGTGGGCGAACGGATCGTCCGCGGGTTAGAGATAGTAAAGAAAGACCGGAATTGCCGCCGGGAAGAACGCCGCCAAGCCCACCAGGCCAGCCAGCAATGCCCCGTCGAAAATCGCCCAGCCGGAGAAGGCCGGCGCGGCGGGTTCAGCGTCGAGCCGGCGCAGCAGGTCAGGCCACAGATCACGGCCCGGTCTGGCGTTGCCTTCCACCGGCGGCAGCGCCTGCCGCAAGAGACGCTTCAAATCGTCCTCATCGTGTGCATTCATGGTGTGATTCCCTGCCTTTCCAGGTCTTTTCTGAGCAAGCGAAGCGCGCGGAAGACGCGCAGTTTGACGGCTGCGACCGAGATGCCCAGCGCCGCGGCAACTTCTTTTTGCGGCAACTCCTCGATCACGGCCAGCGTGGCCGCAATGCGCAGCTTGGGCGGCAGACGGCCAAAGGCCAGTGCGGTCTTCGAGCGTATCTCTGCGGTTATGGCCGGATCGGCCTCGACCGGAGCTGCCAAGGCGGCGCAGACTTCCATCGACAGTTCGCTCTGCGTTCGTTGCGCGCGCAGCCAGTCCAGCGCCGCATGGGTGGCGATGCGCCGCGCCCAGCCCTCAAAGCCCCTCGCCGGATCAAAGCGGGCGTGGGCCTGGTGGATGCGCCAGAAGCTCTCGATGGTCAGCTCCTCGGCTGCCGCCGAATTGCGAACGATGCGCAGAATCCAACTGTAAACGGCGCGCTGATGCTGGTGAAAGAGCGACTCGAAGGCGGACTCGAAGGTCTCCGGACTGCCTTGCCGGAAATCGATCAGGACGCCGCTCGATTCGTTCCGCATCCGCCCTTCCCCCTTCTATCTAGTCTTACGCTCCACGCAGGTAAAAGGTTACACAATGAGCCGGGGGAAAGTTCAGTGGCAGGAGGTCAGTGCGGGTCTGCGAGAGCGATATAGAACTTATAGAGAAATATATCCCGGCTTCGGCGCAAATCCATGAGATGCGCCGCTAGCTGGGCTCGCGTTGATATGGATACTCAACGGGTGGACGCGCGTCAGACCTGCATTACTTCCGCTTCTTTCTTGTGCGAGAGTTCTTCCATGCGGCGGATCTCCTCGTCGGTCATCTTCTGGACCTCTTCGAGCGCGCGCTTCTCTTCGTCCTCGCTGATCTTTTTTTCTTTGGCGAGTTTTTTCAGGGCGTCGTTGCCGTCGCGGCGCACGTTGCGGACCGCGGTGCGGTGCTCCTCGAGCACCTTGTTCAGGTGCTTGCAGACATCGCGCCGCCGATCCTCGGTCATGGGCGGGACAGGCACGCGGATCACCTTGCCGTCGGAGATGGGGTTGAAGCCCAGATCGGCCGAGCGCACGGCCTTTTCGACCTCCTTGAGGATGGTGGGGTCCCAGGGAGCAATCAGGATCATCTGCGCCTCGGGCGAAGAGACCTGCGCTAACTGACTGATAGGAGTGGGCGTACCGTAGTAGTCCACCTTGACCTGGTCGAGCATATGGACGCTGGCCCGGCCGGTGCGCGTGGAGGCCAGATTGGCCTGGAAGGTGGCCACTGTGCCGTCCATGCGGTGGCGAAGGTCGGCGTTGAGTTCCTTGAGAGCCGGAATACCGGCCATGATCGAAGCTGCCATGGGGTTCGTCCTCGGGTTGCAGGTTACCAACGAACATTCTACTAAATTGCGGCGCGTTTGAGGTCACTATTGTGGTGCGTTTGAGGTCACCGGTTTGCGCGAACTGTGAAGCTATATGCAGCCGGTTTACCCCTAAAATGAGCAGCAGCAGGTTACTGGTTTCGGCGAAAGCGGTGGTCTGTAGCTGTCTGGTTTTGCATGAATCGGTGTTCTACAGCTGTTCACTTTCAGGTGAATCGGTTGCAGATCATTCATTAGGGAAAGAGGAGAATTGATGTCAGAGATCAGAGATCAGAGATCAGGGGTCAGGGGTCAGGGGACTTGGAAAGGAGTGAGGAGATGGAATGGGAGTTGAGGGTGGCGGCGCAGAGGGAGTTGGACCATACGCTGAAGCCGTACTTGACGGCGCGGCGGGTACACCGGCCGCTGGGGGGATGGCTGCGCACGGTGCGCAAGGTGCTGGGGCTTTCGGCGGCGGAGATGGCCAGGGATTTGCAGGTGTGTCCTTCGGCGGTCTTTCAGATGGAGCGGGCGGAGTGGAATGACACGATCTCGCTGCGGCAGCTGGAGAAGGCGGCGCTGGCGATGTCTTGCCGGCTGGTGTATGCCATCGTGCCCTTCCAGAGCAACTTCGAGGGACAGGGGATTGTGTGGGCCAAGCAGAAGCTGTGGAGGCGAAAGGCGGCCCCGCGTGGGAAGAAGAAGGCGGGGCGGGTAAAGACAGTGATTTGTCTGACAAAGGAGGTGGCGGAGGATTGAGAAGCGGTTCGGTTGGGGCGCTGGGCTGGTCGAGGATCGTGGTTTCCCATCCTTTTCGCAAAGAACGCGAAAAGGATGGGAAACCCAAGCTGTTTGGGCTAGGAAAAGAGTGGAAGACCCGGTCGGCTATGTTTGGGATTCAAGATTTCTTATGATTTGACGATATATCAAATGATAGATTGCGCGATTCTGCGACCTCTGCTAGTATCATATGATATGGTGAGGGGTTGTGAGCGATACAAGGGAGACACTGGCAGAGATTGCGCGGTTGGGACGGTACGCGAGTTCGCGACGGCAAGACTTCTCTCCCTCTTCTCCGTGTGATTGGTCTCCGCACGTGATCGTAGACCCTGAAACCGGATTGCCCTTTTCGGACGCGAGTGCCTGGCAGTTGATTTGCAAGCTCTTGGATGAATGTCCCGAGTCGTTCCATGAGATGCGGCTCAGGAAACCGCCTGGGCAGCTCGCATTCGAAAGTGTATTGACACTGCCAAGCCATGATCGTGTCTACATCAAGGTCCAGCTTTTCCAGGGGAAGGCGTACGGAAGAAGCTTCCATCGATCCACCAAGGAGTAGGGGATGCAGCAGGAGACAAGCGGTATGCATGATTCACAGGAGCTTTGCATAGAGTGTGGTGGCGCGCGGCTGATTGAGCGAGTGAGAGAGCAGAGTTTCGCCTATGGGCCTCCGGGCGATCAGGTGCTGCTCACCGCCTCGATGCCTGTCTTCATCTGTGAGGATTGCGGTTACGAGTCTTTCGACGAAAGGGGCGAGGCCGCGCGGCATGCCGCGGTTTGCCGGCACCTCGGCGTGCAGACCCCCGACGAGGTTCGCATGACTCGCGAGCGCACAGGGCTGAGCCGCGCGGAGTTTTGCCAGTTGGCAGGATTCGGGCCGGCGTCTCTTCAGCGTTGGGAGTCCGGCATGGTTGTTCCCAACGCCTCCAGCGACAGGCTGATTTTTCTGCTCCGCTGCCCCGACAATATCGAACGGCTACGGAAGAGGGTGGCCACGATCGATCAAGAACCGCCGTCTCCACCGCCTCAAGATGCGGATCGGAGCGGCTTGGTTTGCCGGACTTAGTCATGAGGAACGGCTCGCGGCTGGAGCGGCGGCGGGTTGGGGATTATGGAATCCCAGGTCCCAAAAGCGGGACCTGGGGCACCCAGTTTCTTTGCCCTCGGAGATGGGCCACCTGCGGAGCGAACTGATGGATGCGGAAAGATTGGATAGACCAAATAAGAGAACCGTAGAATACCGCCTATGGCAGTTCGCTATTCTATGCAACAAGGAATCACCACACCCGCTTGATTGGCGGAGATTTTATCTTTTTGTCGTTTACGCACATCAACGGCGTGTCGGGTGGGATGAGTTCGATATTCGGGAAAAACTAAAGACTTTAGGATTCGACGAAAAGAACGCGATGGATTTATCAAATGCTTACTGGCACATTCGATGCGCCCTGTACATGACCAAACCGCGCCCTATGAACGCGAGCTTTCATGACTGGATGAGAGACGGGGGGACATCTTCAACATAACTGCTGTGTGCCAATTCTATAAAAGCTCATCAACCTAGGAGCATCAGACGAGCCTTTGCGCGATGGTTTCGTCCAGAATCTCGCGTACGGTTAACGCGACAATGACGATGTGCTCGGTTCTGAAGAACCGGCTGATCTCCGTCATGGCGTCACTGCTGAAATCGAAGCCCACAACGAAGCCCTTCTTCCGCTTCGTCCGTATCATGGCCGCTTCAAAGTTGTCGATGTCCGGGCGGCCAACCTTATCCATCTGCTTCACCTGGATGGGATACCAATCGTCCATGAAGTCGAGTTCTCCGGCTTCTTTCCCGGCGGCGGCAGGCTCGGAGCCAACGGGATAGATGCGCCCGTCGATGCCCATGTCGCCCACCTGCGTTTTGTTGGGAATGCCGCCCAGGGCGATGACCGCCCAGTTCTCGAACTCGAAGGGCGGAATGGCGCGAAGCTGCTTTTCGGTCCACGGCAGGTCGCGGACGATAAAGCCTTTTCCGTGCAACCAGAAATTCTCGTCCTCGCGCAATTTGCACACGTCCCTGAGCCGCTTGGCCATCACTCGGCAAGCGGTGGGAGAGATGTCGATGCCAATCCATTGACGACCGAGCGTCTGCGCGGCGACCAATGCGGTTCCGCAACCGCAAAAGGCGTCAAGAACGATGTCGTTTGGCTTCGACGAGATTTCCAGGATGCGTTCGAGCAGCTTCAACGGCTTCTGCGTCGGGTAGCCCAGGCGTTCTATGTCATGGCTCTGTATGGGCTTGATGTCATCCCAGACGCAACTGATCGGCACGCCCTGGCCTTCATCCAGGTATCGCTTGAAACGCGGCACGGCTCCCGGCTTTGTCTGAACAATCAAGCCTTGATCGTACAAATCCTGCATACTCTCACGGCTGAACCGCCAATACCGCGTTACCCCAAGAAATTCATAGTGTGGATTCCCCTTTGATGGGGAGGAACCACCAGGCGCGCCCAAATCTCCGAGTTGGTAGCGACGCCCAGTTCCTGGCTCTACGTGCTTATAGAATTTTCCCAGGTAGCTTTCATCGTATTCCCGATATAAATGCTTAAAGTAGTATTCGCTATCCCCTCCGCTGTAGAGAAACAACGTGTCGTGAATCCGGCCCAGATGCTTGGATCCCTGCTTGGCGTCATTATGCGATGACTGACGCTTCCAGATGATCTCGTTGATGAAGTTCTTCTCGCCGAATATCTGATCGAGCATCACTTTGACGTAATGGCTGGCGTGCCAGTCGCAGTGCAAGTAGAAGCTGCCGGTCTTTTTGAGGACACGCGACAACTCGACGCAGCGAGGCCGCATGAACTCGATATAGGCGCGCGTCGATTCGTGCCGATCCTCAAAAGAGCGCTTTTCCTTCGTCTCGCCCCAGAAGATCTCGTAGGTCCGGTTGGAGTTGAAGGGCGGATCGATGTAGATGAGGTCGATGCAGGCATCGGGCAGCTTTTTGAGCTGCTCCAGGTTGTCGCCGCAGTAGACGACGCGCGTGTCGAGAAGTGAGGAAGGCTTTGCCATTTGTACCAATAGCTTACAACGTTTTGGTAGTGCGCGGGCGCTCGTGGTCTCGATTTTAAGTCGGGGCGGGGTTCCCAAAGGTTTACCTCCGAGGCTAAAGCCATCGGTGATTCTATTGGCTTTTGCGGGGGTTGAAACCCCCGCCTCCCTCCATTCATAGAACCTTGCGGCGCGGCTCAAGCCGCGCCCGTTCAAAGCGGCGAAAAGCAAAAGCAGGTCCTTCGACTGCGCTTCGCTCAGAATGACAGTTTTAGGGCCAGTCTTGCGCGCCGTGGAAGATGCGCGAAATCTCAATCGCATTCGGCGTGACCTGATAGACGACGATGTAAGGCCAAGGCGCGAATGTCAGTTCGCGGCGTCCGGCCATGCGGCTGCTGGCTCGTCCCAGATGAGGAGAATTCTTCAGGCGGGCGCATTTGTTGTAGATAGTTCGAGCAACGCGGCGGGCAGCTTCGGGGTTGTCGCGTTCGATCCACTCGCAGATGCGCTCTAAATCTTCGGCTGCGGGGATGGACCAGCGGACCTCCATCAGGGCCTCAAGAACCGTTCAAGGCGCTGGCCCACTTGCTCGTGCGTGAGGTACTCGCCTTGCAGCAGCGCATTCTCGCCACGGTTCACCGCGTCAATGAAGCGGCTTTCCTCGTCGAAATACCGCGCCACGACTTGCTGCACCAACTCGCCGGGATTGCGGCCCTGTTGAGCGGCGGATCGCGCAAGTTTCACTTCGAGTTCGGGTGTGAAAAGTACTTCCATAATGCTCAGCGTACGAGAAAACTTCGCGCGTGGCAAGGTTGCCATGGGGAATAGTCGCGCTCAGAATGAAGAAACGGCCCACTTCTCATGGTGAGGAGCGGGCCGGCTCTTTTGGCGCGAGTTAGTTGAATTACGCTTTGGCGGAGGTTAGCGCGCCGAGGTCGGCGGCTAACTTCTCGGTGGAGAAGGCTTCGATCAGGTCGCCTTCCTTGACGTCGTTGAAGCCGCCGAGGCCGATGCCGCACTCCATGCCGTTGGTAACTTCGCGGACATCGTCCTTGACGCGCTTGAGCGAGCTGATCTTGCCCTTGAAGACCTGTTCGCCGTCGCGCGTGATCTTGATCTCGGCATCGCGGCGGATGACGCCGTCCTGCACACGGCAGCCGGCGATGACGCCAACCTTGGGAATGCGGAAGACCTGGAGGACCTCCGCACGGCCCGCGTAGTTCTCCTTGAAGGTGGGGTCGAGGAGGCCGAGCATGGCCAGGCGCATCTCGTCCTGCAACTCGTAAATGATGGAGTGGAGGCGGATCTGCACGTTTTCCTGCTGAGCCAGCTCGGCGGCCTTGCGCTCCGGGCGGACGTTGAAGCCGATGATGATGGCGTTGGAGGCGGTGGCCAGAAGGACGTCGCTCTCGGTAATGGAGCCGACGCCGCTGTGGATGACCTTGACGCGCACCTTCTCGGTGGACATGAGGACCAGCGAGTCGGCCAGGACTTCGACCGAGCCGGTGACGTCGCCCTTGATGATGAGGGGCAGGTCCTTGATGCCGGCGGTGCGAATCTGCTCGGCGAGGCCTTCGAGGGAGACGCGGGAGCTCTTGGCCAGTTGGGCGTCTCTCTCCTTCATCTTGCGGTACTGGGCGATGCCCTTGGCCTTGTCGCGGTCGGCAACGACCAGGAAGGTGTCGCCGGAGTCGGGCATGGATTCGAGGCCGAGGACTTCGACGGGGGTGGAGGGGCCGGCTTCTTCGATGGCGCGGCCGCGGTCGTCGAACATGGCGCGGACCTTGCCGAAGGTGTTGCCGACGATGTAGCTGTCGTTGAGGTGCAGGGTTCCGTCCTGGACGAGGACGGTGGCGACGGCGCCGCGGCCGCGGTCGAGCTTGGCTTCAATGACCGAGCCGACGGCCTTGCGGCCGGGGGTGGCTTTGGGCGCGCGAATGTCGGAGACCAGGCAGATCATTTC
>PLPA01000019.1 GCA_003159355.1 Acidobacteriaceae bacterium | reverse complement strand
TGGGTATATCTATCTTGATACTGATCTAGGCCAATTCCACCGAGTTTAGGCGGACAGCGGTGAGACCTGATGTATGCTTTGGCTATGACGGTTTTCCGGGCAAAACTCCCGGAAAACCCGTACAACCATGTGCTTGCGCCAAGACGGATTGCTCATGCGTATGTCGGCTGCCAATGCATTTCTCGCTCATTTGAGGCCTCCTAGAGAAGAGCAGCTGCTCAGCGACCACCTCCTCAAGGTCTCAGCGATCACCTCGTGGCTGACCGCAAAGGCCGGCATACTTTGTGTCGGCGCACTCATCGGCGTTGCACAAGCGCCGCCGGATTCGCTTTGCACTCATGTGAGGTTCACATGACAGTGCCGAACGGATCTTTCGCAGAACAATATGCTCATACGCTCGCCGATCACGCTCCCGACGATTGGGAGACGCTTGCGGCTCATCTCGACAAAGTGGCGAGCTCTGCTTCCACCTTCGCGGAAGCTTTTGGAGCGCAGCTTTGGGGAGAGGTTCTCGGTCGCTGCCATGATTTAGGTAAGCTCTCAGACGACTTTCAGCTTTACCTCCGCAACGCCGGGGCGGCGTCTGTTGACGCAGGAGTAGAGAACGAGGACACCTCCGGGAAGCGGGTTGACCACTCCACCTTCGGAGCGCGCTTTGTAGCAAAAGCTCTGGGAAACGTTCCAGGTCAGCTTCTTGCGTTCTGCATTGCCGGGCATCATACCGGACTGCCGGACGAGACGTCCGCCGACGAGGCGACACAGCGCAGCACACTTCGCTACAAGCTCGATCCGGCTAAGTATTGTATTTCCGCGGTTCCGACGCCCAACGTCGTTCTGCCGGCACTCACTTCACCCCTCCAGCCATCAGCTGCGGGTAAAGCCGAATATCCTTTCCAGTTTGCCTTCTTCACGCGAATGTTGTTTTCGTGCCTCATCGACGCGGACCGCACTCGGACCGAGGAGTTCTGCGATCCCGAAGAGGCCTTGGTGCGAAGATGCTTGGGCTCCGGCTCCGGCAGACCCACGCTTGCCGCGCTCAAGGACCGACTTGATGCCAGCTTGCAGAAGATGCAGAAAGACGCAAAGCCAACGGAAGTAAATCGTCAGCGGTCGATCATGCTTGAGCGTTGCCGCGAAGCAGCCAATCTACCGCCGGGCTTTTTTTCACTCAATGTTCCCACTGGGGGCGGCAAGACCTTATCGTCGCTGGCCTTTGCGCTTGATCATGCGATCAAGCACGAACTGAGGCGCGTTGTGGTGGCAATTCCGTTCACCAGCATCATCGAGCAGACTGCCGATGTATACCGCAAAGAACTTGGGCCGCTCGCCGAAGCAGCGCTGGTTGAGCACCACACCAATATTCAGACCGAGAAAGACACTCGTTCAAATCAATTGGGCGCCGAGAATTGGGATGCGCCGCTGATTGTCACCACTAATGTGCAGTTATTCGAAAGCCTGTTTGCATACCGGACAACGCCTTGCAGGAAGCTCCATAACCTCGCTCGAAGCGTGATCGTACTCGATGAAGCGCAGACGATTCCGGTTGAGCTGCTCAAGCCTGCGCTGGCTGCGCTGCGCGAGTTGGTGCTCAACTACGGCAGTTCCATCGTGCTTTGCACGGCGACGCAGCCGGCCCTTGAGCGCCGCGATGACTTCGAGCTTGGACTCGAAAAAGTCCGCCCCATCATTCCGGATACGATGCCTCTGTTTCACACACTCAAGCGCGTGGAGGTGCGCACGCTCGGTAGCCTGCCGGACGGCGAACTGGCGTTGCGGCTCGCGAAAGAGAAAGCTGCACTCTGTATCGTGAACACGCGAAAACACGCCTCTCGCCTCTACGACCAAGTGGCTGTGATGTCGGAGATTGGTGATTGCATTCATCTGAGCACATGGATGTGCGGAGCGCATCGGCGAACGGTGCTGAAGATGATTCGGGAGCGGCTCAATGCGCAACAGCCCTGCCGGGTGGTCAGCACGCAATTGGTGGAGGCGGGTGTCGATCTGGATTTTCCTGTGGTCTATCGGGCCGAAGCTGGATTCGATTCGATCGCTCAGGCTGCCGGCCGCTGCAACAGGGAGGGATTGCAGGCGTTAGGGTTGACGTATGTGTTTGAAGGCGAAGAACAGCCACCTCCAGGTTTGCTTCGTGCAGCAGCGCAGACCAGAAAGGAACTGTTCTCTCGTTATCCCGACCCCCTTGCGCCAGAGGCGATTGAAGCTTACTTCCGGCTCTTCTACTGGAGCCAGAAGGATAACTGGGACAAGCATAAGGTCATGGAGAAAATGACGTTCGATTCTGCTCGCGGACGCGCTCTTCTACAGTTCCGTGAAGTATCCGATGCATTTCAAATGATACGAGACGACCAGTTGCCGATTCTGGTCCCCTACAATGCAAATGCCGTTATTTTGAGGGACAGGTTGATGGGCGGCAAGGTACCATTTGTACCGCAGCGCGAGCTACAGCCATACCTCGTCTCTGTCAGGAAAGAAGCCATGCGGCAGATGAACGAGCGTGGGTTTGTCGAGGAGCATGAGTCAGGAGTGTGGCTTCTGCTCAACCGTTCGTTATACAGCGACAACAAGGGGCTGGACCCGGCGTCAACCAGGCTGGACCCGGCTTATTGGGGCACTTATTAGGAGGCGCGAGTGGCATACGGCATCAAGCTGCACTGCTGGGGCGAGTGGGCTTGCTTTACTCGCCCGGAGATGAAGGTCGAGCGCGTCAGTTATGACGTGATGACCCCCTCGGCGGCGCGCGGCGTCGTGGAGGCGATCTATTGGAAGCCGGAGATACGCTGGCACATCGACCGCATCACAGTACTCAATCCGATCAAGTTCACGTCGGTTCGCCGCAATGAGGTAAAAGACAGGATCGCCGCGGGCACGGTGGCCAAGGCAATGAAGGACGGCGCAGGCAATCTAGCGTTCTACGTGGATGATCCTAACAAGCCGGACAATCGGCAGCAGCGCGCGACGCTGATGTTGCGAGATGTGGGCTACGTCGTCGAGGCTCACTTCGAACTCCTAAGCGGTCTGGACAACATCGCCAAGCATCTGGATCAGTTCAACCGGCGCGCCCGCAAGGGCAGTTGCTATACCCGGCCTTACCTCGGATGCCGCGAGTTTGCAGCGGACTTCGCCTTGATCGAAGCGGAGAGCGCCCTGCCCGCGGTCGATGCCAGTCTTCTTGGAGAACGCGACCTCGGCTATATGCTGCACGACATCGACTTTGCCGGCGAAATGCAAGCGCGGTTTTTTCGCGCAACGATGCGTGATGGTGTGATCGAAGTGCCGAAGTTTGCGGAGGCGCTGGCATGATTCTGCAACGACTCGCCGAACATTATGATCGCATCGCCGCTTCAAACAAGGATGAAATGCAGCTTGCGCCGCCTGGATTCTCACGCCAGAAGATAAGCTTCTGCGTTGTGCTGGAGCCGGACGGACGCTTGACCTCTATTCAGTCCTTGCAGCAACAAGATGGTAAGAAGCTTGTCGCCACATCGATGAATGTTCCGGGGCAGAACAAGCCCCCTGGTCAAGGCATCAATCCGTGTTTTCTCTGGGACAACGCCTCTTATCTGCTCGGCTGGTCGTCGGACGCCGATGCCGACAAAGCAGCGAGAGCAGCACTGGCGTTTGAGGCCTTCCGCAAGAAGCACCTGGAATTGGAAGACCGGATTGCACATCCGGCCTTCACTGCGGTCTGTTCGTTTCTTCGGACATGGTCGCCGGAGAAGGCACGAGATCATGCTGAGATACTCAAAGAAATTGCTGCAAATTTCGGCGTATTCCGCATTGCCGGACAGATGCAGTACGTCCACGATCTGATTTCTCTCCCAGCGGAAACCGAGGAGCAATCGGCGGCTTCGGAAGCTGGTACGATGCGCACCATGTGCCTTGTTTCTGGAGCCATCGATGAGATAGCCCGCCTGCATGAACCCAAGATCAAGGGTGTTGCCGACGCGCAACCGGGCGGTGCGCTGCTGGTCTCGTTCAATGCTTCGGCTTATGAGTCTTATGGCAAGTCGCAGAGCTATAACGCTCCTGTAGGCGCCGCGATTACGGACAAATACACCAAGGCGCTTAATCATCTGCTGGAACAGCGAAACCGGCGCGTCTCGCTCGGAGATAGCACAGTTGTTTTCTGGGCCGACCATCCAAACAATGTGCTGGAAGTCGCAATGAGTGCGATGTTCTCCGAGCCGCTTCCGAACGAAGGGCCCATCATCGAAGAGGACCAGGAGCGCGTTCGGCAGGCAAGCCTATTGCTGACTCAACTGCGCGATGGTGCGGCGCAGTCACTTGAGAAATCTGACGAATCTAAAGACAGTCAGCCGACCAAATTCTTCATACTGGGCCTCTCACCCAACGCTTCGCGCATCTCCGTTCGGCTCTGGGTGGAAGCAGATGCAGCGGAACTACAGGATCGACTGAGCAAGCACCTCCGCGACATCGCACTGGACGGCGACAGAGATGACCGCCTGCTGACTCTGCGGCGCATCGTTGCCACAACCGGGCGCTGGGATGGCAAAAAATCGAAGTTCGATACTGACAACGTCTTGCCCCAGTTAGCCGGCGATCTTGCGCGCTCCGTTCTGACCGGCGCAGCCTATCCGCAATCCTTGCTGACTACGATGATTCGCCGCATTCACAGCGACGGCGAAGTCGCCTATGCGCGCGTGGCCGCCATCAAGGCCTGCCTGAATCGTAACTCCCGCTCGCGCGGCAATCCATTGGAGGTGTCCAGAATGCTCGATAAGAACAACGACGATGCCGCATACTGCTGCGGACGCGCCTTTGCGCTGCTGGAGATGATCCAGAAAGACAGCGTTGAAGGAGAACTCAACAGGACTATCAAAGACAGCTACTTTACCGCAGCAAGCACCACTCCATCGCTGGTCTTTCCCCGCTTGTGCCGATTGAGCCAGCATCATTTGGCCAAGTTGGACACAGGCCTGAGAATCCATCGCGAAAGAGAGTTTGGGGAGGTCATCAATAAGCTGCGCAATACATTCCCTCGTCTTCTTTCTCTCGACGATCAGGGTAAATTTGTTATCGGCTATTTCCATCAGCGCCAAGAACTTTACACCAGCAAGAAGGACAAGGAAGAAGGAGCCAACGCATGAGCACGCCCATCCAGAACCGCTACGATTTTGTGTATTTCTTCGACATCACCGACGGCAATCCGAACGGCGATCCGGATGCCGGTAACCTCCCGCGCATCGACCCGGAGACCAACCAGGGCCTGGTCACCGATGTCTGCCTCAAGCGCAAGATTCGTAACTTTGTCTGCCTCACAAAGGGAGATGAACCGCCAAAGGAAGGTGAGCCGCGCCACGAAATCTTTGTGAAAGAAAAGTCCGTTCTCAATCAACAAATTGAGCGAGCTTATGAAACGAGTGAAACTGTGAAAGCAGGCGTTGCTGCCTGGGAACGCTGGAAAAAAGACAAGAAGAAAAATGCCAAGCCGGAAAGGCATTATGAAGACCTTGCGCAAGATTGGATGTGTTTCAACTTTTTTGACATCCGCACCTTTGGCGCTGTCATGTCTACCGGTGATGACAAGGATACCGAATCAGGTGAAAGCAAATTGAAGCAGAGAGCAGGTCAGGTGCGCGGCCCCTTGCAACTCACCTTCGCGCGCAGCATCGATCCGGTGGTCTCCGCAGAGTTCGCCATCACCCGCTGCGCCGTCACTAACGAGAAAGACATTGACAAGGAACGCACCATGGGCCGCAAGTTCAATGTCCCCTACGGCCTCTATCGCTGCCACGGCTTCCTCAACGCTTCGCTCGCCGAGAAGACCGGATTCACGAACGACGACCTCACGCTTCTCAAGCAAGCCCTGAATTTCATGTTCGAGACCGACCGGTCCGCCGCGCGCGGCCTGATGGCTCCAGTCCGGTGCATCGCCTTCCGCCACGAAGGCAAGCTCGGTGACGCACGAGCCGACGAGCTCTTCTCCATGGTCACCGCGAAGCTGCGTCCGGAGTTGAAGGCGGAAAACCGTCCCGCGCGTTCCCGCTCCGACTATGTTATTGAGTTAACTGGTGCCGTCCCTGCGGGCATTTCTGTGGAAGAATGGGTTCCGTCCTTCCCCGCCGCCGTTTGATGGGAGGTCTGTATGGCCGATTCCGGTTCTGAAGACGACGACGCGCTGCCGCTCAGCGGCTTGCAGCATCTGGCTTTCTGTCCGCGGCAATGGGCGTTGATTCACCTGGAGCAGGTTTGGGTGGAGAACGGACGCACAGCCGAAGGACGGTTGCTTCACGAGCGCGCCGATCTGCCCGGTGAGAGCCGGCGCGGCGACCTCCGAACTGTACGTGGCATGTGGCTGCGGTCGGAGAGGCTCCGGTTGACCGGACGCGCCGACGTCGTCGAGTTTCGTCCGGAGCCTTATCCAGTCGAGTACAAGCGCGGCAAGAGCAAGCCGACTGACTGCGATACTGTGCAGCTGTGCGCGCAGGCGCTTTGTTTGGAGGAGATGCTCGCGACGGTCATTGCGCGTGGGGCTATCTTCTATGGCAATCCACGCCGTCGCCAAGAGGTAGTATTTACGCCGGAGCTTCGCGCTCGGACCGAAGATCTGACCGCCACGATGCACCGCCTGTACCGCAATCGGGAGACGCCGCCGGCGAAGCCAGGTCCTTACTGCGCTAATTGCTCACTGGTTCACGTCTGCCTCCCCCAGGCTACTGCGTATCAAGACGGCGTGGCGCGCTGGTTGGAGCGCCAGGTGCGTTCGCTCAATCAAGAGGTCTAGCTCGCCATGCGAAAGCTGCTCAATACTCTGCACGTGATGACGCAAGGCTCCTATCTGCACCGCGACGGCGAGACCATTGCCATCAAGGTCGGGCAGGAGCTCAAGCTGCGCGTGCCAGTGCATACGTTAGAAGGTCTGGTGTGCTGGGGCCAGGTTGCGTGCAGCCCTCCGCTGCTGGGTCTGTGCTGCGAACGTGGCGTCGGCGTGTCCTTCTTGACAGAGCAGGGCAAGTTTCTGGCGCGTGTAACCGGACCCGTCTCAGGCAATGTGCTCTTGCGGCGTCAGCAGTACCGGATGGCCGATGGCGCGGACGGCGCTCTCCCTGCGGTGCAGGCGATTGTCGCGGCGAAGATCGCAAACAGCCGGGTGATTCTGTTGCGAGCGGCGCGAGAGATTTCCGATGAGGCTCGGCAAGAACCACTGCGCGAGGCGGCAAACCAGCTTTCTTGGGCGGGTTTGGAGGCTGCGCGCGCACCCTCCATTGACCAGGCGCGCGGCCATGAAGGGTCGGCCGGACAGACGTACTTTTCGGTCTTCGACCACATGATCGTGGGCGACCGCGAGGCATTCCATTTCGACGGCCGTTCTCGCCGGCCACCTCTGGACCGCGTCAATGCGCTGTTGTCCTTCGTCTACGCGCTGCTTCGGCATGACATCGAATCTGCGCTCGAAAGCGTCGGGCTGGACCCAGCAGTCGGCTTCCTGCATACGGACCGGCCTGGGCGACCGAGTCTCGCTCTCGATCTGATGGAGGAGTTGCGCTCCGCGCTGGCTGATCGCCTGGTGCTGACGCTCGTCAACCGCCGTCAGGTACAGGGTTCTGGGTTCACCGAGCAGGATGGCGGGGGCATTCTAATGGACGATGCGACTCGCAAGGAGGTGGTCTCTGCATGGCAACTGCGCAAGCAGGACGAAATCGAGCACCCCTTTCTGAAAGAGCGCATTCCGCTCGGACTCGTGCCCTATGTGCAGGCACTGTTGATGGCGCGTTACATTCGCGGCGGTCTGGACGCGTATCCGGCCTTCTTCTGGAGATAACCCAATTATGATGGTCCTGGTCAGTTACGACGTGAGCACCCGCGATGATGCCGGGCGCCGCAGACTGCGCCGAGTGGCCCGATTGTGCGAGAATCATGGCCAACGGGTGCAGAACTCGGTCTTTGAATGTCCTGTGGACGCAGCCCAATGGGTGATGCTTCGGGCAAGTCTTATCTCAGAAGCCGATCCAACAGAAGATAGCCTGCGCTTCTACTTTCTTGGGACCGAATGGAAGCGGCGAGTCGAGCACGTCGGCGCGAAGATTGCCTACGATCCTGAAGGTCCGCTCATTCTATGACGCCTCTGCCGGGAGAGCGTGGCCTCTCTTGCGCGGACCTCAAGCGAGCATAGATTCTCAAGTACATCCGCGCAGCCCCTAATCAGCTTCGTTTCAAAGAGATGCCCATTGCTTAGGTAGGCAACCCGCTTCATGAAAATCCGCGCACGGTCAGTCCGCAGTTGTGGCAAGATATGTCTAGCGCATGGAGTCTGTTACGCTATGCGCCGTCGCCCCCCGCGCGGGGGGCGTGGATTGAAACACTAGCAACAATTCAGCAGTCTACAGGAAAGGTTGTCGCCCCCCGCGCGGGGGGCGTGGATTGAAACGCCTACAGG
>PLPA01000264.1 GCA_003159355.1 Acidobacteriaceae bacterium | reverse complement strand
TGGATGGCGTGCTTTCGCACCAGTTCTCCAAGCGCACTTCCCGTTCCCAATACCCGCACCCCATGCAGGGTCAGCCCGACTTTGCTTACATCGTCATCGACAATGCCACGGACATCACACATCAGATTCGGGTTCTGCCGCAACTCCGATAAAAGCGCCAGCCCTGCGTCGCCGGCGCCGTAGATCAGTGTTCTCGTCTGCTCGCCTTCGGTTCTGCACCGGCTTCTCCTGGTAACGAACACGCGAACTGCCAACCTTCCCCCCAACGTAAGCAACCAGGAAAATAGCCAGTCAAGAATATACACAGAGCGGGGAACGCCCCAGGGTCCAACCAGACTGAATATGACGATTCCACCTAGTACTGACCCCGCCGAAACCGCCAAAATAATTCGCACCGCGTCAAAAACAGAAGTATGCTGCCAACTTCCGCGGTCGACCGCGCCAATGACGAAGGATGCGGACTTCGCCGCCGCCCAGATACACATGGCCACCCACATCGGGCGGTAGTACTGGGCCGGCAATGCAAAGTCGAATCGCAGNNCGCCAGATACGTTGCGTCCTCTGCCGTCGGACACGCAATAACTCCGGAGACATATCTTTCCCTTCCTGGATTCCTGACGTTTTGTTTCTCTTGCGGTTTTCAAACCTTGGTAAACAGCTGATGGCGTCACGCAAAAGACGCTCTTGTGCTGCCAGCGGCTTCCGCGCCGCACGCTGCTAACTGGAAAAACGAGAATACTGCGTTCTCTGGACTTCGCCGCATGCAGTCCAGGCTCAGTACTCTCATCTTACCTGGGCCATGGGCAATGAATAGGCCGGCATCCTTGGAACAATCAAATCCAGCCAGAACCTGGCGTAGGCTTTATGCGCTCCCAGGCTATCTGAATAGACCGGCTTGTCGCCATCAATCAGATTATAGATTCCCGGATGCGTCAACACGGTCATGATCAGTGCGGATGTCAGCATCGTGGAATCCAAATCACGAATTCTTCCTCTCTTGATGTTCATCTCCAAATAGCGATTGATCGCCGAGAAAACAGGCGCGAGAAACTCTGCGCGGAATCCGTCCGCCTTGACGTGCAACTCGACAAATGCTACCGCAACTAACTGAAGCAGCTCCGGCCGGTAGTTGACGATATCTGCGAGCATCTCGATAATCTTAGGCAAGACTACTTCTGGAGAGTCGCATCGCGTCAGCCCCTCGAGCACCTCCCGGCGAAACTTCAACCCTGTGGAATACGAGCGAAGGGACGACCAAAAGACCTCTTCCTTATTATCGAAATGCCGGAAAAGCGTATTTTCACTTACATCGGCAAGGCGAGCTATCTCACGAGTGCTCGTTGCGTGATATCCCTGGCGCGCAAACAGCTTGCCTGCCGCCTGGAGAATCTTGTCCTTCCTTACTGAGGTTTTGGGTATAACTGGCATCTACACCCCTTCGACTGGGCTGTTGGCAGTTGCCAAGCGCCGGCAGCCTACACGGAAAATTGTTAGCTTGCGCGAGATTGTTGCGGCACTGCGCCTCGCCATGAAGCCACGATCTGACCTCTCAACCGCAACCTTAAGACTGAATTCTCAAGATCTGGATTACTCGAGGCATATTTTCTGGCGGGCCTTGAATCTGAAAGATCGCGGCAGGCGCGAACTCGGGGAATAATTCAAGCGGGAAAGCTCTTCGATCAATACGGAACTGCGAGGGGAACGGCTCCGCCGATTTACTTGCGCATGGGCAGCGCAAATAAATCGAATACTCAACGCCGGAGTCATCTATATCCGGATGTTATGCGACCATCAACTCCAGATCTTCAGCATTCACCTCGATAGCGGCATGCTGGTTAATCAATTCGAGCGTCAGCACGAACCGCATGCTATTGCTCTTTCTCACAAGAGTCCCCTGAAGACCCTGCATCACACCGCTCTTAATGCGAACTTTTTCGCCGAGAACAAAGTCGCGATACGGTTCGATCCGTTGCCTGCAGAAGTCGGAGCGCAAAAACTCGATCTCGGAATCCCGAAGAGCGGCGTATTCTTTCCCGTTGCCCACAATCTGCAGAACCCCGGGAGACTGGAGAACCTTCACCCGCTCCGTGAAATTGATATGCACAAACAGATAGGTGGGAAACAGCGGAAGAATCACCTTCATTCGTTGCCGGTTCTTCCAGACCTGAATCGTTTCATAGGCAGGGAGGAAGGACTCAATCTCACGTATGTCCAGGTGTTTCACGACTGACTTTTCGTGCTGCGGTACAGTGAAGACAGCGTACCATTTGCGATCAAGCGCCGCACCCGTGATTACGGGATTCGGGCAGACCTGCCCTCCATACGTTCGACCTATTGTCTGGAGATTCACTCAAAGCCTCAGATCGAACTGGCGCGCCGCACAAACGTTAGAGAGCAACGATCAGAATGCGCGTAAAGACGAGAGCGTGAAATGCTAGCCCCTTCGATATGACGTCGAAATGCGCATGGCTCCGCCAAGCTGACTTAGCAAGGCAACAAAACGCTAAGCCCCTGACCTCATCAACACATACTACACACATTGCCTGCAAGAACAATGAAAGCCTGTGGCGAAACCATCCTGGCCGAACACAGCCTTGCAAAAGACCGCAATTGACACAACGATTCAATTGGACAACTGCACACCGATTACAATCGAAATCGTCAATTTCGACTAGCATAAGCCAATGCCGCCGTTTGTGCAAGCGCTAGATTGAGAATTTGGCGCCAATAATCGTTGGCAAATAACCATCTACAGCTTGCACCTAATCTATTGTTTAATAAATATGGAACGATAAGTGCTCTGTAATCAATTTGTTACCCATCAACCCCTCCCGAAAATCCCGAAAACGAACTCTATTCACAAACAGTCGGGCAATGAGTAGATTTTTGGTTTTGTGTCCGGCAAATGGGATCAAAAGCCTCCCCCATGGCATGATGGAGGCACTTGCTGTCACTGCTTCCTTCTGCGCAGGAAATGGCCGACTCTTCGCAACAATTGGGCCGTGCCTCAGCGTTGGCTCAAATCGGCTTCTGTGGCTGGCAGGAGCGTATTGGCCACCGGAGCACAGATCAATTTTAGAGAACTGTCTCCTGGCGTAAAGTGCAATCGCTATGCTGCATGAACGAAGTTCGGCGCCGCCCGGCACGGGCGCTTATACTCTCTTCGGCTCGGTGGATGTGCCGAATCCGCAGTGGAACCGGTGCATCTGCCGGATCCACGCCCCGAAGACATTCCCGCCTACGAAGGCCTCGCTCCTTGGGCGAACCTGTGCGGAGATGCTTTACCTGGAACCAAACAGGCTTCGTTGCTCCCTCTCGCAAAGACTCTGCGAACCGACTACTCCCCACGTGCCGACCGCCTTTTCCAGGTCACATCTTATATGGCCAGCTGCAATACTCAAGTCAGGACAAGCATTCCCTATTCAATACCGGCTCTCTTCGGGAGCATCGATTGGCATTCCCGTTTACACTAAAAGGGCTATGGCGGAAGAAACAGAACTGCGTTACGACCCGGCGGCGATTGAACCCAAATGGCAGCAGCGGTGGGCTGCGGACCCCAAACTCTATGCGGCGGAGCCGGTGGACTGCGGCAAGCCCAAGTACTACGTGCTGGAGATGCTGCCCTATCCCAGCGGCCAATTGCACATGGGACACGTGCGCAACTACTCGATCGGCGACGCCCTCGCGCGCCACATGTGGATGCGCGGCTACAACGTGCTGCATCCGATGGGTTGGGACGCCTTCGGGCTGCCGGCCGAGAATGCCGCGCTCAAGAACAATACCCCTCCGCGCCAGTGGACGCTCGCGAACATCGCCGCGATGAAAATCCAAATGGACCGGCTCGGCCTGGGCTACGACTGGGCTTGCGAAGTCACCACCTGCCTGCCGCAATACTATCGCTGGAACCAGTGGTTTTTTCTGCGGATGTACGAAAAGGGCCTGGTTTATCGCAAGAAAAGCAAAGTGAACTGGTGCCCGGAGTGCGCCACGGTGCTGGCCAACGAGCAGGTGGTCGATGGCTGCTGCTGGCGGCACGAGACAACGCAAGTAGACCAGCGCGATCTGGTGCAGTGGTTCTTCCGCATTACAGCCTACGCGCAGGAGCTGCTCGACGGCCTCGACAAGCTCGACGGCTGGCCGGAAAAAGTCCGCACCATGCAGCGCAACTGGATCGGGCGCAGCGAAGGAACGGATGTGGACTTCTTCCTGGAAGAACAGGGATCAGGGGTCAGAGATCAGGGATCAGACGCAGGTCCTTCGACTCCGCTTGGCGCAAAGAGCGCGCCAAGCTCCGCTCAGGATGACAACGCTGTAAGGATTCGCGTCTTCACTACGCGCGTGGACACGATCTTCGGCGCAACCAGCGTGCAACTAGCTCCGCAACATGAACTGGTTACGGCCTTCACGGCAGCCGATTCCAGGCTCAAGGCGCAGGTCGATGAGATGATCGACCAGCAGAAGAAAGCGCGCGAGGCCGGCGACCTGGGCGCGATCGAAAAGCACGGCGTTCCAACGGGCCGCTTCGCCGTCAACCCCTACAACGGCGAGCGCGTGCCCATCTGGGTGGCCAACTACATCCTGGCCGACTACGGAACCGGCGCCATCATGAGCGTTCCGGCCCATGATGAGCGCGACTTCGAGTTCGCGATGAAGTACGGGCTGCCGATTACCCAGGTGATCAAGCCAATCGACCCCGCAGTCTCGCAAGAGCTCCCTTTCTGTTCCGAGGAAGGTGTGCTGATGAACTCCGGCGCATACGACGGGCTGAGTTGCGAAGACGCGCAGAAGCGCCTGCAGGAGATTGCCGTCGCCGGGAATTTTGGAGAACCGAAGGTGACCTTCCGCCTGAAGGACTGGGGCGTGAGCCGGCAGCGCTTCTGGGGCACGCCGATCCCGATCATTCATTGCGAGAGCTGCGGCCTGGTGCAGGTTCCCGATGAGCAATTGCCGGTGGTGCTACCCGATCAGATCGAGATTACCCAGCAGGGCGGCTCGCCGCTAAGCCGCGTGCCCGAGTTCGTCAACGTCGCCTGCCCCAACTGCGGCAGGCCCGCGCGGCGCGAGACCGACACCATGGACACCTTCGTCGATTCCAGTTGGTACTTCTACCGCTATACCGACGCAAAGAACGCCAACGCGCCGTTCGATCCGGAAATCGTCATGTACTGGTTCCCCATCGACCAGTACATCGGCGGCGTGGAGCACGCGATTCTGCATCTGATCTATTCGCGCTTCTGGACGAAGGTGATGCGCGACCTGGGGCTGATCGTCAACGACGAGCCGGCCCGCCGCCTCTTTACGCAGGGCATGGTCATCAAGGACGGCGCGAAGATGTCCAAGTCGAAGGGCAACGTAATCTCGCCCGACGAGATGGTGGGCCGCTACGGCGCTGACGCCACGCGCATGTACGCGCTGTTTGCCGCGCCGCCGGACCGCGACCTGGACTGGCAGGAGGACGGCGTCGCCGGGGTGAGCCGCTTCCTGGCTCGCGTCTGGCGGCTGGCCACAAAGTACGCGCCGCTGGCCCGCACGGCTGGCATGGATTCCCACCCATTCCGCATAGAGCGCGGAATGGATGGGGCACCCAGCACCCAGCCCACCGGCCTGTCGCTGAAGCTGCTGCGCAAGCTGCATCAGACCATCGCCAAGATCACGCTGGACTTCGAGGGCCGCTGGCACTTCAACACTTGCGTCGCGGCGATCATGGAGCTGGTCAACGAGATTCAAGCCGCGGACGCGCAACTGGCGGCGGGCGAGGTTCCCGCGCCGGTGGTGCGCGAATTGCTGCGCTCGCTGGTGCTGCTGCTGGCGCCTTTTGCGCCCTATCTTGCAGCGGAACTGTGGGAGGAGTTGGGCGAGGACGGTGCTGTCCTGCGCGCTTCCTGGCCGCAGAGCGATCCCGCTCTGGCCAAGGAAGACGAACTCGAGATTCCCGTCCAGATCAACGGCAAGCTGGTCACGGTGGTGCGCGTGGCCGCTGACGCCGACGCCAAAGCCATCGAAGCCGCGGCCTTGGCCGGCGAAAAGATCCAGTCGCGAACGGCGGGCAAGACAGTCATCAAGGTCATCGTGGTTCCCGGCAAGCTGGTGAATCTGGTGATCAGGTAGTAGTAACAGCTCCGTGCCCCATCCTTTTCGTGTTTTTTGCGAAAAGGGTGGAAAACCACGAACCTCAACCAGCAATCTTCATGAGGCCAGTATGGCAGCGCCTTTGCGCGGAACCCAATCGCTGGTCGGCCAGATGGGCTGGGTCTTCCAGCGGCCGTCGCTCACGGCCATTGAAGTCGCGTGGCGCTGGCTCTTCGGCCTGCCATTTTTGGTGGTGTGTTGGTTTCAGACCCTGAATATTCTTGACGAACTGCGGCCGGGTTCCGCCGGCCTCAGCAACTTCGATTCGCAGAATCCCTGGGTGGCCGCGACGCAACTGAGCAACGCGTGGGCGCTCTACCAGTCTCGCGTGGCGGCTGTGTTGTGCTGGCTGCTGCCGCTTGCCGCGCTCGCCTGGGTGGTCGTCTCCGGCCTGGGCCGCAGCTTCATCCTGAAGCGAATGGATTCAACGCTGCGTTTTCGCCCGGTTGCGATGATCGCCCTGCAAGCCGCCTGGCTGGCTTTTTTTGCCCTCACCTGCTGGGGCTGGTTCAGCTCCATGCAATGGGTCGCCTCTACGCACATCACCCCCAGCGCCGAGCCGGACCTGATCGGCTTCGCTGTCTGGGTGATTTTCCTCTCGCTGGGCTTCTTCACCGCCTGGGCGCTGCTCAGTTGGGCGCTCTCGATTGCTCCGTTCGTCCTGTTGCTGGAGAATCACTCTGCGCTCTCCGCTCTCGGTCAATCTCTCCGCCTGGGAAGACCCATGACCGCCAAGCTGGTGGAGATCAACATGGTGATGGGCATCGTCAACCTGGCGCTGCTGGTGCTGGCCATGGTGCTCTCCGCGGCGCCGCTGCCCTTTGGCGACCAGCTTGGCTCGGAGGCGTTGCACGCCGTGTGGGCTGTGGCCACAATCTTCTACTTCGTGGCCAGCGACTACTTCCAGGTGGTGCGGCTGAAGGGTTTTCAGGAGTTCTGCAAGATGTTCAGAGGCAGCGAATCATGAAGAATCCGTTCCTCAGAAGACCTTCATGCGAATAACCAAGTACTTCTTGGGGTCTTCGCGGATGCTCTTCACCAACTGCTCGGCCTGGCCCACCATCTGGTCGGTATGGTCGTAGAGTGCGCGGTTCTGCGCCAGTTGCCCTAGCGTGCCCTTGCCTTCATCCAAGCCCTTGAGGAAGCCGTCCAGCCGGGTGACGGTGTCGTCCAGTTTTGCCGCGAAGACGGGATCCTTGGCCAGCATGCCCAGCGCGCCATGGCCGGCATTGATCTCGGCCACCATCTGATTGGCGTTGGCGGCGGCGGCGTTCAGGTTGTTATAGAGTGCATCGTCTTTGAGCAGCTTGCCCGCGCTGCCCTTGCCCTCGTCGAGGGCGACGGTGATCTTGTTGAGCCGGTCGATGGCCGCGTTGGCGCGGTTATACAGCGTATCGTCGTTGACCAGCTTGCCCAGCGAACCCTTCCCATTGGCGACGGCGCTGGAGACGGTTTCCAGATCGTCGGCGATGCGGGAAATCTTGCGGTAGAGGTCGGGATTGTTGATCAGCTCGCCGGCCGTGCCGCGCCTCGAGTTGACCGCATCGATCGTAACTTCAACTTTGTGCAATAGGTTGTTGAGTTCGATGATGGATTCATTGCTGTTGCGGACCACATCCTGGATGCTGGGCGCGCCCGTGGCCTTCAGTTCGGCGTTGTTGGCCGGCTGCGGGCCGCTGGCGTGGGCAGAGCTGAGATCGACGTAGCTGTCGCCCAGCACCCCAGCCTGAGCAATCGCGGCGGTCGAATCGACGTGCAGATTAGGCACAAACTCGTGGCCAACCCGCATCGCCACCTCTACCGGCGTGGGGTTGCGGTCGGCAACCACGCGCACGTGAATCACGTTGCCGATGGTGACGCCCTCCAGCGTCACCGGCGCGCCATCCTTCAGCCCCGCCGCATTCTCAAAGTAGGAGCGGAG
>PLPA01000076.1 GCA_003159355.1 Acidobacteriaceae bacterium | reverse complement strand
CCGCGCACGCGCAGCTCGCGTCCGCTCTGCGTGCCTTCGGGAATCTTGAGCGTGACCGGGCCGTCGATGGCGGCAATCTCGATCTCCGCGCCCAGGGCGGCCTGGGGAAAGCTGATAGGGATCACGCAATGCAGGTTGTGCCCGTCGCGCTCGAAGAACTCATGGGGCCGGATGGCGAGCACCACGTAGAGGTCGCCCTTGGCGGCGCCCGAGCGTCCGGCGTCGCCTTCGCCGCTGTAGCGAATGCGGGTTCCGTTCTCCACGCCCGGTGGCACCTTGACGTTGAGCTTGAGTTCCTTGATCACGCGGGTCTCGCCGCGGCAGGCGAGGCAGGGGTCGGCGATCACCTGGCCGGTGCCTCCGCAGGCGCCGCAGGCGCGGGCCACGCTGAAGAAGCCCTGCTGGTAGCGAACCTGGCCGCGGCCCTGGCATTGGCCGCAGGTCTTGGGTCCGTGACCGGAGGCGCTGCCGCTGCCGTGGCAGGCTTCGCAAGTATCCCGGCGGCGAATCTTCACCTCGGTCTCGGTGCCGAAGATGGCGGTCTCGAAGTCCACGGTCAGGTCGAAGCGCAGGTCGTCGCCGCGCTGCTGGCGGCTGGCGCGGTGCTGCTGNNCCGCCGCCGAAGGGGTTGCCGCCAAAGCCTGATCCGCCGCCGCTGACGCCGGCATGGCCGAAGCGGTCGTAGGCGGCGCGCTTGTCGGCGTCGCTGAGCACCTGGTAGGCCTCGCTGGCCTCCTTGAAGCGTTCCTCGGCGGCATGGTCGCCGGGGTTGCGGTCAGGATGATGCTGCATCGCCAGCTTGCGATAGGCGCTCTTCAATTCCTGGTCGCCTACGTCGCGCGCGACGCCCAGTACTTCGTAATAGTCTGCTTTGCTCACTCTGGTATTCAAATCCTATTCGCTTTTCTGTTTGGGGTTGGAGGCCACGCGCACCAGCGACGGCCTCAGCAGCCGGTCGCGCAGCTTGTAGCCGCGGCGAATCTCCTCGGCCACATGCTGGTCGGGCAGGTCAGGCCGCTCGACCGAGCCCAGCGCCTCATGATGGCGCGGGTCGAACTCCACGCCCAGCGCGGGAATCGCCGTCACCTGCAACTGGCGCAGAACATCTTCCATCTGCTTCACAATCAACTCGACGCCGGAGCGCAACTGGTCGGCCGTGGCGCTGGCCTTCAACGCCATCTCGAAGTGGTCCATCACCGGCAGAAACTTCTCGATCACATTCACGGTGGCATAGTCGCGGTCGGCAATTCGCTCGCGCTCGCCCCGTTTGCGGGCGTTCTCAAACTCGGCCTGCAGGCGGGCCAGACGGTCGAGCAGTTGGTCGCGCTCGGCCTTGAGCTGGTCGAATTCCGCGCGGCTTACCGGCGGCTCCTGGAGTTCCTCCGGGCCGGCGGTCTGCGCCGGCTCGCCGGAGGCTTCACTCACCGGCTTTTCCGCCGAGGCGGTCTGCTCGCCCTTCAGCTTCTCCAGCAGTCGCAATTCTTTCTTCTCTTCTGGCATGATTTTATGCATTCTCCGCAAAATTGTTCGCATCTGTTTCCATGTTAATTGCCGAGGCTTGGGTGCCCCAGGTCCCGATTCTGGAACCTGGGAAACGATAAACCTCAACAGTCATTGTTCATGCGCAACAACGCGAGTTCCATTCAGGGCTTCTTACACGCGCAAGCCCTCGTCGGCGGGAACTTCCAGCAGGCGCTCGGAGAGCCGCGCAATGTAGCGCACCGCCTGGATCATCTCCTGATACTGGATGCGGGTGGGCGCAATCACGGCCACCGTGCCCCGGTTGGCGCCGCCCAGCCGGGCCGGAGCGCCGATCAGCACCAGATCCTGCATGGCGCGCGAAATCTCATCCTGTCCCATCAGGTCCAGGCCCACCACCACGCGCACTTCCTGCTGGCGGCCATCCACGTAGGCGGTCAGAAGCTCCACCAGCCGCTGCTTGGCCTCCAGGGCCAGCAGCATCTGCCGCAGCCGCTCGCGGTCCGCCTCGGCGGCGATCAGGTTGGCCATTCCGTCCACAAAAATCGCCGGTCCGGCCTCGCCCGCGGCCAGCGCGCCCTTGCGGCAAAGCTCCTCGACCGAGGCCAGCATCTGGTGATACGCGGCCTGCTCCTGCTCCACGCGCCGCGCAACTTCGGCGCGGATGCGCTCGATGTGCCAGCCGCGAAAATTCTCATTCAGATAGCGCGCCGCCGTCTCCAGCTCAAGGTGCGTCAGTTCGCGGTCCAGCACCAGCACGCGGTCCTGCACCGCGCCCGCCTCGGTGACCAGTACGGCCAGCACACGGCCCACCGAGAGCCGCGAAAAATGAATGTGCTCCAGCACCTGGCTGGCCGTTGAGCAGGCCAGCGCCACGCCCAGCCCGCTGGATAGCAGCGCCAGCACGTGCGAGGTGCGCTCCAGGTAGTCATTGCTGCTGGTCACGCCGCTGAAGCTCTCCTCGATCTGCCCGCGGCGCGCTTCGCTCATCGGCAACGGCCCCAGCGCGTTGGCACCCTGCGGCAGCGCGGCCATCCGGCCCGGCTGGGTAATCTGTTCGACGTAGTAGCGGAAGGCCGCTGCGGTGGGCACTCGGCCGGCCGAGGTGTGCGGCTGCTCCAGCAGGCCGGTATCGCCCAGCGTGGCCATCACATTGCGGATGGTGGCCGAACTCAAGCCTTCTTGATTAGAGAAATAACGGGCGACAGCCTGCGAAGCCACCGGTTCGCCGGTGGCGATGTACTGCTCGATGATGGCCGTAAGCACCAGCCGCTCTCGCGGACTGACGCGCGCATCCGGCATCTTCCCCGCTCTCTGTCCGGACTCGTCCGGGGATCTGCCCGCGACCCGGATGAAACCGCTCAACTCTTGATTTTTCTAATACTTATGTAAGAATTAACGCGAGCCTTTCCTCTTTAATTCTAGGCAGCGGCAAGGGCGCTGTCAACCGCGTGAGTCCGAGACGGCTGGGTGGCCCAGGTCCCGCTGTTGGAACCTGGGAAACCAGGAACCCCAATTAGCCATGTTAAGAGGCTCAATCAACAACGGGATACCACGAACCTCAACCGGCCTGCTACATCAAGATCGAGCGCTGATTCGTTTCTGATGCCGCAACCTTTCTCCGCCCGTCGGGTCAAAGACAATACACTCTTCGGCGGGTTTCGCGCCGGATACAATTCATCCAAGAGGATTTACCTCCATGCTCTCGTTCCGCTTCTTCCCGCTCGCGGCTCTTCTATTGCCTCTTTTGTCCGCGCTTCCCGCGCAGGCCCAGCAACCGGCCTCGCCGCCGCTGCCCGCCATTCCGCAACTGATGCACGAGGTCGAGGAGCACCAGAAGGCGCTGGAGAAAGTCGTCGAGAACTACACCTACAATTCCTTGCAGACGACCCAGGATCTCGACGCCAGCGGCCAGGTCAAGAAGACCGAAACCAAGGAGCACGAAGTCTTCTTCGTCCACGGCCGGCAGATCATGCGATTGGTAAAGAAGGATGGCAAGCCGCTGGACGATCAAGACCAGCAGAAGGAGACCGAACGCGTCACCAAACAGGTGGAGAAGGCGGAGAAGCCTGAGCCGGAGCAGCCCAAGGAAGACCAGGACCTGAATGTAAGCCGCATGCTGGAGATCATCGACGTGCGCAATCCCCGCCGCGGAAGCTATCGCGGCCGCCCCACCATCCTCTTCGACGTGATGGGCCGCAAGGACGCCAAAACCCACAACCTGGGAGAGGAAGCCTTCAAGAAGTTCCAGGGCACGGTATGGATTGACGAGGCGGATCGCCAGATCGCTCACATTGATGTGACCTTCAGAGACAATTTTCATGTCGCCGGCGGACTGGTGCTCAACATCGAGAAAGGCTCGCGCTTCAGCTTCGATCAGGCCCCGGTCAACGGCGAGATCTGGCTCCCCAGCGCCACCGAGGGGACCGTCCAGCTGCGCCTCTTCATGGTCAAGAATATGCTCCAGCGCTTCACCGAACGCGACTACGACTTTAAGCGCTTCCATGTGGAGGCCGAGCAGGGCAAGGAATCCAGAGTCGTGCCGGAGAAGAAGCCGTAGCCCATCTGCCGCGCGCAACGCCGCTTCCGGTACAGTGGAAGGTATGTTCGCGCGTAAACTCTCCATTCAGCGCATCGACGCGGCTGGCCTTCGCCACGACTGCCCCATCGGCTGGATCGACAACTTCGCCATGCGCAACTTCACCAACGATGCCGTCTTCGACGACACGCTGCCCGTCGCCGACGGAATGCTCGAAGCCGGGACGCGCGTTCCTCTCGCCCTCCTTCAGCCGGCCATGGAAGACTGGTTTCGCCGCAAGGGCTACCTGAAGCCCGGCGAGCGGCTCGATGTGGCGGAGATGCACACTCCGCCGGTGGAATGATCTACGATAATCCGGTGACCACTCCCGCCCACCACGCTCCCACGCTTCTCGTCCACGGCGGCGCATGGGCCATCCCCGCCGACGCCGCGGCCGCCCACCAGGCCGGGGTCCGCAATGCGCTGGAGACCGGCTATGCCGTTCTTTCTCGCGGCGGATCGGCTCTGGATGCCGTTGAAGCCGCCGTCACCGTCCTCGAAGACAACCCCGCCTTCGACGCCGGCCGGGGCAGCTTTCTCACCTCTGACGGCCGCGTCCAGCTCGACGCCCTGCTGATGGACGGCGGCCGCATGAAGGCGGGAGGCGTGGCCTGCGTCGAGCGTCTGCGCAACCCCATTCAGGCTGCTCGGCTGGTTCTGGAAAAAAGCCGTCACGTCTACTTCGTCGGCCCAGGCGCGGAGCAGTTCGCCCACGCGCACGGCATGGCCCTCATCGACAACGCCGAGCTGGTTCTCGACCGCGAGCGCGAGCGCCTCGCCCAGGCCCAGGCCCGCCAGGCCGCCGGACTCGCCGACCTGTCCTTCTCCGGCCAAGCCCTTCATGACGACAAAAGCCCGGAGACCGCGCTTCCAGCCGATCCCGACGGATTCGACTCGCATGATACCGTGGGCGCGGTCGCCCTCGACGGCCGCGGTAACCTCGCCGCCGCCACCTCCACCGGCGGAACCCTCAACAAGACTCCCGGCCGCGTCGGCGACTCCTCGCTGATCGGCTGCGGCTGTTACGCCGACAATCTCTCCGCCGCCGTCTCCCTCACCGGCTGGGGCGAACCCATCATGAAGCTGGTTTTGGGCAAGTGGGCCACCGACCGCGTCGCCGCAGGCACGGCTCCTGAACTCGCCGCGCAGGAAGCCATCGCCTACCTCTACAACCGTCTCGGCGGCCACGGTGGCATCATCCTGCTCGGCCCCGACGGACGCTTCGGCCTAGCCCACAACACCCCCGCCATGGCTTGGGGCATCGCCACGCCCGCAGGCTTGCAAACGGGGCTTAAGTCTAGGGCGATTCGACATATATTCAACCTGTAAACGATTGTCATCCTGAGCGGAATTGGGGGCGTTATTTGCGCCCAACGGATTCGAAGGACCTACGGTTGTTTTTTGCTTCTTTTCGGTTCTACTATTTTGGGCCGAATCAGTGATGTCCTTTATCATGCATATTGTCACCCGGTCTTTGTTCACAATTGCTTTCATGATTATGGCAGTGGTTTGCCTAGCATAATCGGTTTTCCCTTCGTCGAAGATATTCTAACTTTGAATTCTCTGTCACTAGCGCGCGAATACTGAAATAATTCGAATATGCTCGTTCTAGCCTCCGCCTCGCCCCGCCGCCGCGAACTCCTCACCCAGGCCGGCTACTCCTTCGAGGTTCATCCCGCCCACATCCCCGAAGAGCTCCTCCCCAACGAAGACCCTATCGCCTACGTCACCCGCCTCGCCCGCGAAAAAGCCCAGGCCGTCTACAACGAAATCATGGGTGCCCCAGGTCTCGATTTTGAAACCTGGGAAAGCACAAAGGATAATGCGAGCGAAGAGCGAGCGTCTGCCGCACCGCAGGTGCTCGGCGCGGACACCACCGTCGCTCTCGACAACCACATCCTCGGCAAGCCCGAAAGCCCCGCAGACGCCGCCCGAATGCTCCGCCTGCTCTCCGGACGCACCCATCGCGTTCTCACCGGCGTCGCGCTGGTCACCGCAACCTCCACCGAAGTCGCAGCCGAAGTCACCGCCGTCACCTTCCTCACCCTCACGGACGAAGAGATCGATTCCTACATCGCCACCGGCGAACCGATGGACAAAGCCGGCGCCTACGCCATTCAGGGTCGCGCCGCCCGCTGGGTTCCCCGCATTGAAGGCTGCTACTTCAACGTCGTCGGCCTGCCTATCGCCCTCGTCTCCTCCCTCCTCGGAGCCCGCCCGACCCGCTGACGCGCTGACTTGCCAAAGCAGAAACGTCCTCGACACCGCCATCCCGCCGATGTAGAATCTCCGCAATCAATAACACCGTTTCGAGACAGCTTCTAATCCTCCTTCAGGAAGGGAAAACTCATGCGGATTCCCGCTCTCGTACGGATTTTTCTCCTGCTTCTCGCCATTGCATTTCCAGCCCTGCTTCGCGCCCAGTTCCAGCAACCCAGTGCCTTCACCTTCGCCAAGCCGGAGGAGTACCAGGACCTGCGCGGTTTCTACCAAAAGATCGCCGCCGCCGATCAACAGCAACTCGTTCTCACCCGCACTCCCGTTGCCAAAGGAAACTGATTATGGGAAACCCGCGCTCGTCCAAAGCCATCCCCGTTCGCGTCTTGCTCGCCGCCCTCCTTCTCTGCGCCTGCGCGCCCAGCCACGCCGGATGGTTCAGCAGTGACAAGCAGCCGGTTCCGCAGTGGGGCATGGATGCCTACAAGACCCACACTCCCGATTACGCCAAGGACGCCGCCGCGGTGATTCTCTTCGATGAGTACGTCGAGACCGTTGACGATCAGGGCCGTGCCGTCGAGCGCGAGCGCATCGTTAAGCGCATCCTGAAGCCGCAGGGACGGCGCGATGCGGCGTGCGGCGTCTCCTACGACGTGGACGAGAAGATCAACTACTTCCACGCCTGGACCATCGCTGCCGACGAAAAGCAGTATCAGGCCCAGGACACCGATTTCGTCGATTGGGGCAACACCGGCATTCCGATCATGCTTTCCACCCGCAAGGAGCGCATCGTCCATCCCCCGGCTGCCGATGTGGGTGCGGTCGTAATCTGCGAGTCCGAGGAACTGCTTGAACCGTATCTTCAAGAGACGGTCTGGGACATCCAGAGCAGCATCCCCGTCGTCTTCCAGGCCCTCGAAATTGATCTGCCCGCCGGCCGCGCCCACTCCGAGGCATGGCACAGATTCCCGCCCGTCAAGCCGGTCGAGGTGGCGCCCAACCACTGGCGCTGGGAGCTGAAAGATATGCCTGCCCTCGATCTGCGCGAGCTGCGCTCCGGTCCGGAATGGCAGGCGCTCGCCGCGCGCATGTCAGTCCAGTGGGGCGATGCCGCCGTCGAAGGCAAGGACAATCAGTGGCGCGCCATCGGCCAGTGGGTCACCAACCTTGAGGCCAATCGCCCCGACCCGTCGCCGGAGATTACCGCCCAGACGCAGAGCCTGATCGCCGGCGCGCCGGACTTTTACGCCAAGCTCAGCCGCATCACCGAGTACATCCAGAAGAATGTCCGCTATTTTATCGTCATGCGCGGCATCGGCGGCTTGCAGGCCAACCACGCGGCCGATATCTACCGTAATCGCTATGGCGACTGCAAGGACAAGACAACGCTGCTGATTTCAATGTTGCAGGTGGCCGGAATTCATGCTTTTTATATGCCCGTGGACGACCGCCGCGACATCGTTGACCCCGATGCGCCCTCGCTGGAAGGCAACCACATGATCACCGCCATCGAGATTCCCGCCGACGTGCAAGACCCGCGCCTCAAGGCCATTGCCAAAGCCAAAGACGGCAAGCGCTATCTCATCTTCGACCCCACCAATCAACGCACTCCCGTCGGCAATCTGCCCTCTTACGAGCAGGGCAGCTACGGAATCCTGGCCGCCGGCCCGGCCAGCCAGATCATCGCGCTTCCCGTGCTGGACCCGGAGGCCAGCACACAGGAGCGAAAAGGCGCATTCACGCTTTCAGCCGACGGCACGCTGACCGGCTCCGTGGACACCTCTCAATCCGGGTCGGCAGGCGCTAACATTCGCTATTTAATCAAGGACACCGACGAGAAGGAGCGGCGGGAATATTGGGAGCGCGTTGTCGCCGAGACTCTTCCCGGCGTCACGCTCGATTCTTTTGAATTCATCGAGCCATCCGCCCTCGACAAGCCCATCAAACTCCACTACAAGGTGACGGCGCGCCAATACTCTCATCAGGCCGGTCCGCTTCTACTGGTCCGCCCGCGCGTGGTTGGCTCCTTAGCCCTGCCCTTCGACGATAAGCCGCGCATCTATCCCATCGACCTCAACGCCACCGGCCGCTGGCGCGACAGCTTCGACATCGCCATCCCTCCCGGCTATGCTGTCGATGAAACTCCAGACCCGGTCTCGCTCGACCTCGACTTTGCCAGCTACCACTCCTTGGTTTCGGCGAAAGGCAATCTTCTCCACTACGAGCGCGAATACGTCGTCCGCCAGGTGGAGATTCCGCCCGCCAAAGCCGCCGAATTCCGCCATCTTGAGTCGGTCATTCTCGCCGACGAAAAGAACGCCGCCGTCCTCAAGAAGCAGTAATCGGTCTGCGTTCTGCAAACCACAAATCTGGGTGCCCCAGATCCCGATTCTGGGACCTGGGAAACCACGACCCCCGCGAACGAACTGGGGCGCCCAGTTTTTATCGAACGTCCGGTCGGATGCCGATCACGCTCATCATGCGCCCGGCATGGCCCTGGGAGGCGCGATGAGAGAAGAAAAGCTCCCGCTGGCAGCTTGTGCAGCCGCCTACCAGATGAATTGCACGGGGCTTGAGTCCCGCGGCCAGCAACTGGCGGCGGTTGGCTTCAACTAAATTCAGATGCAGGCTCGGGCCGATGGGCGAGTGTCCCGGCGCGCGCTGCGTCATAAAGAGCATCGGATACTTTGTGCGCACCGGGTCGGCGTCGTAGACCTCGCGGAAGAGTTCGCGGGCGTAGGCAAACTGCGATTCGAATTCGGAGAGCGCGTCTTCGCCCACGGCGTAGCAGCAGGGGCCGATGCCGGGACCGATGGCGGCGATCAAATCCTCAGGCCGGGAGCCGAACTGGAGCCTCATGCGACCCACGCCGCTCTCGACGATGCGCTTGACCGTGCCACGCCAGCCGGCGTGGAAGGCCGCCACCGCGCGGCGCTTGCGGTCGGCCACCAGCACCGGGATGCAATCGGCGGTCTGTATGGCAAGCAGCAGACCGGGCTCATCGGTCATCAAACCATCCGCTTTCCAGGGCTGCTCGCGGCGGGTGTCCGCGGCGCCGGCAAAAACTATCTTGTTGGAATGAATCTGCTTGAGAGCGGCCATCGGCGTGGCCGGGTCGCCGGTGATCGCTTCGGCCAGCAAGCGGCGATTGCGGGCCACTGTATCCCTGTCGTCGGCGGCGGTAAAGCCCAGATTCAGCTCGCCGGGTGCATCGTCGGCGCAATAGGCCCGGCTGAAGCCGCCGCGGCGGGTGCTGAAGCCATGCCAGAGCCAGCCGTGCTTCTCCCAGCCCGCGACCGGCAGCCATTCGACGCCATTCGCAGCGATGCGGGGAACCGGCGCAACGGGGACAAGCTCCTGCTGCGCCGCGCGGGCAAATCTCATGCGCTGTGTGACGCCGGCGGCTTTGCCGCGCAGATTGCGCTGGAGGCCCGCCTGCTCAAACAGTGCGTCGATGGCCTGGAGGTCAGGTGCGGGGCGAGTCTTTAGAGTGGAGGAGGAGCGCATCTGGCTTCCATTCTATCTGGCGATAGAGGAGCGAATGGGCCTGCCTTCCGGCAGGCCCGCTCGAGAGGCTTAAAAGGAGGGGGGCAGGGGGGAGGGTTTTTGAGAAGAGGTCTTTACAAGACCTTCAAGAAGGAGTGGAACTCTTTCTTGGGCGGAGAAGTGTTACGTGGAAGCCTCTGCTTGTTATATGTGTAGATGCGCGTGAGTGAAAAAGGTTGCGTGATTCCAGATGAGAAATTTGGACGCCTATTTTTTCGCAGCTTTTCGCGGACAAATGCGAAGATACTTGCATGGGATTCAGGCGATGCGGCTTGATGCGAAGAGCCGGGCATGGCTGCAATTCCGCTGGAGGCTAGAGAGCGATCCATGCACGAAGTGATTGATGAAGAAGAGCTTACACCGTTCGAGCGGAGGCGCGACAGGGAGGTGACGCTGGGTCCGATGATGGTGGCGGGCCTGTTTTTTGGATTGGCGCTGCTCTGCGGCTTGTGCTTCGGACTGGGCTACTCGATGGGCAGAGGCGGCCATGATGCGCTGGCCGTCCAGCCGTCCGGTGCGGGAGCCGTTTCGCCGGCCGCCAGTTCGGTTTCCAAGCCGAAGGCCGCCCCGCCGATTGCCCAGCCGCAGGGCGTCGCGGAGGGCTTGCCAACGGCTGTAGCTTCCAGCGCCGGCGCGACCGCCTATGCGCAGGCTCCCGGCTCGACTTCTGCCAACGGCGCGAATTCCGCCCAGCCCGCGTCTGCGCTGATGGTCCAGATTGCTACCCTCTCGCACCAGGAGGACGCGGATGTGCTGGTGGGAGCGTTGCGCAAGCGGGGCTTTGAGGCAACCATTAGCCGCGCCGCCGCCGACGGGCAGCTCCACGTGCGGATCGGCCCGTTCAACAGCCTCAGTGAGGCCAACGCGATGCGCGAGAAGCTGACCAACGACGGTTACAACGCTGTTGTGCAGCCGTAGACCCTCACTTCCGCATCCACTCCGGCAGACTGGAGGCGATTGAGGTTCTCACGGCTGCGGAGAGTTCATCGCGGGTGGCATAATCCTTGGGATAGACGGGCGCGTTGAAGACAATGTGCGCGGTCCCCGGCTTGATGGCGAAGCTGCCCTTGGCCATCAGTGTCTCCGTTCCATAAATGGAGACGGGAATGCACGGCGCGCCGGTCTGCATCGCCAGATAGAATGGGCCTTTCTTGAAGGGCAGCAGGCGGCCGTCCCTGGAGCGCGTGCCCTCGACAAATGTTGTAATGTGGGTGCCCTTGTCCAGTATGCGCTGGGCCGCGGCTACGCTCTGCTTCGCGCTGGCCGCGTCGCCGCTCCGATCCACGGGAATAAACTGGCCCAATTTGAGGCAGTAGCCGAAGACGGGAATATTCATCACAGAGCGCTTGGAGAAGGCGGCCGTGTGCTCCGGCATCCACGAAATCAGCGCCGGCGGGTCCAGGTTCGAGACATGATTGGCCATGAAGATGCACGCCCGGCCAGCGGGAACCCGCTCCCATCCCTCCATCCGCACGCGGATGCCGGCGGCGGCAAAGCCGGTGCGGACAATGAAGCAGGTCACGGAGTAGAGCGGTTCGATCTTGCCGGTGAGCGCGGCCAGCGGAATGAAGATCGCCGCCGCGGGAATGCTCAATACGAGAATGACGACGAGCACGAATAGCGAGACAAACATGAGTTCCTCTACCTCCGCATCCACTCCGGCAGCCCGGAGGCTATGGCCGCGCGAACCGCCTGCATCAGCTCGTCGCGCGTGGCAAAATCGGCTGGGTCGATGGGCGGATGAAAGACCACGTGCGCCGTCCCCGGATGGATGCGCAAACTGCCTTTGGCCTGGATGGTTTCAGTACCATGGATGGAAACCGGAATGCACGGCGCGCCCGAGCCCATGGCCAGATAGAAGGGGCCTTTCTTGAAGGGCAGCATACGACCGTCCGGCGAGCGCGTGCCTTCCACAAACGTGGTCATGTGTACGCCCTTGGCCAGAACGCTCTTGGCCTCGGCGACGCTTCTCTCCGCGTCAACCGGGCTGCCGGAGCGGTCGACGGCGATGAAATCGCCCTGCCGGAAGCCGGTTCCCAGCACGGGCAAGTTCATCAGCGAGCGCTTCATGAAAGCCGAGGTGCGCCCCGGTATCAGCGAGACCAGCGCCGGCGGGTCGAGGTTGGAGACGTGGTTGGCCATGAAGATGCACGCCCGGTCTTTGGGGATGCGCTCCCGGCCTTCGACGTGGAAGCGCACCCCGGCCATCCAGCAACTGCTGGAGAGCATGAAGCGCGTGCCCTTGTAAAGCGGCAGTACGTTGCCTGTCAGCGCGCACCACGGAATAAACAGAATCGCCGTGGGGATTCCGGTGACGACCATCGTGGCCATGAAAATAAGAAAAGGAATCATGCCAATCTATCCGCCTAATCAGGGTTGAAGTTCAGTGAGCCGCAGAGGAAGTTTCTCATAAATGCCATCGAATCCGCCATTGGAAAGGATCGCCACCACATCGCCGGGTTGAAGTTGCGGCGCGATGCGGTTAACGATGGCTTCCACATCCGAGCAGAGTTCGGCGGGGGTTCCGGCGGCGTTGAGCGCGCGGACGACATCTTCGGGATGCAGACGCTCGGCGTCGGGAATGAGCTGTTGCTGATAGACGCCGGCCAGAATTACGCTGTCGGCCTGGCGCAGGCTGGCAATGAGGTCGGCTTCGAGAACCTTGCGCCGCAGCGTGTTCGAGCGCGGCTCCAGAATCGCCCAAAGCCGCGATTGCGGGTAAACGGAACGCAGCGCGCGCAGCGTTTCACGAATGGCCGTAGGATGATGCGCGAAGTCTTCGATGATGGTGACGCCGTTGATGACGGCGCGCACTTCCATGCGGCGCTTGACGCTCTTGAACGTCGCCAGCGCCTCGACGATTGCCTCTTGGCTCACGCCCTGTCCAAACGCCAGCGCGGCCGCGGCGGTGGCGTTCAGCGCGTTGTGCTCACCGGCCATGCGCATCGCCAACTCAGCCCACAGGGCGCCCGCGCGCCAAAGCTCCCAGCGCGTGAGTCCGTCTTCGTGGCGCAGATTCTGAATGCGCCAGTCGGAGCTTTCAGAAAAACCGTAGCGCTCGACGCGGCAGAAGGCGCGGGCGACGCACTCGCAACCATTGTCACTGCCGTCGTAGGCGACGATAAGGCCGCGGCGCGGAACCAGATTGACCAGCCGCTTGAAGGCAGTCTTCACGGCTTCGAGGTCCGCGTAAATGTCGGCGTGGTCGAACTCGACGTGAGTGAGAATCAGCGCGTCGGGAAAATAGTGCAGAAACTTGGGGCCTTTGTCGAAGAAAGCAGTATCGTACTCGTCGCCTTCGAGGATAAACGGGCGCGTGGGGCGCAGTTGGAAGCTGGTGCCGAAGTTCTCCGCCACGCCGCCAATCAGAAACGACGGCTCCAGCGCCGGGTTTTCGCGCGCGGCAACCTGGTAGATCCAGGCCAGCATGCTGGTGGTGGTGGTCTTGCCGTGGGTTCCGGCAACGACCAGCGGCTCGCGGTCCACGAGAAACTCTTCGCGCAGGAGCGCGGCCATCGAGGTGAAGGGAATGCGTTCGTCGAGCACGCTCTCAATCTCCGGATTGCCGCGCGAGAGCGCGTTGCCGATGACGACCAGATCCGGCGCGGGCGAGAGATTCGCTTCGGCGTACGGCTCCAGGATGGGAATGCCCAGCGAGGCGAGCAGATCGCTCATCGGCGGATAGGCGGCCTTGTCGGAGCCGGTGATGCG
>PLPA01000066.1 GCA_003159355.1 Acidobacteriaceae bacterium | reverse complement strand
CGCGACGAGAATCGCGTGGTGCGTCCGCTGGAGTGGGGCTTCGAGTGGATTGAGACGTTTCTGCGCGAGCGCGGCTTTGCGGAGGCGCTGCCAGGCCCGGAGCTTGTGGCTGACCCCGCCCTCGCCGAGGCCTCCATGGTCCTCATCAACCAGTTCCTCATCCGCCACAGCGACAGCTTTTTCGGCTACCAGCGGCCCACCGACTTTCGCCTCGAAGAGCGGCACCCGGAGCTGTTTCCCACCAACGTGCGCCCGGAGACCCTCGCCCAGGACGCCGCGCTCAAGCAGCAGGCAGCCGGGGGAAAGATTCAGACGGCCCAGTTCCTGCGCTTCACCTCGCCGGAGCGGACGCCTTACCCGGAAAACGATCTGGTCAACGCGCGCTGGTACCCGGCTCCCGCGCATAAGGATCCCAAACGGCCCCGGCAAGCCATCATCGTGTTACCGCAGTGGAATGCCGACGCCTTCAGCCATAATTCGCTGTGCACCATCTTCAACAAGATGGGGATTTCGGCGCTGCGGCTCTCTCTGCCCTACCACGACATTCGCCGTCCGCAAGAGCTGGAGCGCTCCGACTACGCCGTCAGCGCCAACATCGGCCGCACCCTCTCGGCCTGCCGCCAGGCGGTCGTCGATATTCGCTGCTGCCTGGACTGGCTGGAGGAGCAGGGCTACGAGCACTTCGGCGTGCTGGGAACCAGCCTGGGCTCCTGTTACGCCTTTCTGGCCACTGCTCACGATGCGCGGCTGCGGGTGAATGCCTTCAACCACGCGTCCACAGCCTTTGGCGACGTGACGTGGGCTGGGCAGAGCACTCGCCACGTCAAGCAGGCGCTGGAGGAGGCTGGCCTCTCGCAGGAGCGCATCCGCGCCTTGTGGGCAGCCGTCAGCCCATGCAGCTACTACGACAAGATCATGCGCCCCGAAGTCGATGGCCGGCGGAAAAAAGTCCTGATGGTCTATGGCGACTACGACCTGACCTTCCCCAGGGAGTACTCGCTAGAGGTGGTGGACGCCTTCCAGCGCATCGGTCTCAACTTCGAGAAGCGCGTGCTGCCCTGCGGCCACTACACCACCGGCGAAACGCCTTACAAGTTCATCGACGGCTGGTACATGGGCTGGTTCGTCTACCGGGCCTTCAAGGCGCTGCGCAAAGAGAAGGCCGCCAGCCTGAAATTGGAAGCTGAGTCCACGCCCGACGCGGAAAAGGAAGCAGTCTCCGGCTAGCGCGCCTTGCTCAAATCCAGCCGCAGCAGCTTGGCGGGGTCCAGGTACGCGTCCTGCCAGCGGACGGCCCAGTGCAGGTGTGGGCCGGTGACGCGGCCGGTAGCGCCGCTCAGCCCCAGCAGGTCGCCCGCCGCCACGCGCTGGCCCTCCTGCACGTCGATCCGGCTCAGGTGCATCGACAGAGTGTACAACCCCAGCCCATGGTCGATGACCACGAAGTTTCCCTCGTAGTAGAGCGGCCGGGCTAGCACCACCACCCCGCTGTTGCCCGCCCGCACCGGCGTTCCCGTGGTGGCGCGAAAGTCCATCCCCTTGTGAATACTGGCCAGCTTGCCGTTGAAAGTGCGGCGGGTGCCGAAGCTGTCGGTCGGCTCGGCAGTTACCGGCGCGCGAAAGTCACCCGCCCACAGCGGCTCGGAGGCGCTTGCGCCAAAGACCTTCTCCTTGAGTTGCTTGTCGGCCTCAATTTGCTTGAGCGCCTCGGGGCCGGGCGTGACGAACTGCGGCTCAACTGTGAGCGAACTGGTGCGGTAGTCCGCCGCATGAATCTCGATAGTGCGGCTCAAATCGCGCGTGCTGCCCTTGGCAAGCTGAACATTGATCCGTAGTGTAGAAGGGCCCACGGCCCCCTCGACATCGACGCCGGCCAAAGCAAACCACGTGCGGCTATCGCGCCCGCGAAAAAACTCCAGCTTGCGTCCCAGCCACTCGCCGTCGATGGCCGCCACGCCACCAAGATGAATACGAATCAAAACCGGGGAGCCGGCACTCACAACCTCTGGAGACAGGGCGACAAGCGAACGCTGAGGGGACAAGGCCCGGGCGGGCCTGCCGCTGAGGAAAGAAAAGAGCGGAAGCAGAACAAAAAACAGCGCAAGCTGCTTGAACGTTCGCATTCCCCAATAGTAATTGCGCCTCATCGTCCTGAGCTGCCAAAACCTTTTTCCGCGCGGGCAGAGTCTTCCAGGCTCTCCACCTCTTCAACGCTTCCCGTCAGCACCGGAACCGGAATCATCTGGGCGATCTTCTCGCCGGCCTTCAGCTCGACGGCAGCATTAGTCAGGTTGGTCATCAACACCAAAATCTCGCCCCGGTAGCCCGCGTCGATCACCCCGGCGGTAGTGGCAATCCCCCGCGCCGCCATCGATGAGCGGTCCCGCACCAGCAGGCCCAGCGGCGCGCCGGTCCCAGGGTGGCGAGCCTCAACAGCTACGCCGGTTCGCACCTTCACAGTCACGCGCGGAGCCAGCGCCGCGTCTTGCAGCGCGAACAGGTCATAGCCCAGATCCTCGCCCGGATGGGCCACCACGGGCGCGCGCGCCCCCTCTGCCAACAACTTCACTCGCAGCATGAGTTGATGGTAGCGGAGCGGGGTGAGCAGCGGTTGTGGAAGATCAGGGCAGTTTGAAGCTCTTGACGGCGATGGCGTTGGGATCGCGGCCGGTGGGGAGAAGCGTGAAGAGCGAGCGCGTGGCAATGCGGACCACGGCTACGTCGCTGGAGCGGGAGTCGACAACGAAGAGCAGATGGCCGGCGGCGGAAAATGCAAGAGCCGCAGGGCCGTCGCCGACCTGGACCGAGCCGATGCGCTTGCCGTCGTCGATCGAGTAAACGGCGACATACTGGGAGTGGAAGTTGGCCACGTAGAGCAGGGAATTATCGGAGGAGACCAGGCCGCGGACGGGATCTTCTCCAATCAGCGTTGCGCCCCCAACTTCGTCGGTGGTGGCGTAGACCTCGGAGATGGAGTTGGCCAGCGAGTTGGAGACGAATACTTCGCCGCCGTCGGGCTTGAGGGCCAGGTGGACCGGCGCCTGGCCCACGTCGAGCAGTGCCTCCAGCCGGTCGGGCTGGGCGGCTATGGATTGGGCAGGCGCGGCCGGATGAGCTTCCGCATGGGCCAGGGCGATGGCCATGATCTGGTGGCCGGCCGAGCAGGCCACAAAAACTTTAGTGGAATCGGGAACGATCACAATGTCGCTGGCGCCGGGGCAGCCCTCGAAGACGGCGCGAACCTTGCGGTTTGCGGGGTCGATGAGGCTGACCGAGCCGGCCTCGCGGTTGGCAACCGCCAGCGTCTTGCCGTCGGGCGCGATGCGGACGACTACCGGCTCCTCGCCGGCGCCGATGGCCGCGATCTCGCGCCGAGCATTGAGGTCGAGCACGGAGATGGTGTTGGAGACGGAGTTGGCCACGTAAGCCAGCTCGCCCGCCGGGTCGATCTCGATGGAAACCGGCGCGCGATGAACCGCGATTGTGCCCGCGACGGCGTTGTTCTCCGCGTTGAGGACGGAAACGGAACCCTGCGCGCCCACCGCGCCGGAGTTGACTACATAGACTTCGTTGCGCGTGGGGCTGGCGGCGACCGCGACCGGATTCTGGCCAACCGCAATCTCCCGGTCCAGGCGCACGTTGACCACGTCGAAGACGGAGACAGTGCCGCTGCCACCGTTGGTCACGTAGGCGTACTCGCGGTAGCCGGGCGGGTACTGCGGAAAGTCGTGGGGGCGGCAGCCGGTCAGCGCAAGCGCCAGCAGGGTAATAGCGGAAATGCGGACTAATGCTTCGTGCGACGATTTCATGAATTAATTTCGGCTTTCAAAGGCTGATCATCTTCCCGATTATGCTTCCCCCAAGCATCATAATTGAGGCCGGGGGAACCCGGCGTTCAACGCTTGCCTAAAGGCGTTTGGCCCAGTAGCCGGGGCGGCGTTTGGCGTGTGCTACGGCAATGATTTGAATCTCCTGCGACAGCTCTCGATAGAGGATGGAAAACGGATAGCGGTCGAGGACTGCGCGCTGAGTGCCGTATAGGTGTGGCGGATAGAGCCGTGGCCGTCGCTGCACACGATCAAGAGCCGGAAGAAGCTCCTCGTAAAATCCGTCGGCAGCCTGTACGCTTTGCCTGAGATACCAAGCGTGGGAGGCCTTGATCTCCCGTCTGGCCGCGGGATGGTACGTCAACGGTTTCAAGCGTGCAGCCGGGCTCGAGCCTGAGGAGAAAGACTTGCGATCATTTCGGCGCGTACCTGCTCACCCGGAATCAACTCCACGGCTCCGGCGTCGATCTCGTCGATACGACGCTTGATCTCGCCGTCCCAGGCAGCTTCAATCGCCTCTTCGGTCTCGCTCTCTCCGTCCAGAAGGAGGCTTTCAATGAGCCAGTTCACCTCATCGATGGGCAATTCGCGAGCTTCTTCGAGAATTTCAGTAGCGCTTCGGCTCATGAATGGATTGTAACGCGGATTCGGTTGCGAAACCAATGCCGCGGGGCAGCTTGCGGCCGACCACCGGGGCAATCTGTTCGAGTTCATCCATCATGCGGGCAAACTGCTCGGGATAGAGGGACTGGGGGCCGTCGGAGAGAGCCTTTTCGGGGTGGTTGTGGACCTCGACCAGAATGCCGTCCGCGCCCGAGGCGACCGCCGCGCGGGCCATCGGCAGGATGCTGTCGCGCTTGCCCGTTGCGTGGCTGGGATCGACCAGGATCGGCAGATGGCTGAGCCGCCGCACCGCGGGGATAATGCTCAGGTCGAGCGTGTTGCGCGCATGGTCGGTAAAGGTGCGCACGCCCCGCTCGCACAAAATAACTTCATAATTGCCCTCGCTCATCACGTACTCGGCGGACATCAAAAACTCTTCCAGCGTCGCCGCGAGGCCGCGCTTCAGCAGCACCGGCTTGCGCAGCCGTCCCGCGCGCTTGAGCAGCGAGAAGTTCTGCATATTGCGTGCGCCGATCTGCACCACATCGGCCCATTCCGCCACCTGGTCGAGGCTCTGGTTGTCGATGGCCTCGGTGACGATGCGCAGGCCGAAGCGCGAGCGGATCTCGGCCATGATGACCAGCGCCTCGACGCCCAGGCCTTGAAATGCGTAAGGGGATGTGCGCGGCTTGAAGGCGCCGCCGCGAAAGAACTGCGCGCCCGCCGCTGCCACTTGCTCGGCGATGGCAAAGGCCTGTTCGCGGCTTTCAATCGAGCAGGGCCCGGCGATGATGGCGAGTGAGCCGCCGCCGATAGCGGCGTCCGTTCCCGCAAAGCGGATGACCGTGTCTTCGTCCTTTACCTCCCGGCTGGCCAGCTTGTAGGCCTTGGAGACGCGGATCACCTCCGCGACGCCGGAGAGCGCCTCCAGGTTGCCGCGCTCCACTTCGCCCTGGTTGCCGGTAATGCCGATGGCGGTCCGCTGGGCGCCGGGAAGCGGATGGGCGCGAAAGCCCAACTGCTCAATGGTTGCGCAGACCTCCTGAATCTCTTCCTGTGTTGCCTGCGTCTTCATCACAACGAGCATGGCAGCCCCTCGAATCCTCAGTCTAATCGTCTGGAACGACGAAGGGCAATTGGCAGGATGAGCGCGGATTGGCGCGGGAGTTTTTTCTAGTCCCTAGTCCCTTAGTCCCTAGTCCCCGCTCTTCCCCAGTTTGCTCCGTTCGCCGGGGGTGTGGTAACCTTTATTTCTGTGCCGTGATGCGTGCGGAGGGTTAGTGTGCCCGTACGGATTTCGGGGTTTCCGGGACGGTTTCCGGGTGGAATGGGCTGGCGTAGCTCAGCTGGTAGAGCATCTGATTTGTAATCAGAGGGTCGGGGGTTCAAATCCCTTCGCCAGCTCCACGTTAAGGAAAGCGGAATACGGGGCCTGAAACGGCAGAAAGTTTTTCCGGCGCCGAAGTTTTCCAGCGCCGGGCCTGTCCTCCGCGGCGATTCCACTGAGGTGCATGCTCTGATTGGCCGGAGGTTTTCCGGGCGGGGCCAGATGCGCTGAATTGGGTGAATCCCGGGACGCGGGTGGTTATGCACAGGTGGCCGAGTGGTTAATGGCAGCAGACTGTAAATCTGCCGGTCTTTGGACCTACGGAGGTTCGAACCCTCCCCTGTGCACCATGATTTGCGAGGCTGGATTTGCAGGGCTGGATTTGCAGGGCTGGATTTGCAAGGCTGATTTGAGGGGTTGCAATGCGCACTAAGCCGCAGCCGGGTGAGCGCAAGGGTTTGATGAGTTCCAGTTCCGATTTGGACCGGAAGTTTTGGATCGCGCTCGGGCTCTATGCGGTTTTGGCGGTGCTGGCTTGGTTTACCGTGGGCGAGGGAACAATTTTCGTCGAGGGCAAACCGGTGGCGTTGCGGTTGTTTCCGCTCATCCTCATCGGCGGCATGGCTTTGAAGACGGTACTTGCCCGCCATGCGGAGAAGATTCGCCGCGACGGGGGGAAAAGCTCTTAGCTATCAGCTATCAGCTCTCAGTTTTGGTGGTGGCAGATTGAGCCAATACGGCTCGCACCAGCAGAATGAAGCTGAAAGCTGACGGCTGAAAGCTGGTTT
>PLPA01000189.1 GCA_003159355.1 Acidobacteriaceae bacterium | reverse complement strand
AAGCGCATCGCCAAGGGCAGCGGGACCGAGGTGCAGGACGTGAACAATCTCCTCCGCCAATACGCCCAAATGGCTAAAATGTTCAAGCAGATGGGCAAAAGCGGCATGGCCGGAAAAATGATGCGCGGCGGCCTCGGCGCCATGGGCATGGGCGGCAAGCAGCGCTTCGGAAGGTAAGGAAGACAGTTGTAGTCATGACCACACTCCAGGACCAACTCGACGAGATTACCGCTAACACGCGGAACCTTGTGCAGGCGGAGAGGCTGGCTGTGAGTGAACGTTCGGTTGAGGAATTATTCGCTACCGGGATCGAGGAGCGGATTTTGCCGGTAGGCGCGCTGGCGCCGGAGTTTGAGTTACACGACGCCGCGGGGCGGCTGGTGCGCTCTCAGGATATGCTCGCGCTCGGCCCCTTGGTCATCAAGTTTCTGCGCGGGCGGTGGTGCCCTTACTGCGTCACCGAGTTAGAAGCCTGGCGCGACTTATACGGCACGATCCGCGAGCGCGGCGCGCTGATGGTGGCCATCGGCCCGCAGACGGAGCGGCAGAACGACTTCATGGCAGACCAGCACGGGCTTCCCTTCCCCGTGCTCTGTGACCCCGGCTGCGAACTGGCCGAGAAATTCGGCCTGGCAACCATCGTACCCGAATATATGCGCGAGTATTATATGTCCATTCTCATCAATATTCCCTTTGTGAACGGCGAATCGAGCTGGAAGCTGCCGCTGCCGGCGACTTATGTCCTCGATCTCGCTGGACGCGTGCTTTTTGCGGAGGCTCATGCGGATTTCCGTGTGCGGCCTGAGCCGGAAGAGGCGCTGGCGGCGCTTCGCTTATAACATCAGTTTGCGCGAATCCAGTCGGCTAGCTTTGCTTCAGCCTGCGCCAGAGTAACTCCGCGCAGCATTATTACCTTGCTGCGCGATAACTCTCCGCTCACTAACTCAACGACATTCTTAGGCAAACCAAAAGTCTCGGCGAGAAAGGCGATCAGCGCCTGGTTGGCGCGGCCTTCCAGCGGCGGCGCATGGACGGCAATCTTCAGTTGCGCCGCCGGGCCTTCACCGTAGACGCCGGTGATGGCGGTCTTCTTGGCGCCGGGCTGGGCGCGAACGGCCAAGGTAACTCCGGATGCAGTCGCGCGCAGCATCAGTTCACACCCAGAGCCGTGCGCGCGCCAAAGAGCGCCGTGCCCACGCGGATGCGGGTTGCGCCCTCTTCTATAGCTAGATCAAAGTCGCCGCTCATGCCCATCGAGAGCACGTCGAACGAGAGCTTCGAATAACTCGCGGTCCAGCGGTCGCGCAACTGGCGCAGGCTGCGGAAACAGGCTCGGGTCTCGGCCTCGGAGACGCCAAAGGGAGCAATCGTCATCAGCCCGCGCAGCTCCAGATGAGAGAGCGAAGGCAGCCGCTCCAGCAATTCCGCGGCCTCGGCGGAGTTGGGGTCGAGGCCGGCCTTCGACTCCTCTGGGCTGAGCTTGACCTCGATCAAGACCGGCAGACGCTTGCCCAACTTGCCCGCTGCCTCGTTCAGCCGCTCGGCCAGACGCAGCGAATCCAGCGAGTCGATCCCGTCAAACAATTCCACGGCGCGCTGAGCTTTATTCGATTGCAGATGGCCGATGAGATGGACGCGAATGGGGTTCGCGGCGCGCGTGCGCAGCGGGTCAAGTGCCGCCGCCTTGCCGGCAAATTCCTGCACGCGGTTTTCGCCGAAGAGCGCGAGGCCCAGCGCGGCGGCTTCGGCAATCGTCGCTGCCGGATAGGTTTTGGAGACGGCCATCAGCTCGACTTCGGCGCGAGGGCGGGCGGCACGGCGGCAGGCGGCTGCTATCGCCTCTTCCAACTGTTCGAGATTCTCGGCGAGCGTCGTCATTTTGCAAGGATCCGATCAGGATTATTTTGACAAAAGCAGCAAGTTAGCCCGCTTCGCGGGTTAGCAAGTTAGCGAGTTAGCGGATTGCCACGCGGTTGAGGTTCGTTGTATCCCACCCTAGCCGCAAACACAAATACGCGGCGAGGGTGGGGCACCCAGTCTTATGTGGATTCCCAGGTCTCAGAATCGAGACCTAGGCCACCCAATGATTAAGGAGCGTCAAGCATTATTGCTCGTGCTCATCGAGGAACTTCTCCGCTTCCAGCGCGGCCATGCAGCCAGAGCCGGCGGCGGTGATGGCTTGGCGGTAGCGGCGGTCCTGCACGTCGCCGCAGGCAAAGACGCCGGGAACGGCAGCCCCGTTCAGCGTCACCAGCACGTTGCTCATGGTGCGAATATAGCCGTCGCCGTCAAGATCGATCTGGCCGGCAAACATTTTGGCATTGGGCTCATGGCCGATGCCGAGAAAAAGGCCGCTGATGTTGAGCCGAGTGACCTCGCCGGTGGCCACATCGCGCAGGCGCAGGCCGCAGACTTCCTTCTCATCGACGCCTAGCACCTCCTCGATGATGGTGTTGGGGCGGAGAACGATCTGCGGATGAGCGTGGACGCGGTCGAGCATGATTTTGGAGGCGCGGAAGCCCTCGCGGCGATGCAGCAGCGTGACCTTGGAGGCAAAGCGGGTGAGGAAGAGCGCCTCTTCCATCGCCGAATCGCCGCCGCCCACCACGGCAATCTCTTTACCGCGGAAGAAGAAGCCGTCGCAGGTGGCGCAACTGGAGACGCCGTGGCCGATCAGCGCCTGCTCGCTGGGGAGGCCCAGCCAGCGCGCGCTGGCCCCGGAAGCAACGATCAGCGTGCGGGTGAGAATCTCGCCGGACGAGGTTTGCAGCCGGAAGGGATTCTCCTTCATATCCACTGCGGCAAGATGTGCAAGCTGGAAGGTTGCGCCGAAGCGGGCGGCCTGCTTCTTCATGTTGTCAATCAGTTCCGGCCCCTGGATGCCCTCCGGCCAGCCGGGAAAGTTTTCCACCAGCGTGGTCATCGAAAGCTGGCCGCCGGGCTCGTGGCCCTCCAGAACGAGGGGGTTGAGGCCGGCGCGGGCGGAGTAGATGGCAGCAGTGAGTCCGGCGCAGCCGGAGCCGAGAATAACGGAGGAGCGAATCTCTGTCATAGGGTTCCCCGTAATGATTTTAGCTCTTGCAGATAGTCTTGCACTCTTCCTTTTAAGATGAGATTCACGGCGAATTCGACTCTTATCCATGACCAGCCGCAGCTCCCCAAAGACTATATATTGGCTGCGTGTCAGTCTTCAAAATGGCGATTCTATTGAGCAGCCGGACTTTCGGCTTGAAAGAATTGAATTTGTGCACAGCCGCCAGGTTCTATACGGATATTCTGAGGTTTTTCGTAACTGAGAATGTCCGCCTCAAAAGCAGAACCCTCCTTCACAGCACGGACAACATATTGACCAACAGGAACACTCAATTGGAACGTGCCCTTTTCATCCGTAATGGCCTCGAATAGGCCTGTTGCTCCCCGAGCCTCAATATGCACTCCAGGAAGAGGAACAGAAAGTGCTTCTATGCTTACGACGCCATGAATAACGCCACCACCGTGTGCTGCTTTGATTGCGGCTATTTCAGACAATGCCATGCCAGCTTTGCTGACTGGACCCGAGTTGCCGCAACCTTCGAGTCCCCACGCGTTATCTCCCGCCACGTAGAACAGAAATAGCAGGTATTGTCTCCCCGTTACCCAATCGAATGAGGCCCTGCCGCTGTCGTTCCCCTCATTCACTTGTATGGTTTCACCTATTTTGCCACGCAAAACCCGATTCACATGCAGTGTATAAACCCAAGCCGATATGCCTTCGGGATCGTCTTTATCATGCAACGTGCGGGTTTGGACCAGCGTGGCCTCGACAACGAGTTGGCTGGCAAAGTACTCCGCACAGACAAGCCGGGGTTGTGGGGCACCGCAAAGAGAAAATGCTGGAAGCGGTAGTAGCAGCGAAACAGTCATACTAAGCAGGCAACAGCGGCATCTCATGGGCAAATCGTAGCATATCCTGCCTTGCATTTATAACCATTGATATGACGCCTTCCCGCCTGCCGCTTTTTGCGTCATAACACAACAAGAACTAACGAAACTTTCTTGTTACTTTTGGCTCATTTTCTAATTGCTAGCGCCGATGAAGGAACTGTGTCGGCCTCAGAGTCCACGCAGCGATTGCATTAGAGGATTCCAAGGCGAGCCGGCAGTTTCAACCTGGAGCGCATTCCATGTTCGACTCACGATTCGTCCTCTCAGAGCGCACAGCGACTTGGCTTCTCGTCCTACTGATGACGCCGGCGGCGGCGCTGGCCGGCGGACCGAAGCACGTGGCCGGAGTGAGCTTCTTCAATCCGGCGGCAGTGGGTCAGCCGATTCACTGGGCGAACGGGCAGGTAAACTACTACGTCGATCAGGGGCCGTTGAACAGCGCGGTCACGAATCAGCAGGCGAAGTCGATGGTGGACGCGGCGGCAGCGCTGTGGAGCGCGATTCCCACGGCCGGAGTGACGCTGACCGACCAGGGCGCGTTGAATGAGGACGTGAGCGGCGCGAATATCGTGGTGAGCGGCACAGGCTTTACGGTGGCCAACGAGCAGATCAGCCAACTGGGCCAGATTACGCAGCCTGCCGACGTGACTCCCGGAGCCACAGGCACTCCGCTGGGCGTGATCTTCGACGCCGACGGCTCGGTGATCGACGCCCTGTTCGGCGCGGGAGTGAGCGAGCAGAACAGTTGCGAAAACAACGGGGTTTATGTGTGGCTGGACAACGTGAACCCGGATGCGACGGTTGCGCACGGCATCATCGTGCTGAACGGCCTGTGCGCCACCAACGCCAGCCTGCTGGATATGATGAGCTTTGAGCTGGAGCGGGCCTTCGGGCGGATTCTAGGGCTGGATTACGCGCAGGTGAACCCCGGCGCGCAGACCAATGGCGAGGCGGGCGGCAAGCTGGGCTGGCCGGTGATGCAGCCGATCAGCGGCTTGTGCAGCTACGCCGGCGGAGACTGCATTCCCAACCCCACGGTCCTGCGCTGGGACGACATTGCCGCGCTGAATCGCATTTACCCCATCACCGCCGGCAACCTGGCCAGCTTCCCCGGCAAGCAGATCACGGCGGCCCACACGGTTTCCATCCAGGGAACGATCAGTTTCAGAAACGGCACGGGGATGCAGGGCGTGAATGTGGTGGCGCGGCCGCTGGACACGAACGGCAACCCGCTCTATCAATACACGGTCAGCTTCGTCTCCGGCGCCTCCTTCAACGGCAATCATGGCGACCCGGTGACGGGCTTCGCCGACGCGAACGGCAACCTGCTGACGATGTGGGGATCGAATGAGACGACTTTGCAGGGCTTTTTTGACCTGAGTGGAATGCCGCTGCCACCGGGAGTGACGACGGCCAACTATCAAGTGACCTTCGAGACAGTAGATCCTATGTACATCTTGACCAACTCGGTCGGCCCCTACCTGGACGGCTCGCCGGCGGCTTCTGGCACGCTGGCGGCGATTTCGGTTCCGTCGATGGCCGCAGGCAGCGCACAGACGCTCACCGTCAATGTTGCCGACTCGGCGGTGGGCGGTTGGGACGACGCCATCGGAACAGAAGCCGCGCCGCGCAGCCTGGCGGCCAGCGGAATGTGGAGCGGACGGCTGAGCCAGGTGGGTCAGACCGACTGGTTCAGCTTCCCGGTGCGCGGCGGGCGCAGCTTTACGGTGGTGACCGTGGCGCTGGATGAGAGCGGCGCGCCCACGAACGCGAAGGCTATGCCGGCGCTGGGCGTCTGGGACGCCTTCGACGCGGTGGGGACGGAGGCGTTGGGCTATGGCGCCGGGCTGAACGGCTCGGCCACCGGCGAAAGCTGGCTACAGGTGAGCGCGTCGGCGGACGACGTGGTGCGCCTGGGCATTGCCGATGAGCGCGGCGACGGGCGGCCGGATTACGCCTACCAGGGCTGGGTGCTCTACGCCGACACGGTCTCTCCGCAGCGGCTGACGGCGGCGGGCGGTCCGATTGTGATTCACGGAATGGGCTTTCGCCCCACGGACACCGTGCAGGTAAATGGCCTGCAGGCCACGGTCACCAGCATCTCGCCCAACGAAATTACGGCAATCGCGCCCGCGGCCGGAAGCGGCATCACCGGCTCGGTGAACGTCGAGGTGGACGATCTGCCCATCTACGACGCGGCTACCGTCATCGCCGGCGGCGTCAGTTACGACGCGGGCGCGAGTGATGCGCTCACTCTTGTGACCGCGCCGATGGGCACCGTGCCGATCGGCGTGCCGGAGCCGTTCTCGGTGATCGCGCTGGGCCCTGACCTGACTCCGGCGGGTGGAGTTTCGGTGATCTACACCGTGACCAGCGGAACGGCGACGCTGGGCTGCGGCCAGAATACCTGCACGGTGACGGCCACCGGCGACGGCCGCGCCACGATGAATGTGACGGCGGTGGGCGCAACCTGGTCGATTGTGACGGCTGCGCTGCTCAACGGCTCCAGCCTGCAAGCGCAGTTTGTGGGCGGAACGCCGTCGACGCTGACCTCGCTCTCGCCGATGCTCTCGCTGGCCGCCGGAGCCACCGTTACCTGGACGACGCAGGCTCTGGCGCTGAAGAGCGGCGTTGCCTCGAGCGGCCAGACGGTGGCCTGGCAGACGAGCGGAAGCGGCATCACCTTCCAGAGCGGCTCCGTCACCACCAATAGCAGCGGCGTCGCCGCCAAGGCGCTCACCGTCGGACCGCTGACGGAAGGCCAAACGGCGACCGCGACGGCCTGCCTGAACGGAACCAGCCAATGCATCACCTACACCGCTTTCGGCGCGCGTCCGGAGTACGCGACCCTCGAAGCCGTCTCCGGGAGCGTGCAGAGCCTGGCGGTCAGCGGCACGGCCAGCCAGATGATCCTGCGCGTGCTGGACATGGACGGCAACCCGATGGCCGGCGGCGCGGTCACGCTTTATCAGGCAATTTATGCCTGGACTCCACCCTGCGGCCTGCACGGCCCTTGCGTCATGGGCACGCTGCTGGCCACGCAGGCCGCCACGGCGACCTCGGCTCTCGACGGCACTGTCACGTTTTCCCCGGCGTCGCTGCCCGGCGTCGCCACCGATCTGCTCGCCCTGGCCGTCACCGGCAACTCCGGCAGCGTGAACCTGGCTGTTGAGCAGCATCCGTAAAGCAGTGGACAGTGGTCAGTCATGCTGGGTGCCCCACCCTCGCCACGTTCTTGTTTTTGTGGCGGAGCCTGCCCTGAGCGCAGTCGAAGGGGTGGGAATCCACGAACCCCGAAACAGTCAGTTAAACTGGAAGAGCGATGCTCGATTTGGGATTTGTACGAAACAACCTGGAACTCGTTGAAGAGAAACTGCGCGCGCGCGGGGCCGACCCGGCTGCGCTGCTGGGGGATTTTCGCGCGCTCGATCAGAGCCGCCGCGAGGCGATAACCCGATCTGAGCAGGTTAATGCGCAGATCAACAAGAATAGTCAGGAAATTGGCAGGTTGATACAGCTTGAAAAACAAGTGGGGATCTCGCCCGAAAAAGTGAGTCTATTAACAGAGATTAGCGACATCAAAAATGAAACACTCCTACTGAAGCTCGAGGACGTTTCATATAAAAAGACTGCATCTGCGAAGGCAGAGCAGATGATACAGTTGCTGGCGAGCATCCCCAACCTGACTCGGGATGAGGTGCCGATTGGTCGGTCCGAAGCCGACAACGTCACCGTGAAACTATGGGGCAAAATACCCTCCTTCGACTTCCTGCCGAAGCCGCACTGGGAGCTGGGCGAGGCGCTGGGGATTCTGGACCTGGAACGCGCGGCCAAGCTGAGCGGGGCGCGCTTTGCGGTTTACATGGGCGCGGGAGCGCGGCTGGAACGGGCGCTGGTCAGCTTCATGCTCGACCTGCACACCGAGAAGCACGGCTACACCGAAGTGCTGCCGCCGTTCATGGTTAATTCGAAGTCACTCTTTGGCACAGGGCAGTTGCCCAAATTTGCCGAGGATTTGTTTCGCTGCTCGGACGCCGACGCGGAAGCCGTGGCTCGCGGCGAGTTCAAGGAGAATGACCACTGGCTGATTCCCACCGCCGAGGTTCCGGTGACGAACCTTTATCGCGACGAAATTCTGGACGAGGCGCGGCTGCCGATTTGCCTCACGGCTTATACGCCCTGCTTTCGCGCCGAGGCCGGAGCGGCGGGCAAGGATACGCGCGGCATCATCCGCCAGCATCAGTTTCAAAAGGTCGAGATGGTCAAGTTCACCCGGCCCGAAGACTCCGACGCCGAGCACGAGAAGCTGACTCGCAACGCTGAGGAGATTCTTGAGGCGCTGGGCCTGCCTTATCGGCGCGTTCTGCTCTGCACCGGCGACACCGGCTTCTCCTCGGCCAAAACATTTGACCTGGAGGTTTGGCTTCCCGGCCAGCAGCTTTACCGGGAGATTTCGTCCTGCTCTAACTTCGAGAGCTTCCAAGCGCGGCGGGCCAACATCCGCTACCGGGCGGCGGGCGCCAAGGGCAAGCCCGAATTCGTACACACATTGAACGGCAGCGGACTGGCCGTGGGACGCACCTGGCTGGCGATTGTCGAGAACTACCAGCAGGCCGACGGCTCGGTAGTGATTCCTGAGGCGCTGCGGCCCTACATGGGCGGGCTGGAGCGGATTACAAAGTCAGAGGTGCAATGAACAAGCTACTGAAGAGCTATTTTTACTGGACTTACCCGCGCGGCTGCTTTCACTACGACGTGCTGGTGACGCTGATTCTTTTGTTCCTCTTTATCACGCCTCAGCTGTGGAACTACGGCGACAGGCCGTCGAATGCCGCCGGACCGCCGCATCCCATTCAGGTGATCGGCGACGGCGGGCGCGGGCTGATTATCACCGTGCAAGCCGCGGACGTTGACCTTGACTTGAATTCCACGGCCACGCCCCAGGTGGTGAAGAAGGCTCTGCACAGGGCCGTTGAGCCGGTTACCGGCGACGCCGTCTTTGTCACGCGCTGGGAGACCGTGCAAGACGCCCAGGGCAATCTCTTCTGGAAGGTTTGGGCGCGGCGGTAATGACAGCTTCTAGCTAGAGGCTAGTGGCTAGAGGCTAGTAAACAAGATAAGGAAACCCATGCATCGAGGAAGAAAACTTGTTATTACCGCGTTGATGGCCGCGCTTCTGCTTGCGGCGCGCGCGGCCAGTGCCACTCCCGCCGAGGAAAAGGCAAAGGACGAAGTGCTGCGCCGGCTGGATGNNGAAACCGAACCGATCCCCGACAAGGACGTGCAGAAGGGCACGGTCTACTACGAGCGCAAGGGCAACTCCTTCCAGATGGCAGCGCATATCCACGAGCTGAACGGAAAAATTGCGTCGAAGGTGTACTCCTACACGAGCGGAGTCTTCAAATTGTATGAAAAGCTGACCAATCAGGTAACCAGATTCAGCAAAGTAAGCCAGTATGAGAGCTACCTGATGCTAGGCTTTGGCGCCAGTGGCAAGAGCCTGGAAGAGAAGTGGGAGATCAAGTACCTGGGCCCCGAAATGATTGACGGCGTGAAGACCGAAAAGCTCGAAATGGTGGCCAAGGATCCCACGGTGAGGAAAAACATTCCCAAGGTGACAATCTGGCTGGACACCGAGAGGGCGGTAAGCCTGAAACAGATTTTCGAAGAGGGTCCCGGCCAATACCGGGTCTGTTTCTACTTCAATTTCAAGACTAATCAGCCGCTGCCCGCCGACGCCTTTGACCTCAAGACCGACAAGCAGACGGTGTTCGTGAACCGGTAGAGAGCCGGGAACCCGCAAACGCTCGATACGATAAGCTGAAAATCAGGAGATCAAGCGCAAACCATGTCCATTTCCCCCTACAAATACTCGACCCTTGCCGTTCATGCCGGGCAGTATCCGGACCCGCTGACGGGCGCTGTGAATGTGCCTGTTTACCTTACCTCGACCTTTGAGCTGACCGGCATCGGCACGGACCGCGGCTGGGACTACTCGCGCGCCGGCAACCCGACGCGGGACCGTCTGGAAGAGGCTCTGGCGGCGCTGGAAGGCGGCACGAGCGGCCATGCGTTTACCTCCGGGATGGCGGCGATCTCGGCGCTGGTGGCGATGCTGAGGGCGGGCGACCACCTGATCTGTTCCAAGGACGTGTACGCCGGCACGGTACGGCTCTTCGACCGCATCGTGTCGGGCTACGGCATCGAGATTGAGTACGTGGACACGAGCAATCTTGAAGCGGTTGCCGCGGCGATCCGACCGGCCACCAAGCTGATTCACATTGAAACGCCCAGCAATCCGCTGATGGTGCTGACCGACATTGCGGCTGTCAGCGAGATCGCCCACGCACGCGGCATTGAGGTCAGCGTGGACAACACCTTCCTGTCGCCGGTGCTGCAAAGCCCGCTGGCGCTGGGCGCGGACATTGTGATGCATTCGACAACCAAGTACCTGAACGGCCACTCGGACGGGCTGGGCGGGGCGCTGATCGGCTCGACGCCCGAGCACAAGGAGCGGTTTCTGCTAGTGCAGAAGGCGGCCGGCGGCGTGTTGTCGCCCTTCGAGTGCTTCCTGGTGCTGCGCGGCATCCGGACGCTGCCGCTGCGCATCCGGCAGCATGAGGAGAATGGCCGCGCCGTGGCGGAGTTTCTCGCGACGCATCCCAAGGTGAGCAAGCTGGCCTATCCGGGGTTGAAGAGCCATCCGCAGTATGATCTGGCCGTGAAGCAGCAAAAGGGATTTGGTTCGATGATGAGCTTCGAGGTGGAGTCGCGTGAAGCTGTGGGCCGGTTCCTGGCGGCGATCAAAATCTTCTTGAGCGCGGAGTCTCTGGGCGGCGTCGAATCGCTGGCCTCGCACTCGGCCACGACCACGCACGGCTCGGTGAGCGAAGAAGTGCGCGCCAGGATGGGAATCACGCAGGGACGCATCCGGCTCTCGGTGGGCATTGAGGACAAGGATGACCTGATCGCCGACCTGGAGCAGGCGCTCGGGGCGGTGTAATCGCTGGTTCTTCGGAGCCAAAATAGGCGTATTCTGGAGGCATGGGTTCGATTCGACTCGATGGCGTCCGGTTTGTCGCTTATCTTGAAGATCATGAACCCCGCCACGTGCATGGATTCTATGCGGAGACCGAGGTCATCGTGGAACTGCACGACAAACCTCATAGAAATGTTGCGCGGGCGAAACGAAGCGATGCTGTACGGCCGGGGAATGCCAGCCGCAGCGATGTGAGGCACGTTTTACGAGTAGCGGCAGCGCACTTAGACGAACTCGTTCAATGCTGGGAGGATGCCCATGCCTGAGATAGCGACAGTAACAACCACTGATGATGAGATCGATGCCTCAATCGAAGAGGCGCGCAGACTTGAAAAGTATGATAGAAGGGTTGTCCGCGCTTCTTATTCCGACGGCACAGACAGCATTATTCTTCTTTTGGAGAATGGCGTCACACTCAGCGTTCCGCGCAGACTGCTTCAGGGATTAACCGAAGCGGAACCGAACGCTCTTAATAACATTGAGTTATTGGGACGCGGTACAGGATTGTACTGGCCGGAGATGGATGTAGCGCACTTAGTCTCAGGCTTGCTGGCCGGAGTTTATGGTTCGGCAAGGTGGATGAAGCATTTGCAACTTGAAACCGAGGAAAGCCGACTTTCCGCATGAGCGCTGTTCTAACTTTGTAATCCTCGAAATCATGCTTATTCATCCGCCATCTTTCGCAGCGCAAACACAGACCGTCAAGCTTCTGCTCGGCATCGACACCTGCGGCCCAACCGGCTCGGTGGCGCTGGGGCGCTGGGACGGCCAGTCAGTCGAGATTCTCGGCCAAATTGAGCTGGAAGGGCGCAGCTATTCCTCTACTTTGGTTGCGGCTGTCAGCGAGGTGCTTGCGCGCGGCGGCGTGACCCTGCGAGAAGTGGGGGTTATCGTGGCCGTCAACGGCCCCGGCAGCTTTACCGGCGTGCGCGTGGGCTTGAGCGCCGTGAAGGGCTTTGCCGAGGCGGCGCGGATTCCGGTAATCGCCGTTTCGCGGCTGGAAGTGCTGGCGGCGAAGGCCGGCGTGGGATCGGCGGCTCTTGATGCGCATCGCCATGAGGTCTTCTTGCGGGTGGGTGCTCCGGGCGAGCCAGCGCGGGAACTGCTGGCGGGAGCGCATGAGCTTGCGGCCATCGACCCAGTGCCCACGCGGATTGCTCTCTGTGATGATGCCGCCGCCGAATTGTTCGGGTCGGCTTGGCCGGACGCGGAACTGATCCGCACCGCCGCGCCCACCGCTGCCGATGCTCTTCAGCTCTGCGCGTCACGTGCCGCCGCCGGCGAGTTCGTCGATCTGGCGCTGCTGGACGGCCATTACCTGCGCCGCTCGGATGCGGAGATCTTCGGCGAGCCGGCCGCTACGGAGCCGCAACGCCCATGAGTTCCCTTCCCCCCTCCGCTTTGATCCGCCGCATGACCCCAGCGGACCTAGACCGGGTGATGGAAATCGCCGAGAGCCTGAGGGATGCGCCCCAATGGCCGCGCTGCGCTTACCTGGCCGCGCTGGAGCCTGAGGCCGCTCCGCCGCGCATCGCGATGGTGGTTGAGGAGCCAGCGGCGGGCATGGTGGCAGGTTTTGCCGTGGCCAGCCTGCTGCCGCCGGAGGCGGAGTTGGAGATGATCGCGGTTGCTCCCGCGGCCCAGCGGCGGGGACTGGCCCGGCAACTATTTTTCTCTCTGGCAGCGGAACTGCGCACAGCAGAGGTTTTTGGGATTATGCTGGAGGTGCGTGCCGCCAACCAGCCGGCGCTTGAGTTCTACCGGCAGTTGGGCTTTGTGGAAACCGGCCATCGACCGCGCTACTACCATGATCCGGTTGAAGATGCGATCCTGATGCGCCTCCGGCTGTGAGTGCCCCGCGCCTCAGGGTGACCGAAGACTGATTCCGTGCGTCTAACGGAACAGTTCGTGATTGCCGTCACGCAAGACGCTTTTCCGCGCTGAATTCCACAGCCGGAGGTTACTTCCGGTTCTTTTTAGCTTGCGGGTTGTGCCGCGAAGACGATATATGTAAGTGTTCCTTAGCACACGGAGGTGCTGGATGGATGAAATACAGGATTCCACGCTGAGCGCAGAAATAGATCGCCTGCAAGCCGAACATCATCATTACGCTCAGCGGCTGGAAGAGTTGCTGCAAAAGCCTTATCTCTCCACAGAGGAGCAGATCGAGGAAATCAAGCTCAAGAAGCTTAAACTGCACGCCAAGGATCTGATCTTCACCCTGGAGCGCAGAATGCCGGTCACAGCTTAGGTTTTTTCGGCAGCATTGAACGCAGGCGATTTGCCCGAGCGCCAGCCCTGCGCGGCCTCCGAGTGGGGAGTGTGCCACCCGTGCCGCGTGTTGCTGTGTCTGCATACACGCCTAGGAGCCGTATAATCGTCTGGGACTATGGTTCGTGACGGGTACATCTACGGTGTGAGCTTGCTGGCAGTAGCGGTTGTGCTGGCGTGGGCCACGGGCAACTGGGCGTGGAGCATCGCGCCCGTGCTACTGGCGGCGTTTTTTCTCTGGTTTTTCCGAGATCCCGTGCGGACGATTCCCACCGGGCCGGGGCTGATTGTCTCGCCCGGAGACGGCCTGGTGACCGAAACGGCCGTCATTGCCACCCCCCAGGGGCCGCGGCAGCGGATCAGCATCTTCCTCAGCGTCTTCGATGTGCATGTGAACCGCTCGCCGATCGCCGGCGTCCTCGCCAGCGTGTGCTATCAGAAGGGCCAGTACCTGAACGCCATGAACCCGGCCTCGGCCGACCGGAACGAGCAGAACATCGTGATTGTGCGGGGCGATGGATACGAGGTCACCTTCAAGCAGATCGCCGGCCTGCTGGCCCGGCGCATCGTCTTCAACCTCAAGGAGGGCGACCGGGTGGAGCGAGGGCAGCGGGTGGGCCTCATCAAGTTCGGCTCCCGCGTGAACGTGCTTTTGCCGGCAGAGGCTGAACTGCGCGTGAAGGTGGGCCAGCGCGTCAAAGGCGGCTCCAGCGTGCTGGCCGCCATGGCGGACTCGGAGATGGCGTCGTTTTTGTCAAGCGTGAAGAGGACCATTAGCGCCAGCGTGCAGCCCGGTGAACCCCAAGGAGACCGCCCGTGAACCAAACCGATGCCTCACTCGCCAGGGCCAGAGCACAGGCGCGGCTGCGCCGCGGAATGTTCCTGCTACCTTCGCTGTTCACCGTGGGCAACATCGCCGCCGGCTACGTTTCCATTACCCAGACCATGGCGGCCCTCACCGGCATCGGCGACGTGCATCAGCACCTGGATTGGGCGGCCATCGCCATCCTGATCGCCATCCCCCTGGATTCGCTGGACGGCCGCATCGCGCGCATGACGAACACGTGCAGCGACTTTGGCAAGGAACTGGATTCGCTGGCCGACGCGATCACCTTCGGCGTTGCGCCCAGCCTGCTGGCGCTGATCTGGGGCTTTCACTTTTTGTCTGAAGCGATCAATCCGCAGATGCATGAGAATCTGCTTCACGCCGGAGCCTTCATCTGCTTCCTGTTTCTTATCGGCGGAGTCTCGCGGCTGGCGCGCTTCAATATCAGCCACGACGCCCAGCCTCGCAATCCAGGGCGGCCGGACCGGAAGTATTTTGTGGGCATGCCCATACCGGCGGCGGCCGGACTGCTGGCCGCCAGCGTTCATTTCTGCGGCGGCTATCCGGTGATGGACTGGTGGGTCGCGTTGATCTGGATGGCTCTGGTGGGCACGAGCGGCTTCCTGATGGTCAGCACCTGGCGATTCTGGTCCGGCAAGGAACTCAACTTCTCCCGCCGCCATCCCTACCAGATCCTGATTTTCATTTCGATTGTGCTCTTCCTGGTCCTCAAGTTTTCCCAAGGGGTACTCTTCACACTGGCTCTGGTCTACATGTTCAGCGGCATCTGGGCGCGGGCGGCGTACTCGTGGTCGTGGCGGCGGCGCCGGGAGGCGACGGGTGCGGACGCCCCTCAGCCCGAACCAGCAGCAACCGAACCGGAGCCGCTGAAGCGGCCGTAGTCTTCGCATCGAAACAATCAAGCCAAAGGAATGCCTGTGTACAAGATCGCTATTGCCGGAGCCTCAACCCTGGTGGGCCGGGAGTTGAAGGATGCCTTGTCGGAGTCGCCACTGGCGACGGCCCACTTCGTGCTGCTGGACGAGGAAGAGGCGCAGGGCCAGTTGGACCAGGTGGGCGATGAGATCACCTTCGTCCAGGCCATCGCTCCCGACGCCTTCGACCACGTGGACTTCACCTTCTTCTGCGGCACGGAGGATCTGACCCGCAAGCACTGGCGCGCGGCGCTGCGCGCGGGTTCCACGGTTCTTGACCTGAGCGGCGCTCTCGACCAGGAGACGGGTGTGCTCGTCCGCGCCCCCTGGCTCAGTTCCGAGGCGGCTGCCGTTGACCTGTTTACCCCCGCCGTGGTCCCGGCAAACCCCGCGGCGCTGGCGCTGGCGCTGCTGCTGGAACGCCTGCAACAGGCCGCTCCGGTGCGCACAGTCTTCGCCACGCTGCTGCTGCCGGCCAGCGAGTTTGGCCGCGCCGCGCTGGACGAGCTCCATCAGCAGACCGTGAGCCTGCTCAGCTTCCAGGGCATTCCGCGCGAGCTCTACGACACTCAGGCGGCCTATAACCTGCTGGCCGGCCTGGGAGAAGCCGCCAAGGTCAGCCTGGGCGCGGTGGAGGCGCGGATTCGCCGCCAATACGCCGCACTCTCCCATGGGCGCTGGCCCGCGCTGGCCCTGCATCTCGTCTCCGCCCCGGTCTTTCACGGCCACACCTTTTCGATTGGCCTCGAGCTGGAGCGGCCCGTGGAGATTGCCACTCTGGAAGAGGCTCTGAGCGGCGGCCATTTAGACTTGGTCCTCGAAGAGACCGATTCTCCCTCGAACCTGGCGGCCACCGGCCAGAACGACGTGCTGGTGCGCCTGCGGCCCGAATTGGACGCGCGCAACTCCAGCCAGGTCTCGCGCTTGTGGCTATGGGCCGCCTCGGACAACCTGCGCATCCAGGCGCAGAATGCCGTCGAGTGCGCCCTGGACCTGCGCCGGCTCAGGCCGCAGGGAACGGTGCAATAATACGGGCCAATTGGCCCGGCGTTATAATTTGGCCAGAAGGGCTGGTTAAATGCGCATGAAATCCGTTGGCGAGATTGGCCTGAAGATCACCTCCGCCCAGCGCGAGTACTTCCGCTACACCGGCGCTTCGGCGGAGTTGGAGCGGCGCGGCGCTGGCTCATCGCGGCCTGACTTGGCCTGGGTGCGGCGATCCAAACAAAAGAATGGGGAAGGCCGCTCAGAATCTGAGCCGGATGTAGGCGACAATATGGCAAACCAGTCGTAAACGAGCAGGGAATCGAAGTTCCGCGTGCGATTCGTCGCACATCACGGCTTCGCAGCCAGCCTGGGTGGGTCGGTGATGTACTCGTCTCCGGTAACGAATTACAATCAATCCAATGACCACCCACGCCCAGCAATTGCTTTCGATTCTCGCCCGCCTGAGCTTCCGCCTTGGCCAATTCAAGCTTTCCTCCGGTGGCACCAGCGACTACTACGTTGATTGCCGCACTACCACGCTGCACGCCGAGGGCGGACGCCTCACCGGCCACGCCATCCTTGAGCTGCTGGAAGAGCACGGCATTGAGGCCGATGCCGTCGGCGGACTCACGCTGGGCGCGGACCCCATCGTCTCCAATGTGGCCACGGCCAGCGCCTGGCGCGCGCAATCGAAGCCGGGAGCGCCGCTGCTGCACGGCTTTCTGGTGCGCAAGGCGGAGAAGACCCACGGCACCGGCCGCCGCATCGAAGGCTTTAACAGCCCCGGCGCGCGCGTGGTCATCGTGGACGACGTCTGCACCACCGGCGCATCCACCATCAACGCCATCGAGGCCGCGCGCGAGGCCGGCATGATCGTCTCCGCCGTGGTGTGCATCGTCGAGCGCGAGGAGGCCAACGGACGGCCCGCCGTCGAAGCTGCCGCTGCCGGCGTGCCCTTCCTCTGCCTTTTTACAGCAGAGCAGGTCCGCGCGGAACACATCCGCCAGCAGCGATAGCCCCTCATTGGAAATGGTGAAAGATTCCGCTTGACCTGCGTTACGTTACGCATTACGATTGTTTATGATTCAATCTTTCCGCCACAAGGGGCTGAAACGCCTCTACGAGGATGATGACCCAAGAGGCGTTAAGGTGGAACATCTGACGAAGCTGCGTAATATCCTCGCACGCCTGGATTCAGCCAACACAGCTGAGGATATGAATCTTCCCGGATTTAACCTGCACACGCTGAAGGGTGAATTGCACGGCGTCTCGGCGGTCACGGTTCGAGCCAATTGGCGAATCACATTTCGATTCGCGGAGGGCCATGCGTTTGAGGTCGATTATCTTGATTACCACTAAGGAGGTTTCCCTATGCCGATGAAGAATCCGCCGCATCCCGGCAGTGTTGTTCTCTGCGAATGCATCGAGCCGCTCGGCCTCACCATCACGCAGGCGGCGGCAGCTCTGGGCGTCACGCGCACCACTCTCTCCGAACTGGTCAACGGCAAGCGCGGCATCTCGCCGGAGATGGCCATACGGCTCGCTCAAGTCTTCGGCGGCAGCGCACAGAGCTGGATCACCCAACAGGCTCACTACGAGTTGGCGCAGATTCCCGCAGGCCACATTCGGCTCAAGCGGCTGGCCGCGGCTTGAGCGCTGCTTATGAATGCCTCGGGCCGCGTATGTCGCAAGTCCGCGCAATCGCAAACAGGGCCGATCCGCAACACGGACCGGCCCTGCCTTTGTTCAGGAAGCATCAAACCTTGTAACTCTTTACAACCCCTACCGCACAGCCGCCGTCTGCGCCGGCACATCAACTGCATTTGCATTCGACAGCAGCCGTACCTCCACGCGCCGATTCTGTTTGCGTCCTTCGGCGGTGGTGTTCGGAGCCACTGCCTTATCCTTGCCGATGCCGATCAGGTAAAACCGATGAGCGGGAATCTCGTACTTTGCCGCCAAGTACTGCACCACCGCATCGGCGCGCCGCTGGCTCAGCTCATAGTTGTACTGCGCCGGCCCGGTCGCATCGGTTCCGCCCGTCACTTCCAGGATGAAGCCCTTGGCCGAGCCAATCTGTTCGGCAAAGCCGTCCAGTTCCACGCGGTCATCCTTGGTCAGCACCGCTTTGTCGAAGCCGAAGGTCACCGCGACATTGCCGATCGGCTTGTAATCATCCAGCCCCTTCACTACGCTCTCCAGCGAGTCGGCGCGATGCACCGCCAAGCCAGCCGCGGTGTCGGCATCGCCGGCGGCCTTGGCCGCGCCCTGCGCATTCTGATTGGCCGTGTCGGCCGTGCCTTGCGCCTGAGTGATCCCCGCCTGCGCCCGGTCGCCTACGTCGTGAAGTTGCCGGTTGTTGGCCGCTGTCTTGCTGTCCAATTGATTGGCCTGATCCACCAGCGGCGCCGTCTGGTTGCGCACATAATTCTTGGTTGCGCACCCCGTCGCGCCCACTACGGCCAACCCCGCCGCCAAACTCAACACTCCAAACCGATATGCGTTCATTTTTTGATCCTTTCTCCTGCCTCGCTTCATGCCGTGCGGCAAATCCGCCGGCCAAGTTGGCTTTTCCTGTCGCCTTGTGTAATGCATTCGCCTAGCCAAATGCCCATACCCCTTCAATGCTCTGAAAACAAGCGCCTTGCGGCCCAGTCTCCGTCGGCTTCCCCGCGCGCCAGCCGTGTACTTTTTACGCAAACCGGTAAAGAATGCTTGATGCAAGAGAGCTTCTAGCCTCTAGCTTCTAGCTATTAGCTTTCTCAAGCACAAGGCTAAAGGCTAGAAGCTAGGAGCTAGAAGCTGTTCCCGCTATCCTAGAAACTGGCCACCGCGCCCGCCCATGGACCTTTACGAGAAAATCCGCACTCTGCCCACGCAGCCCGGCGTCTACCTCTACAAGAACGCCGAGGGCACGGTGATCTACGTGGGCAAGGCCAAGAACCTGCGCGCGCGCGTTCGCTCTTACCTGCTGGAGTCGTCGCAGGCCGACGCCAAAACGGGCTCGCTGATGCGCGAGGCCGTTGATCTGGAATACATCCTGGTCGGCAACGAGTCCGAGGCGCTGGCGCTCGAAACCAACCTGATCAAGGAGCGCAAGCCGCGCTTCAACATTCTGCTCAAGGACGACAAAAGCTATCCCTACATCAAGCTGACGATGAGGGACCGCTTCCCCAAGGTCTTCGTGACGCGGCGGCTGCTGAAGGACGGCGCGGCCTACTACGGCCCATACTTTCCCAGCAACCTGGCTTGGCGCGTCGTCGAGCTGATCCATCGCAGCTTTCTCATTCCCAGTTGCAAGGTCGATCTCTCCCGCTACCACCAGCGCGCCTGCCTGCAGTACTACATTCATCGCTGCCTCGGCCCCTGCGTCGAGGAGCTTACCACGCCGGAGATTTATGCCAGCGCGGTGCGCGACGCCGCTTTGCTGCTGGAAGGCCGCCACGCCGAGCTGGAACGGACGCTCACCACGCGCATGATGGAGGCAGCCCAGAGCGAGCGCTTCGAGGCTGCCGCCAAGCTGCGCGACCAGCTCTCCACCGTTCACCAGCTTCAGGAAAAGCAGCGCGCCGCCACCGCCGGGCAGGACGATGACGCCGACGTCTTCGGCTACCACTTTGAGGACGGCTCGCTGGCCGTGAATCTCTTCCACGTCCGCGCCGGCAAGATCGTCGACCGCCGCGAGTTCTTCTGGGAGGATCTGCCGGAGCTGCTCGATACCGCCGCGCCGGAAGAAACTGAACTGGATTTGAATTCCACGAATGCCAAAGTTTTGAAAGGGCACGGCTTCAGCCGTGCCGCTAACGAACCAAAATGGGAGCGGGCTTTAGCCCCTGAGGGAAATGCCGGACAACCATTGAGGATGGGTGGCCCAGGTCCCGATTCTGGGACCTGGGAAACGACAAAGCCAGAGCCGTCTTTTCACGCCGGCCAAGTCTTCAGCGCTCTCCTAAAGCAGCTCTACATCGACCAGCAGTACGTCCCGCGCTCGATCCTCGTCCCCACGGACTTCGACGACCGCGAGGCTCTGGCCGCGCTGCTCAGCGAGCGCACCGGCCATCGCATCGAGATCGCGGTCCCGCAGCGCGGAGAAAAACGCTCGCTGGTCGATCTGGCCGGCCTGAACGCCAAGCAGTCGTACATTCAGCGCTTCCGCGTGCTGGAGCCCTCGCGCAAGACCATTCAGGAGGCGCTGGCCGAGGCGCTGATGCTGCCCGAGCTGCCCCGCCGCATCGAGTGCTTCGACATCTCCCACATTCAGGGCGCGGAGACGGTGGCCTCCCTGGTGGTCTGGGAAGACGGCGCGATGAACAAGCAGGCCTATCGCAAATTCAAGGTGAAGACCGTCAGCGGCGTGGACGACTTCGCGGCGATGAAGGAAGTGGTTGGACGGCGCTACAAGCGCGTACAGGAAGAGAAGCAGCCGATGCCGTCGCTGATCCTGGTCGATGGCGGCCTTGGCCAGCTTCACTCGGCCGCCGAGGCGCTGGAATCGCTTGGAATTACTTCGCTGCCGCTGGCGTCGATTGCAAAAAAGGAGGAGGTCATCTACCTCTACGGCAACGAGGAGGAGCCTATCGTCCTCGACCGCCATTCGCCGGTGCTGCATCTGGTGCAGCTCATCCGCGACGAGAGCCACCGCTTCGCCGTCGGCTATCATCGCCAGCGCCGCGCCATGCGCGACCGCGACAGCGAGTTACTGAACATTCCCGGCGTCGGCCCGCAGACAAGACAGCGCCTGCTCACTCACTTTGGCAGTTTGCGCGAGGTGCAGCAAGCTACGGCCGAATCGCTGGCCGCGGTCGTGCCGCGCAAAACGGCCGAAACCATCTGGCAGTATTTTCACCCATCCCAGCCCGAGTCCTGACCGATCTCCGCAGGAGTAGAATGCAATCGTGCCCATCGATAATGACTTCCGACACCATTTACATGAGCTGAGGGCTGCAACCAGCCTGAAGTTGCGGGACGAAGAGTCCGCATATGAACGCCGCCTCGTATGGGAAGCACAGCAAACACACAACAGTGCTGCTATTCCAATCGCATACAGCAACGCGAAGATTCACGCTTTTCGTACCAGAGCTGAGGCAACAATAACAAGTTACCTCGAAGCGCTGGAGAAATGCGGCATTGAGGTTGACGAATCAGTTGAAAAAGAAATGCTTCAGCACATCAGGTCATTAACGAGCGTGCCAAACCATTTGTCTTTCCCACCCGCAATACGGGGTCAACAGGCCGTGGCAGTTCAACAGGCCTTCGCAAGGGAGCAGGCGCGGGTCAGCAACCAACTTTACAAGGACGTAGCCAATCGCTTACGTGAAGCTAAATTCAGGTCGCGCCAAAAGCCCAGTGTAATCATCCCGGCAGTTCCAAACTTGCCACAAGTACCAAGCCCGCAAGCGCCCATTAACGATAACCCCAAGGATCATAAAGGCATACTGAAATGGTTCGCGGACAAGTGGAAGGTAAGGACCGGCAAAGCGGGATTCGGCGCAACATTGCTATCCATTGTCATCTGGGCCTGGGACAGGTTTCTGTGGCTCGTTGATGCCCCTGGACGCTGGCATCAGATTGGAGAATGGGCCCAGAGGGTACCAACAATCCATTTCCAGTTTTACCCGTGGGTCACTCCTGTCGTCTTTGCAACTGGCATTTTGCTTCTTTTGATAGATGGGGTGAATAAACACAGGAACAGTGAATCGACAATCAACGATGATGTGGTTCCTGCTTCATTAATCACTAAATCCGAATTCGGTGGCAATATCTCGCAAAATCTCCAGACAGCGAGCGTGAGATATGTCTCTACTCACAAATCCGATAGTGCAGACCTCAGCCTGAGAGAGAGAGAACTTCTCGCAAATGTCGTTAGAGACCCAGATGTTGGGAGGATTGCGAGTTTACCTTCCGGCAATGAGATCGCCATAACAGTCGATAATGCCCCACCTTTCCAGCGAGAGCAAGTTGGCGCCAACTATGTCGGACTGTCAGTTAGCTGGCCTGTTATTTTCTTCAGCTTGTTCGCATTGGATGAGAGACATTGCCTAGTCACCCTTGCTTATGGCGACCAGACTTGGGGTGCAAAGATCGATGTGAGAGTTGAGGTCGCCGACTACCCCCGATTGAAGACAGTAGTTGAACCTAACCTGCTTGCAAACTCGCCGGATAAGCGGAGGCTTACGCACGGATGGATTGAGGGGAAAATTGTAAAATGCGGTATTGGTCGGATGACTATCGAGCCCACGAGGCTCGAATTCTTCAACTGATACCCAGTGCCTCACCTTTCGCTTTTTTCCGGGGAAATGGCCAGAGATCACCCCTTGTTGAATGAAATATGCTCGTGAACTATAGTTAACAGACGACCAAGGCCCGCCTGTCCGCAATGTTCCTCAAGCGCACACCGAGCAGCGCGACCATATGGCACCGGAGGCTCTAAATGGCGCTTAAAACAACCCTCTGGGACCCTTCGGAGTATCTCGACACCCCCGGCCGCATTGCCGCCTATCTTCGTGTCGTTTTTGAAGACGGCGACCCTACCTTGATCGCCACCGCGCTTGGCGACGTTGCGCGCGCCAAGGGCATGACGCAGCTTGCCGCCGAAGCCGGGATCACGCGCGAAGCGCTTTATAAGGCTCTCTCGGCCACCGGCGATCCACGGCTCTCAACCTTTCTGGGCGTGATAAAGGCGCTCGGCATCAAGCTCACGCCCCGCGCCGCTTAATTCCTACGCCGCCCACAACCCCTTCCATTCTGTTGCTCAACCAGGCGCTTCATCAAACCTTCACGTGCAAAACCGCGCGATTTGAATGAAAATAGAGTCAGACGAATTTATTCGATCACGACAAGAGGAACGTTTGAACGGCAGGCAAATTGAAATCACGCGCTGGACCTCCGAGGAGTTTGAGCGGCTGGTTCTCGACGGCAACCCCAGGGTTGCGGTCTTCGATTGCGATGGAACGCTGTGGGGCGGCGACGCCGGTTATGGCTTCATGGCCTGGAGCCTCGAGCAGGGCTTGGTTTCGCGCTCCGCCACCACCTGGATGGATACGCGCTATCGCGGCTACCTGGCCGGGCGTGTAAGCGAAGTGGAGATTTGCGGCGAGATGGTGCAGCTCTACGCGGGGTTGCGCGATGAGGAGTTGCGCGCGGCCGCCGCCCGCTATGTGAGCGAGTTTGTGCGGCCGCGCATCTTCGCGGAGATGGCGCAACTGGTGGCCACGCTCGGCCAGGCCGGCGTCGCGCTGTGGGCCGTCAGCTCCACCAACAAGTGGGTGGTCGCCGAGGGCGTGCGCGACTTCGGCATTCCCGCGGAGCGCGTGCTGGCAGCCGAGGTACGCGTTGTGGACGGCCTCATCACCTCCGAGCTGGTGGACGTGCCTACCGACGCGGCCAAGGCTGTCTCGCTCAAGCGCGTAGGACTCGCCCACCCCGATGCGGTCTTCGGCAACTCCGTGCACGATCTGGCGATGCTGGAGCTCGGGCGCTGCGCCTTCCCGGTCAACCCCTCGCCGGCGCTGATCGAAGCGGCGGCCAAGCGCGGCTGGGGCTACTTCCGGCCTGCGGCGGTCGAGGGCGAGGCGGCGGCGGCCGTGGGGGGAGAGTAAGTTTAACCCCTCAACCCGTTGATGCATTTACACTAGAAGCGTGGAAGAACTCCAGCCTCAACCCCATCCTCGGCCTGCCGGTCCCGCGCTGCGCTTCGTGGCGGCGGCGCTGATTGTGCGCGGCGGCGAAGTCCTGATCGGCCAGCGCCGTCCCGATCAGCCAATGGCGCTGCTGTGGGAGTTTCCCGGCGGCAAGATCGAGGCCGGCGAAAGCCCTGAGCAGGCGCTGGCCCGCGAGTTGGACGAAGAACTTGGCATTCGCGCCACCATCGGCCCCCGCGTCACCCGCGTTCGCCACAACTACCGCCATGGCGGCGCCGTCGATCTGCAATTCTTTGCCGTGCATGAGTTCGCCGGCGAGATCGAGGCCCGCATCTATCAACAGGTGCGCTGGGTCCGCCTCGAAGACCTTTCCGATTATGAGTTCCTGGCCGCCGACCACGGGCTGATCCGCGACCTGGCGGCGGGCAAGCTGCTGTAGACCCCTGCGGTGGGGCAAGCGCATTCGGCTAATACGTCGATTCAAACTCAGCGAGGATAACCTCGAATTTTTTCGTCTTTCCACTTCCTGTAAAGTTGGAAGGGGGCGCTTCGCGCTTTTTGCGCTGTTGTTCTTCGCGCTTCGACCATTTTCTATTGACGACTCCAACCAATTCGGACGCGGAGACGGAGCCGGTTAAGCTCGCCGAGTTGCTGCGCTCGGTCTTCGGCTTTGCGCGCTTCCGCGCCAATCAGGAGGCGGTCTGCCGCGCGGCCATTGCGGGGCGCGACCTGTTGCTGGTGATGCCGACCGGCTTTGGCAAGTCGCTCTGCTACCAGTTGCCGGCGATTGCGCTGGGTGGAACGGCTCTGGTCATCAGCCCGCTGATTGCG
>PLPA01000280.1 GCA_003159355.1 Acidobacteriaceae bacterium | reverse complement strand
CCTTGATGAGTTGTTGAAGCTGTATGACTCTCTGCGAGAGCGCAAGCGCATCGCCTGTGAGGTTGCGATGCAGCGCCTGCGCGCTGGCTTGGCGCAATGCCGAGGCAAAAGCCTGGTCCACCTCGTGATCGGCCAGACGTTCGGCTTCGTGCGCGTACTCCGTCTCCTCTGCTGTGACGGCCAGCGGCGCCAGGGCTTCGGCCGTTTGCCAGGGATGCAGATCGACGAGGGTCGTTTGGCTCTTCTCAACGCTGCGGACGTTACCCTGCCCAGAGAGAAAGGAGAGATGCGCCATGGAGTCGCGTGTGGTCCAGGAGAAGACCAGGCAAAGAACCAGCAGCGCAGCCATTGCGAGAAGAACGATCAGACTGACCCGGCCAAAGACGCGTTTGCGTATGCGACCGCCAGGAATGGGAGTAACGGGGAGTCCTGCCATACATCAATTGTTGCAGGTCCGCCGTACATTCGAGCTTGAAAATGGCGATCTGGGCCTTTTTCCAAATTGCCGGCTTGCGAGCGAGGCGCGGCGGGGCGGAGAATGGAGGCGTGCGAGCGCGAACGCAATTTGCGGCTTTGGCGGCTACAATGCTGTTTGTGTGCCTTGCCGGAATGGCGCAGAACCAGGATCGCGACACGCGCGGCGTGCCCAAAACATCGGCAACGGCTCCGCCACCGGAGGCGCGCATTGACATCAATCACGCTAGCGTCGATGAGCTGCTCAAGATTCCCGGCATGACGCGCGTCTGGGCCGCGCGCATCGTTCGCTTCCGGCCTTACCGCACAAAGCAGGAGCTATTGGAGCGCGGCATCGTGACCAGCCAGGTCTACGACCGGATCAAGGATTACGTAATCGCGCATCGCGAGGCGCAGTGACCACCTGTGGTGGGGCAGCAGCACCTACGGTGCGGGTCAAAGTACAGAAAACCACGAAAGCTCCGCGTGTTTTGGCTCCGACAGCTATTCGAGAACCAGTACATTTTTGCTGTACCGCTCGCCTGCTATAAATCTGATCGCCTTGTCCAGTGTGACCAGTACGCCATGTTCTTGGATAGCGAGACCCAGCAAATATGCATCCGTTATTTGCTGATGGCCGAATACCCTGTCACGGAAAGGTTCGGAAATGATTGACCACCCGGCCGATACCGACCAAAACCAATAGCCAGGATGGTTGGCCAATCCCGCCAGCAAAACGGTCGCTTCTTCTACGGTGTAGGATCCGGCCTTTGGATTCGTCACAACCCGAAGAAAGCCGGCTTCGGAAAAGGCGCAAAGCCCCCAATCGAGGCCGGGAGTATTAAACCACTTCATTACCACTCGATGATGAATGTGCGTGGGCTCCACTAGGGCGATCAAGACATTCACGTCAAGCAGATACCTCTGCCTACTCAATCTCGTCCTCCTGAAATTCCTTTACCATNNGGAAGGACTGGTTGAATGCATGGCCTCAAGACCTTTGCGCGCTATTTCGCTGACCGCAGTACTCAGTGTGACGCCCCGCCCTTTGGCGTAAAGCGTTGCGTGTTGGTAGATATCTTCGTCTAGTGTGATGCTGGTTCTCATAGGGATAGTATGCACCATCAGAAGAAATGGTGCAAGAATATCATTTGATGCACATCTCTCTGATGGTGCTGTACGGGTCTCAGTGCATCATGCCTCGGCCGGCTCCGGTCCGGGAGTTTCGCCAGGCTCGGGTTTATCCCCGCGCCTGAGCAGACGGCTCAGAATCACATAGAGCACGGGAATGAAGAAGAGGTTGAGCACGGTGGAGAGCAGCATTCCGCCGACGACGGTGGTTCCCACGGAGCGGCGGCCCAGCGCGCCCGCGCCGGTGGCGAAGACCAGCGGCAGCACGCCCAGGATGAAGGCGAACGAAGTCATCAGAATGGGCCGGAGACGCAGCGCGCCCGCCTCGGCGGCGGCATCGGCGATGGAGCGGCCTTTTTTACGGAGCTGCTCGGCAAACTCGACGATCAGGATCGAGTTCTTCGCTGAGAGGCCGATCAGCATGACCAGGCCGATTTGGCAATACACGTCGTTGGAAAGGCCGCGGAGCGAGACCAAACCCAGCGCGCCCAGCACCGCCATCGGCACAGCCAGCAGAATGATGAAGGGCAGCGCGAAGCTCTCGTAGAGCGCCGAGAGGGTGAGATAGACGACCAGAATGCCAAGGCTGAAGATCAGCAGCGCCTTGCCGCCCGACTCGATCTCGTCCAGCGTCAGGCCAGTCCATTCGAAGTTCATGCCGGGGATCATGGTCTTTTTGGCGAGATCCTCCATGGCCGCGAGTCCCTGGCCGGAGCTGTAGCCGCGCGCCGGCGAGCCGTCGATTTCGACCGCGCGGAAGAGGTTGTAGTGGGTGATGACCGGCGGGCCGGAACTCTCGGTCACCGTGACCAGGTTGTCGAGCGGGATCATCTGGCCGGAGTCGGAGCGGACATAATAGCTGTGCAGATCGCGGGCAGTCATGCGGAAGGGCTGGTCGGCCTGCACAAAGACACGATAGGCGCGGTTGTTGTAATCGAAGTCGTTGATGTACTCCGAGCCCATGAAGACGCTAAGGGTGTTGGTGATCTGCGAGAGCGGGATGTTCATCGCCTTGGCCTTCTCGCGGTCGATGGTGACCAGCACCTGCGGGTCGTTGGCCGAGAAGGTGGTCAGCAGGCCGGTCAGATCCTTGCGCTGGCGGCTGCCGGCAACGATTTGGTGGGCGACGCGGTCCAGGTCGCTGAGCGTGTTATTTCCCTGATCCTGGAGCATGAACTGGAAGCCGCCGTAACTACCCACGCCGTTGACCGCCGGAGGCTCGAACATGGCTACAATGCCGCCATTGGGAGCGAACATCAGGCTCATGAGCTTGGGGTTCAGATCGGCGACGATGTCGGCGGTGGAGTGGCCCTTGCCGCGGCGCTGATCGGAGGGCGTGGTGGAGATGAACATCATGCCGGCGTTGGATGCGCCACCCGAGAGGCTGAAACCCATCACGGAAAATGCTCCGGCGATGTC
>PLPA01000038.1 GCA_003159355.1 Acidobacteriaceae bacterium | reverse complement strand
CAGTGGTTGAAGAGCGCGCCCAGTATGACGGTTACGATGCGCTCCGGCCTCTCCATGAAACCCACCTTGCAGCTTCCGATGAGCGCCTCTGCGCGTGCCCGCGTGTAGCTCACCATGACGCAGGCGGTCATGACAAAGGCCACCAGGCCGACATAGAAGAGGCGGTTGCCGCGCGCGTAGTAGATGAGCAGGCCGAAGAAGATGGCCACGTCGGAGTAGCGGTCCATGACGGAATCGAAGAAGGCGCCGAAGACGGAGACCTGGTTGGTCTTGCGCGCCACGCGGCCGTCGACCATGTCGAAGATGCCCGCGCCGATGATGATGAGACCCGCGTAGAGGAACATGCGGTCGGCGTTATGCCCGCGCGCGAAGCCGAAGAAACAGGCTGCAACAGTGTTGATGACCAACCCAAGGAATGTCAGCACGTTGGGCGAGATTTTCGTCAGCGCCAGGCCGTTCACGATCTTCTGCAGCAGCCATCCGCTGCCCTTGCCAAACGCGCTTGTCCAAGTCATTGAAGTCTCGTCATTGAAGCACCACTATTCACTTGCCGCTACCGATTCGCCAGTCCCCGGCTCATCCGGGGGCAACATCGCCGCCCGCAATATCTTCCTCCACCACATCGTGGATGGTGGTCAGCTTGAGCACCTCGAGTTCGCGTTTGCCGTTGGGCGTCACCACGGTGGCCGTGTCGCCCACCTGCTTGCCCAGCAGCGCGCGTCCGATCGGCGATGTGGTCGAGATCAACCCCTGCGTCACGTCAGACTCCTCACTGGTGACCAGCTTGTAGGTGATCTCCTCGTCCTTGCTGGAGTCGAAGACCACCACGGTGGCTCCAAAGCCGACCTTGTCGCGGGGAATATTGACCAGGTTGACCATGGCCAGCTCGCCCATGCGCTTCTTCAACTGGCCCAGGCGCGCGTTGACGAAGACCTGGCGCTGCTTGGCCATGTGATACTCGGCGTTCTCGCTGAGGTCGCCCAGCGCGACCGCGCGCTTGATCTCCGCCGGCAGCTCGGTGGTGAGCTCGCGCTCCAGCACTTTAATCTCTTCCACCAGCCGCTTCATGATCTGTTCTGGCATTGGGCCTTCCGGAATCTTCGTGCGCACACGCGCTCAGCCGCCTGTAGCGGCGGCGCATTCTGTATCGAACCTCCATTATACGTCCACGCCGCCGCCAAACGATCCATGGCGCGCCGCCGCTGGGGTGTCTTCGGACTCTGCCAGTGCCGGTCTTTGCGGCACGGCAAAAAATCATCCAGGAATGAGCAATATTGAACATACAACCCACATCCTCCCATAGAAATCTGGTATCAGTGTGCGGACGTGGGTGCTATGCAGAGCCATAGGTCGATGCGCATCCATCGAGTACCCGCTCCGCGCGCTTCCGTCGCATGGGTGGTGTGAGGGTGGCAGGGCCAATATCACAAAGGCATATCTTCTTCAGTCAAAAGGGTCTCTTGCGGTCACTGGAGCAAACCGTCAAACGCCTTGGAAGAGATCAGTTCGAGTGGGCAGAGCTAAGCCGACCACGTTCAGCCAGGAAGGACCGATCGTAGCGGTCGCGCGTGTTGTCGTCGGCGGGGCGAGTCTCAAGGGAATCTACAGGAGAAGCGCTCAGAGGGTCTGGACTGTAGTCATCGTCTATGTTGCGCCGGCGCAGGTCGAAGTTGGTACGTTTTCCGTCCATAACGCCTCCAGTGAATATGGATTCTAGCTATTCGGTAAGGGTTGCCTGTTCCATACTGACCATGTCGTCCTGGAGACTGAAATTTGGGCGGTTGGGGAAAATAAATTCACACATATCCACGTCGAAGGGACTAAATTATGGCTTAAGGTCTCCCTGTTCGCTCGGGTGTCCTCATTTTCGGGACGTCCGCCCCCTCAGGGAATGGGGCATGTGGGTACCCAAGCCCTACGGCAAACCCAGGGGTCAGCGCGCCAGATCCATCGCGACCTCCAGCACTGAGACTCCCATCCCACACGCGGTGTACGGCGATCGAGAATCGTCCCGCGCAATTCACATCCGCAGCGAGGCTCTTGTATGACCGAACTCGAACTACCTATTCCGATTCCAGTTCCAATGCCGAAGTTCGATCCTGCCGCCTTTCTGGCCAACGCCGGACTGGGACGCAGAATCGTTCAAGTGGCGTCCAGGGAAACCTTCTTTTGCCAGGGAGACCTGGCAGACTCGGTCTTCTATCTGCAAAAGGGCCGGGCAAAAGTCACCGTCGTTTCAGCTTCAGGCAAGGAAGCTACCATTACGCTTGTTAACGCGGGCGAGTTTGTCGGTCAGGGAGCGCTTGCGATGGTACCGGGTTTGCGCTTATCCACTGCCACCGCCATCACCCCCTGCACCGCGCTCAAGATCGCGCGCGAGGAGATGGTTCGCGTGATGCACGAGCAGCCAGAGTTCTCCAACCTCTTCATGAAGTTTCTGCTGACCCATAGCATGCGCATACAATCCGATCTGGTCGATCAGCTCTTCAACTCCAGCGAAAAGCGTCTGGCGAGAATCCTGCTCTTGATGGCGGAGTTTGGCGAGCCGGGCAAGCAGGACACGATCATTCCCAAAATATCGCAGGAGACACTGGCGGAGATGATTGGCACTACCCGCTCCCGCGTCAGCTTCTTCATGAACCGCTTTCGCGAGCATGGCTTTATCGACTACAAAGACCGCATTCATGTGCATAGGTCGCTGCTGAATGTGATTTTGCACGATCAATTGCCGGCCGATCAAGCCGAATAGCCGCCCATTATAGAACTGCCGGTGGGCCATTCAAGGCCGGCGAAGGAATCTCTGACCGCTTCTGAGCGAAATTGAACAGCAATCCAATTTGCTGAAGGTCATACTCTCTCTAATTCCCTGAAATGTATTTCGAGGGGTAAGAGATGCCGAATCCGCCAGCAACACTCCTTATCGTTGACGACGAGCCTTCCATTCGCGAGATGCTGTCGCTGGTGCTGACTGAGATCGGATACAGCGTTCGCTCCGCCGAAGACGGCTTCTCCGCATTGCGCGAGATTGTGAATGAGGCTCCCGAGCTGCTGCTCTCCGATCTCAACATGCCCGGTATCTCCGGTTTCGAGTTGCTCTCCGAGGTTCGGCGCCGTTTTCCCGCCATCCGGACGATTGCCATGAGCGGCTCGTTTTGCGGTGACGAGGTGCCTTCCGGAGTCGCCGCGGATGGCTTTTACCAGAAGGGCAGCAGCGTCGTCGCTTTGTTACGGATGATGGAGACATTGCCCCATGTGGAGCGGTGTATGCCAAGGGCAATGCCCTTTCCGCGGAGCGCGCCCAGCCTGAACTGCTGAGAATAGCGATAGAAAGAGAGCAACGATGCGCACGATCTCCGAATCAACTTTACTTTTCCGATCCAACATTGAATTGCCCGGCGGTCTGGGGTTGGCAACCGATGAATTCCGCGAGGGCTGGAACTTTGCGCGGGCGGTCAATGCTCAACGGCTGGAAAAGAAGATTCGGGCGCGGGGATGGAATTTTGTCAAGATTCCCGATGAATCGCTGCGCAGCGGGGTTGGCGATACATCGGAGGAAGCCATCGCCGGCGCGCTCAAGCTGGCTCTTCGCCGCGTCAGCCTCCAATTCAATGCAGCGGAGGTGGCGCACATCGAATTGACAGAATATCCCTGGTTCTTTCTGGCCAGGGTCAGAGTCAATCCATACAGCATTCAGCGTGGTGAATTGCCTGTTCCCGTTGAATTATTATCTTCTTCAATTGCGCCCCGGCAGAGGCGATTGGCCCTCGATGCGGACGTTCTGTATCCGAACTTTGGCAATGCCTTGCCCCAACTCAAGCAAATGCTGATCTCATCCAGAACAGCGCAGGCCGGGTCGCAATGACCGTGTGATTTCGTAATCATTGGAGTGTAGCGCCGGCCTCCCGGCCGGCTGTTGCGCGGACATCCTTGTCCGCGCAGGTTTCTTGTTAGGGCACAACTTCACAGGCTGCGGAAAAACGCTTTCAGGGTTCCAAGAAGCGTCAGGGCACGACTTCACAG
>PLPA01000071.1 GCA_003159355.1 Acidobacteriaceae bacterium | reverse complement strand
CCGGTGGGGCCGAGAAAGATAAATGAACCGATCGGCCGCCTGGGATCGCTCAAGCCGGCGCGCGAACGGCGAATTGCATTGGCCACGATGGTCAGCGCCGCATCCTGGCCGATCACCCGCTCGCGCAGGCGCTGCTCCATTTCGACAAGTTTTGTCACTTCGCCTTCGAGCATGCGCGAGACGGGAATCCCGGTCCACTTGCTGACGATGCCGGCGATGTCTTCCTCGTCAACTTCATTTTTCAGCATACGCAACTCGCCCGATTTGCCATCCTCCTGCGCGCTCAGCCTTTTCAGCTCTGCTTCGAGCTTGGGTATCTCGCCATATTGAATTTGCGAGACTCGGTCGAACATACCTTTGCGTTTGAGGTCTTCCGCCTCATTGCGCAGCGTGTCAATTTTCTTCTTGACTTCGCTGATACTGCTGTCGGCCTCGCGTTCCTTCGCCCAACGGGCCCGCTTGGCGGTGACCTGCTCGGTCAACGTAGCCACCGCGCGCTCCACAGCATCCCGGCGCGTAACCCTGTCTGGATCTGTCTCATGCTTCAGGGCTGCGCGCTCAATCTCCAGCAAGTCTCTCTCTCGCTCCAGCTTGTCGATCTCCACCGGGACCGAGCCTTTCTGGACCGATAGAGACGCAGCAGCCTCGTCCACCAAGTCGATGGCTTTGTCCGGAAGGAAACGGTCGCTGATGTAGCGGTGCGAAAGAGTTGCGGCAGCTACAATCGCCGCATCCGTTATATCCACTTTGTGATGCGTTTCGTAACGCACCTTCAATCCGCGCAAGATAGCAATGGTGTCTTCAACATTCGGCTCGCCGACATAGACGATCTGGAAGCGCCGCTCCAGTGCCTTGTCCTTCTCGATGTACTTGCGGTACTCGTTCAGCGTAGTTGCGCCGATGGCGCGCAGGTCGCCCCGCGCCAGCGCCGGCTTGAGCATGTTGCTGGCGTCGATCGCGCCCTCGGCCGCGCCCGCGCCAACAAGCGTATGCAGTTCGTCGATGAACAAGATAATCTTGCCGTTCGCTTCTTCGATTTCTTTGAGCACCGCCTTGAGCCGGTCCTCAAACTCGCCGCGGTACTTCGCCCCGGCCAGCATCGATCCCAGGTCCATCGATATAACACGTTTGTCCTTCAAACTTTCCGGCACATCGCCACTGACAATCCGCCGCGCTAGCCCCTCGACAATCGCCGTTTTGCCTACGCCCGGTTCGCCAATCAAGACAGGATTATTCTTCGTTCGCCGGCTCAGCACCTGAATCACGCGACGAATCTCCTCGTCGCGCCCAATCACCGGGTCCAGCTTGTCCCGCTGCGCGAGCTCCGTCAGATCCTTGGCGTACTTTTCCAGGGCCTGAAATTTGCCTTCGGGATTCTGGTCGGTGACGCGCTGCGAGCCGCGCACGGCGGTCAGCGCCTTCAGAATAGCCTCATGCGTTGCGCCCAGAGCAACCAGCGCATCCCGCGCCGCTTCGTTTTTTCCGTGCGCTACGCCCAGCAATAAATGCTCAGTGGAAACGTACTCGTCCTTGAAGTTGGCCGCCTCACGGAAGGCCTGGTCGAGAACCTTATTAAGCGCCTGGCTGATTCCGGGCTGCGTGGCCGCGCCAGCTACACGAGGCAGTTTCTCCTCGATCTGGTGCAGCTCATGCTCCAGTTGCTGGGTCGGCACGCCGATCTTTTCCAGAACTGAGGGAATCACGCCCTCGCGGTCCTCAATGAGCGCCAGCAGCAGATGCACCGGCTGGACCTCAGGGTTGCCGAGTTCGGTGGCGCGCGCCTGCGCCTGCTCCATCGCCTGCTGCGACTTGACGGTCAATTTCTCCCAGCGAATTGCCATTTTTTCTCCGGTGGACAGTGAACAGTGAACAAATGAATTGCCCAATTACTTCATGGCAATTCTGAAGAGTCTGGTCGGGCCGAGGCTATTCCTACCCCCGAATGACACGGTCCACTAACCTCTAGCCCTTACGCCACTCAACAAATCTGGAAGAATTGTAGCACAACCTATTCAGGAAATATGCGTGTATCATGCTCATATATATTGCGCGGTAATATCTTTCGGAATATCAATAATTTGCGAGGTAAATAGGGGAATGTTCCCTCTACTTCCTCGTCCCGCTACTTCTCGATCTCGATCTCCGGGAACTTCCGGCTGACCGCAGCCGCAACCGCGGTGTGTTCAGGCTTTCCACTGGAGCGCGCCAGAGCATCGCGAGCGTGAGCGGCATCCTCGATCGGGTAGCGCCGGGTTTTCGGAAATACAAAATCGGCTTTTGGCAGGTCTGCCCGTTCTGTGTGCGTCAGTTTCGTCATTCTGTAGGCTCCTGGATTTTTCTGTCCTTCAATAGGTATTGTTGGGCCCAGGGGGTGGCGCGGGTCTGTTCAATGTTGCACTCATGGGAAGATTCCGCCGGCAATTGCGGCATCGATCCCGCTGTTCGCGATTCTCTTCCATCCGCCCACTACAATTAGGACAGATGCTGCATTTCTCTGGCCTTCCTAATTTGATTGACTGGCACTGGCTTTGGCTCACCGTGGCGGCGTTTCTGGCTGGGGTGCTGAACGCGGTGGCCGGCGGGGGCTCGTTCTTATCCTTTCCGGCGATGCTGGGGATGAAGATGCTGCCCATCCAGGCCAATGCCACCAACTCGGTGGCTGTGTGGCCGGGCCAACTGACTTCGGTGGCCGCCTACCGCGACGACATTCGCAAGAATCTGCGCCTGGCTCTGCTGATGAGCGCGGCCGGCTTTATCGGCGGCACGGCTGGGGCGCTGGTGCTGATCCACACGCCGCAGATGACTTTTTTGCATATGGTGCCCTGGCTGCTGCTGGGAGCGGCATCGATCTTCGCGGTGAGTGGCCCGGTTTCGCGATGGCTGGAGAGGCGCAAGACTGTACCTGGCCAGCCGGCGCGTGGGCTCCAGGTCTTTCTGGCGACGGTGGCGGTCTGCTTTTATATTGGCTACTTCGGCGCCGGCGCTGGCTTTCTGATCATCACGCTGCTCTCGCTCTTCGGCCACCAGAACTTGCACGAGATCAACGCGCTGAAGGTGGCGGCCACCACCTCGGCCAACGGCATTGCCTGCACCATTTTCGCCGTGAGCGGACAGGTGATCTGGCACTACTGCCTGGTGGCGATGATTGCTTGCGCGATCGGCGGCTACGCCTCGGCACGCCTGGCGCGGCGTGTGCCGCAGCCGGTGCTGCGTGGGCTGGTGGTGGTGATCGGGCTTTCGATGGCGGCGTGGTTCTTCTCGCGGCAGTAAACTGGGTCTATGAGCCACGAAGGCATCCGCTTTGTTCCCAAGGAAGACGAGGCCCGCGAGAGCGAAGAGGCTCGTCCGCTGCCGCGCATCAGCATCACCCCGGAGAAGGTTCGGGTGCTGCTCACCGAGGGCAAAGGCGTGGAGATCGATTGGGCCGACGGCCACCGCAGCGGCTGGAGCTTTGCCTGGCTGCGCGATGCCTGCCCTTGCGCCACCTGCGTCGAAGAGCGTAAGTTGGAAGGGCGCAAAGCCGGCCAGCCCAAAGCCAAGCCNNCACTCCGGCGGCATCTATTCGTGGGATTACCTGCGGCGGGTTTGCCAATGCCCGGAGTGCACGTTTGCCGCCGAGGAGACTTCGGGCGCGCCGAACTAGAGCCCACTCTTGCCTGGGAAACCTTGACGCCTGGAATTGACAGTCGCTTTGTTTCTGCATACGCTTGAGCCATGGTACTGACCCTTGAGCCCGTGCTGGCCGCGAAGGTGGAGCGATGGTCCGCGGAAACCGGCCGTCCCGCCGGCGAGTTGGTGGAGGACGCGATTGCCGGTTATTTCAATGAGGTTGGAGAGTTGAGGAGCACATTGGACCGGCGTTACGATGAGATTGTGAGCGGTAAAGTTCAACTTATTGATGGGGCTGAGGCTTACCAACTGCTGAAAGAACGCGCCTCTGCAAGGCGCAAGTCGATTGCATGATGAAATTCGAATTTCATCCTGAAGCTATCGAAGACCTGGATGAGATTTATGAATACATAGACCGCTTCAATTCCAGAGCGGCTGACCGCGTTCTGGATGAATTCTTTACAGCCTTAGACTCGCTTTCGGCGATGCCGCATCAAGGATTTCGGCGACCAGACCTTACTTCCCGACCGCTCCGATTCAAAGTGATTCGAAGTTATTTGATTGCCTATGCTCCCGACAAGGATCCGATCTGGATAGTGGCCGTTGTTGATGGCCGTCGAAGCCCGCGCGTGATTGCTGCAATTCTGCGCGGGCGAGAATAAACTCGACGCTTCTCCGACCTATATGCACAACGGCCCGGCATCGCTGCCGGGCCGTTGTTGTCTTGCTGGTTGAACTGCGCCTCAGATGCGCATGGGCATGAGGACGTAGCGGTACTTGTACTCGGCTTCGGGGTCTTCGGGGCGCATCTGGCCGGCTGACTGGGAATCCTTGAATTCGAGACGGACCTCGCCTTCATTGTTGAGGGCTTTGAGGAAGTCAAGAATGTAAACGGAGTTGAAGCCGACGGCGATGGGGTCGCTGGAGTAGGGCGTGTCGATGGTGTCTTCGCTCTCGCCGGACTCGGTGGAGCTGGAGCTGATTTTGAGTTCGTTGCTCTCCAGGCGTATGCGGATGGCGCCGGAACGCTCGTCGGCGAATTGGGCGACGCGCTGAATGGCCGAGGAGAGCTCGCTGGAGCTGACAACGGCGAATTTGGTATTGTCGCGCGGCATGACGGCTTCGAAGTTGGGGAACTGGCCGGAGAGCTTGCGGGTGCTCAGCGTGCGATGGCCGACGCGGAAGAAGAGGGTGTGCTCGTCGTCGGCGAACTCGACCTTTTCGGCTTCGGTGTAGGAGAGCAACTGTTGCAGTTCCTGGAGGGCCTTACGAGGGATGAGGACACGCTTCTCACCACTGATGCCTTCGAGTATCTCGTTGGGCTTTTCGACATAGGCGAGGCGATGGCCGTCGGTGGCGACCATGGCGAGCGATTCAGCTTTGATGACCAGCAGGGCACCGTTGAGCGTGTAGCGCGACTCTTCGTTGGAGATGGCGAAGATGGTCTTNNTCGTTGGAGATGGCGAAGATGGTGCGATTGATGAGCGTCTTGAGGGCCAGCGAGGAGATGCTGGTGGCGGTTACGGAGGGGAATTCTGGAACCTGCGGGTAGTTGGCGCGGGCCATGCCGACCATTTTGGTGTTGGAGCGGCCGGAGCGAATCTGGACCCAGTGGTTGTCGAGGAGCTTGATGGAGATGTCGCCATCGGGGAGGAGCTTGATGTAGTCGTAGAGCTTGCGAGCGGGGATGGTGCAGGCTCCGGGCTTTTTGACTTTGGCGGCGGCGCTGGTGCGAATAGCCTGGTCGAGATCGGTGGCGGTGATGTTGAGGCGGTCCCCATCGGCTTCGATAAGGAAGTTGGAGAGAATGGGAATGGTGGTTTTGCGCTCGACGACACTTTGCGTGGCGGTGAGCTCCTTGACCAGATCCTGACGGGTTACGGTAATCTCCATCGCTGCTCCGGATGCGGCTGGCTTCTCAACTTCTTCATTTTCCACGTTCGACATGAACTCACCCTCGCTTTACGGCTACCGAAAAAGTCGATTGAAGCAGATTCCGCGCTGGCCACACTGTACAACAAGTAGCCGCCTGACGGATACAGTTCTCTCTTCTTCCTCTTGATTGTATTCACCTTTGCGCTGCTTTGGGCGTGGAAAAGAGGGTACTTCTCTGGATTACTGGGGTTGGTTGGCCTAGAGAGACCGGTTGAGACTTCTGGAGGATTGGGAACTGGGCGATGGCAGGGTTTGCAGGTGGAGGAGTGCAGCGCGACGGGTAAGAGGAAAACGTATAGGAGATAAAGAAATAAGACAGTAGTACCCGTCGTTCAGGCAGGAAAAGTGGAAATGTGGCAGAAATGATTGGAAGAGAAAGGGTTGGCTTGCGGGCGAGTTTTCTAAATCGAGGCTGTGGAATTGAGGGGAATTGGAAAACTGGGCGGATGGAGGTGTTGAGCGGCCCCTGTTTCCCACGACTTCCACAAGAGGCGCAAAATGGGCTGTGCAAAGCGAATGGTTTATGTGAAAAGCAGGTCAGGAGGTGTGTGGGGCAAGGGGTTGCAGAGGACGGGCTATGCACAGAAGAGGGGAAATGGCTCGTGCTGTGTTCTGCGTACTGCTGGCAGGTTTCGAGAGGGAACGAGTCGATTCCCGGCATTATGACCGGCGAGGAAGGCTTCCCATTCCTGTACTTTGCAAATAAGAAAAACAACTTTTGTACCTATTCTCGAAGCGAGTGAACTCTAAACTTGACCGGAGAGGGCCAGGGGTATGGGCATCGACATCGGGCGACTGGAAGATCAACTGATGCAGATGTCCGCCGAGAGCGCGCCAGGGCAAGAATTCTGCGAAGCAATTTCAGAGTTGGCGCGAATAGGGCACTTTGAGCTACTACGAAAGGTGCTTCCTGGAATTGTGTACGACGAATTGTGGGCACGCTACCAGCAGGATGAGAAGACATTTGCCGGTGGGTGGCGGCGGCTGGCGCAGGATATACAAAAAGGGTTTATTCAACATACGCGGCAGGGGCTGACCACACTCACTCGGCCGCAACCAGTGGGCAACGGCGGCGCGACGCCGGCATGGCAGGAGATCCAGCGCGCGCTGGACGGCCAGCAGAATGACCTGCTGCACACGGCCTTTGCGCTGGAGTTGCTGGAGCTGGTGGAGCCGGCCGTGCTGCGAGCAACGCACCTGCGGGAGTGCGTGGTGGCCGAGCCGAGTTCAGAGGAAGCCGACCGCTACCTGGACGAAGCGACGCGCTGTTATTTTTTAGGTCTGTTCACGGCCTGCGCGGTGATGTGCCGGTCGGTGCTTGAGGAGGCGATCAAGCAAAAGCGGTCCGCAGGACTGACCCGGCAGGAGAGAACGCGCTATCACAATACCGCAACGCTGGGGAATCTGCTGCATGAGATGAAAAATCTGCAAATGACGGGTTTCGACGCGGATTTTCTGCGTGTGGCCAATCTGGTGAACGATACCGGCAAGAAGGCGGTGCATCAGGGGCTTTTGTCGGAAGATGAGGCGCGCGGCTGCCTGCAAAGCGCGCGTGAGGCGCTGCAACGGCTGCTGCACTGTTGAGGCAGATCCCTTATGGTAGGTTAGTTTCAGCTTGAGAGTTGGAGAGTTCCGGTCAATCTGTGATCGTTACGCGCTTGGAACGGCCGTCGAAGGTAATCGTCCAATTCCGCAGAATGTCTCGGCCAATCAAGATTGCGTAGTGCCGTTCTTTCGGGAAATCGACTGAAACGATTCGAGTGGGGTCGAATGGTTGGAGGTTGGTGCCGGGAAAGCTGATAGCGCCGGCATGCTCCCCACAGCGGTGCGTGGCGCCAATCGCCGTTATCTCGCTCCCCTCGTTGGTTTGAAAGAGCCTACAGTGGTTGGCAAATGTCTTACTTATTACGGTGACAGATGCACCAGTATCCAGTAACGCTCTCATTCGGCGAGGTTCTGGATATTCGAGGCCGAGTGCACGCCCTGCCTCAATAACGTCATTTGAATTCATTACTATAACGTCAATGCACGGGCCGGGATCGTCCTGATCGAAAGGATTCCATGGGATGTCAACGCGTGCCATATTATGAGACACAATATACAGGCTCGGTGATCCATACCTGCTTTACAAGAAAGCTTCGACTGACACCGAACCTCTGTAGACCAGATCTTAAAGCCTCGGCATAGGTGCCGAAGAACCCTTCCACGATGACGTCATCTTGGATCGCAACAAACTCGCCTGGATGCAGATGAAACCACTCGTCGCGGTGTTGTTCAAACACTTTATTCTCCGCCGAGAACGGGCCAGTGGGCACCATAACCACCCCTCCTAAATCTTAAACGCGATTACAGTCGATTTCTAGAGATGGATTGACGTTACCGCGTTGTTGCACTATAATGTAATTATGCAACAATGTAATAATACTGTCAATAGAAATCTGAACCATGAGCCCCAGAGAGAAACACATCCCGGACGACGCCCAGCGGACTTCGATTTGTCTCACAGCCGAACAGAGAGCAGCGATCCGGTGGATCGAAGAGGTACGCCGAGGCAAGAAAGACAAGCGCATAACGACCAACGATATTTTGATTGATGCGCTCTGGTATTTCCTGGAGAAGACGGAGGGCAAAACCAAAGACCAGATCCGGGCCATGGTACCGGCAATTCAGGCAGATGATCGCCAGCAGAACAAAGTCACAGAGATGCCAAAGCTGAAAAATAGACGCTAAACCGGGAGTCGGCGCCGAGGTCGCAAGCTTGCCCACCTTCAGATATCACTCCTAGATAGAGATCAGCCTCTTATACTAAAGTATCCATGTCTTATCAAGCAGCCATCGATCAGTTGAACGCCATGACGCCGGAGCTGTACACGCGGCTTGGAGCAGCGCGGCGGAAGTTTTCGCTGGACGAGTTTCGCACGCTACTGGCGGCGCTGGGCGATCCGCAGCGTCGGGTTCGTTCGGTGCTGATTGCCGGGACCAACGGCAAAGGCTCGACGGCGTCCACGCTGGCGTCGATTTTGGACGTTTCAGGGGCGCGCACCGGGCTGTATACTTCGCCGCATCTGGCGCGAGTTAACGAGCGCATCCGCATCGGCAGGGAAGAGATTGGCGACGAGGACTTCGCCAGCCTTTTTTTTCGCGTGATGGATGCGGCGCAATTGCTGGTGCGGGAGGGCAGGCTACCACAGCTTCCCAGCTTTTTTGAGATTCTTACGGCGCTGGCGCTGCTGTACTTTGCCGAGCAAGAGGTGGAGTTGGCGGTGCTGGAGGTGGGGATGGGCGGGCGGCTGGACGCTACCAACGCCGTCGATCCGCTGCTTTCGGTGATTACCGACATTTCGCTGGACCATACGGAATGGCTGGGCTCGACGATTGCCGCAATTACGCGGGAGAAGGCTGGGATTCTGCGGCGTGGCGGGACATTGATCACGTTGCCGCAACATCCGGAGGCGAACCAGGTGCTGGGCGAGGCGGCGGCGGCGCTGGATGTGCGCGTGGTGAACGCAGCGGAATACTTGCCGCCGATCGGCGCGTGTACGGCAGGTTCCTATACTGTGGAGGCGCTCGGCGCGGCGATAGTGGTGGATTCTCCACTGAGTGGCGCGCATCAGCAGCGCAACGTGGCGCTGGCCATTACAGCGGCAGTGGAACTGGCAGTGACGCACGGATTTCCGATTCTCCCCGCGACGATTGCCGAAGGGATCTGTAACACGCGCTGGCCGGGGCGGCTGGAACGCTTTGAGGCGAGGGGCGTGGAATGGATTCTGGATGTGGCGCATAACCCGGCTGGGGCCTGGGCTTTACGCGCCGGACTCTCCGGACTGCTGAGTGAAGACCGCCCGCGGCGTCTGATTTTCAGTTGCCTGCGCGACAAGCCGTTGGGCGAGATGGCGCAGATTCTCTTTCCGTTTTTTGAGCAGGTGATTTTTGCGCCGATCCACTCTGCCCGGGCGGCCGCGATGGAGGACCTGGAGGCTGCGGGAAGAGCAACCGGGACGCCGGCGGTGAGCGCCGGGTCGGTTCGAGAGGCGCTGCAATGGGCCGGGGAGCATAGTCAAGGCGGGGTGGTAGTCGTCTCTGGATCTGTTTACCTGGTGGGCGAGGCGCGGTCGCAACTGCTGGGTGAAGGAGGCATCGGATGAGAGTACGACCCAACCCGCTGCCATGGACCTATCGCTGGCGGTCGAATCTGATTCATGTGCCGCTGATGACGGTGATCACAGTGGCGTGCGGAAGCCTCTCGCTGCTGGTTTCGCTGGTGGACAAGAAGGGCAACGCACAGCATAGGATCGCGCGGTTCTGGGCGCGGGGCTGCATTTGGGCCTCCGGGTCAAAACTGCGGCTGGTGGGAGCGGAAAACCTGCGCAAGCACCCGGTGGCCGTCTATGCCTCGAACCATACGTCGTACATGGATACGCCCGTCATCTTTGCAGCGCTGCCCTTTCAGTTCCGCATTCTCGCGAGGACAGTATTATGGCCTATCCCATTCATAGGATGGTACTTAAATAGATCAAAGCAGATTCCTATCGACACCAATAATCCGCGGGCCACGCTCTCTAGCCTGGGGGCTGGAGTCAAGGCGCTGCGCTCCGGCATGGCGCTGTTCGTCTTCCCGGAGGGCGGGCGGACGGCGGACGGAGAACTGCGTCCGTTTCTTTCAGGCGCGGCCTACCTGGCCATTCGCGCGCAAGTTCCACTGGTGCCGATGGCGCTGAGCGGAGTCTACGAGCTGCTGCCGATTCACACCCGCCACTTTTACCCCGGAGAGCTGAGGCTAACGATTGGTGAGCCGATCAAGACCGCAGGGATGACCGTGCGGCAGACCGATGAGCTGACGGCCCAACTGCGGACGGCGATTGAAAGCCTTTGTCCGGTGCGGGACGCGGAGGGATTACGACTGGCGGGGGTTGAGGCTGAAGGTACGAAGGTTTGACTCTTAGTCTGTGCCCCCTATCGCATGGGATGCTGGTGTGATTAAATTGTTGCTGCCATGTGCGTTCATATCGCAATTCCCGAACCTACCGGCAGCGATCCGGGATACAATCTGCGGTCGCTGCCAGCCTATCTTGTCGCCCTGCGTTCGGCCGGGGCAACGCCGATTCTTGTACCACTTCACGAACGTCAGGACCGCGTAGCACGGTTGCTTGCGGGAGTGCAGGGAATCCTGCTGCCAGGCAGCAGATTTGATGTAGACCCACAAAGATACGGCGAAGATCCAATTCCGGAGTGCGGCGAGGCGGATCCTGCCCGCACCGCCGTGGACGAACTTCTGCTACAGGATGCTTTCAGTCTGCATAAGCCAGTCCTGGCTATCTGTCACGGCACACAGAGCTTGAACGTGTGGCTGAATGGTACGCTGGTGCAAGACCTGAAGAGTCCGGTCAATCACCGGCCGGGCCGGGATGTCGTTGAGGCTCATCAGGTGCGGATAGCGCCCGGATCGCGTCTGGCGGGGCTGGTTCCGCAGAGTTATGCGGCTGATCCCGCAGTCAACTCCAGCCACCACCAGGCGATTCGGGTTGCGGGCGACGGTCTGCTGGTGAGCGCAGTTTCCACGGAGGATGGCGGGGTGGAGGCGGTGGAACTGGACTCGCGCGAGCATTTTGTACTGGGGGTGCAGTGGCATCCCGAGAGGACGTACACGCAAAGCGCTTTTTCACGCGCCATCTTCGCGGCGTTCGTGCAGGCGGCGGTGGTTTGGCAGCCGCGGAGGATTCAGGAATCGGTGGCGCCGGCGTGAGCGAGGGATTGCAATCAGCAGGCGTACGTATCAACGCACTCCTGACGGAAGCCGGCCTGGCCCCGGTGGACGGCGTGTTGGCCGAACGCTTTGAGAATTATCTTTCGCTTCTTCTTCGCTGGAATGCGCGCATGAATCTGACGGCGATTCGCGACGAAGAGGGGATTCTGCGCCGCCATTTTGTCGAATCGATTGCCTGCGCCCGTGCGCTGCCTGCCGGAATCGCTACGCTGCTGGACTTCGGCTCCGGCGCGGGCTTTCCCGGAATTCCCATCGCACTCTGCCGGCCGGAGATTTCCGTGACGCTGGCTGAATCGCAGGGCAAGAAGGCGGCGTTTCTGAGCGAAGCGGTTCGGGTGCTGGGAATTGCCGCGACGGTTCATAGCGGCCGGGCTGAAGTGCTTCATAACGTCTTTGATTGCATCACTCTACGAGCTGTCGACAAGATGGGAATCGCCGTCCAGTCTGCAGCGCGGTTGCTTCGTCCAGGGGGCTGGTTGGCGATGATGACGACAGGCAAGGAGCTTGATGCTCTCAAGGCAGCGGCAGGAGCTGAGTTTGCCTGGATGCCTCTGGCTCATCTTCCCGGCGGCGAGGATCGGCTGCTGGCAGTGGGAGAGCGCAAGATCAGTTTGCCAGCTTGATGAGGGCCAGCTTGCGAATCGCGGCCAGATCCTTTGGCGACTTGACTGTGGGTCGAAGTCCTGTCCCCTCCGGGTAGCGTAGCGCTTCATTGAGCAATTTGAGTGTGCTTTTCGAGAGATCGGCTTGCCGCGCAGCAGCAACCGCCTTATCGCCGAAGATAAAGGCAACGCGAAAGCAGCCAGAGCAAGGAGAGAGATAGATGATGTTTCTTTTCTTGACTTTAAGGCGGACCGACCAGCCGGCTTTTGGCGAGTAGGACTTCCACTCCTGGTCGACGACATTCTGCTCCGCTAACCAATCTATCAATTCCTTCCATACTGCGGCCGTTGGACCCAGGACCGCGATCACTTCTTCAGCCGTGGGCTGGGTATTTTTGCCTATGAAAGCATTCGGGTTTTCCATCTCACTCCTTTCCTTGTCTGAAAATTGATTAAATCGTCAACGGTGGAAGCACCCGGCGCAGGATTTCGGTCTGCTCGGGAGGCTCGTAGAAGGGATGGTTGCGGTAGACATTGGCCCCGGCCTCCATATAGGCGTCAAAGATTTCGGGGGATCGTTGTGCGGCGACATCCCGGACTCTCTGGACGTGAACCTGCGTGAACTCCAATTTGGCCGGGTCCACAAAGCCTGCGTTGATGAAAGCGCGGGTCTTGCGAGCGCATTTGCAGTCGTTTTCCGGATTGACGAGGCTACAGTTGTCGCGCAGATACTCGAAGAGATCGCGGCGCGCGCGGGAGAGAATCTGGCGGAAGTTGGCGGGAGTGACCTCGGCGATCTCGGCGCCCACCTGATCGCTGACCTGAAAGATTTCACCGAGAATGAAGACGAGGCGCTGACGGCCGTCCAGGCAGAGCAACGTCCCGATCATGCAGTTGTTTTTGGTTTCTTCGATCAGGATTTCGATCGGCACAGGCACGGTGCGCGGGTCGGGGAGATCGAGATCGGGAACCTGACGCAGCCCGGCGGAAGCGACGGTAAAGGAGCAGATAGCATCTGCGGCGGCCCACTTGGGCTTTTTTACGGTCAAAAGGTGGTTGAAGGCGATGCGATAAAGCCAATTGCGGAATTTCGCCTCACCCCGGAACCCGGGCAAAGCTTTGATGATCTTGAGCAGGATTTCCTGTGTGGCATCCTCGGCGTCGGCACGGCGATGGAGCATACGGAGGGAAAGATTGAAGAGCCAGGGAAGATGGCGCGTGAGGAGCAGATCGAGTTGATCGCGGCGGCCAGCCTTTGCCCCGGCTACGAGTTCTTTGTCCGGATCGCACAGGGAGTTCTCAAGGAAGGGGTTTTGCAGTGCTACAGGTGTCGTTTGCATGGAAAGCCTCCTACAGTTAAGACAATCCGGATCGAGCTATGTGACAGTTGCCGAGAATTTCTTAGATGAGGACTGGAAGGAATTGTAATTGGAATGGATGGGAGTAGGTAAGGGCGTGTTCCACGTGAAACAAATCAAGAAGCTGGCCCATTGCGTCTAGGAACAGTTCCACGTGAAACAATTTTAATTATTCTCCGAAATGAGCGAGTTCCAGATTGGGCACATGAAAAACTTGCGGATACCCTGCCTGCAATTTGCTCCATAATACGAAAGATTTCCACCGAAAGCCTCTTTTGCTATCCGGTCATGAGGAGATGCGCAACCCGCCACGAAAGCCTTGCTCTGCTAGAATTTGCCGCGTTTTTGCTTCGCCCCGCCGCAAGGGGTTTCCACAGCTTGGCTTAGTTCTCCACAGCGTCAGCTCCTACCCGCAAAATGGCTCCTGCTATTAGTCTTGAAATCCATGGGCAAGATACTCGGCATTGTCAACCAAAAGGGCGGAGTTGGCAAAACCACTACAGCGATCAATCTGGCCGCCTGCCTCGCACTTGAAGGCCTCAAGGTACTTTTGGTGGACTGCGATCCGCAGGCGAACTGTTCCTCAGGACTCGGATTTCAGCGGGACGACAACCGGCACTCTATCTATGACGTGCTGATGGGCGAGGCTCCGGCAGAGCAGGTGATTCTGCCCACGGAGATCGATTTGCTGTCGCTGCTACCCGGCTCGAAGAACCTGACCGGCGCGAATATCGAGCTGGCCGGGGCCGAGGACCGCGCGATTCGTTTGCGCATGGCACTCGAGCCTATTCAGGATGGTTACGACCTGGTGATTCTGGATTGCCCGCCGGCGCTTGACCTGCTTACCCTCAACGTTTTGGCTGCGGCTGACACGCTGATTGTACCGATGCAGGCTGAGTACTTTGCACTGGAGGGAATATCGGAGCTGATTTCGACCCTGGAACGGGTGAGAGCGGCCTTCAATCCGACGCTGACCATCGAAGGTGTGCTGCTGACCATGTACGACGACCGCACTAACCTGGCCCAGCAGGTGACCGAAACCTTGCGCGAGTACTTCAAGGAGCGGCTCTTCCGCACGGTGATTCCGCGCAACGTGCGGCTGGCCGAGGCGCCCAGCCACGGCAAGCCTGTGGCTCTTTACGATGCGCGTTCGCGGGGAACCGAGGCCTACTTCGAGCTGGCTGGGGAGTTTCTTGCGCGCAATGGGATCGAGCCTCCGTCTCGGAAGGGACGCATCGCCGGCGAGCCGGAGGTTGTGGCCCGGAAATTCCTGCGTTCCTGACGGCTGTTTGAATGCAGTCATCGTAACCGCCAGTACTTTAGCTGACACAGATTTGAAATGCTCTGGTTATTCACCGGAATAAAGGATTCTGAATCATGATCAACGCCGCACCCGACACGAAACGCCGCGCACTGGGCAAGGGACTGGACTCGCTGTTACCCCGCGTGCAAGCCGCTCCCGCTCCCACAAAAGCCGATACGGAAGGGGGCAAGCCGCTGGAGATTCCCCTCGATCAGCTAGATCGCAATCCCTTCCAGACCCGCTCGCATATGAACGAGGAGCAGATTGTGGAGCTGGCAGCGTCGATCAAGGCGAACGGGGTGGTGCAGCCGGTGCTGGTGCGTCCGCTGGCCAACGGCCGCTTTCAGCTCATTGCCGGAGAGCGGCGCTGGCGGGCCTCGGAGCTGGCAGGAAAGACTACGATTCCGGCCATTCTGCGGCAGGTCTCCGACGAACAGGCGATGGAGATCACCATCGTCGAAAACCTGCAACGCGCCGATCTGAACGCGATGGAGCAGGCGCGCGCCTTTGAGCGGCTCTCGCGCGAGTTTCATATGACCCAGGAGCAGATGGCGGTGCGCACCGGCAAGGACCGAGCAACGGTTGCTAACTTCTTGCGTTTATTGAAGTTACCTGCTTCTGTGCAGGCGCGGGTCGAGGCCGGCGAGCTGAGTTTTGGGCACGCGCGGACACTGCTGTCCTTTGAGCACTCGGAGGAGATGGAGAAGGCGGCGCAACGGATTGTCGCGCTTTCGCTTTCTGTTCGCCAGACGGAGAGCTACGTGCAGGGCCTCATTCATCCCGAGCGCGCCGGCAAGAAAGAGGCCAAGCCCGAACCTCCCGTCGATCCGAATATTCGCGCGGTCCAGGAGCGGTTGCAGCGCGCCCTCGGACTGAAGGTTCACATTGAAGACCACGACGGCCGTGGCAAAGTCATTATTGAATACGCGCGGCTGGAAGATTTTGATGGGCTGCTGGAGCAGTTGGCCGCGGAGTGACGCGAGGAAATCGGGAATACGTGAACCCGGCCGCTGGTCCTCAAAAGATAGAGAGCATATAGCACTATCGCCGCAACTTACCTATTTCCAAGCGCTTACAGTCACAAAGCGACGGGTCGACTGGTAGTGGGCGATGAGTTGGGCGGCGGCGGCTAAGGAGGGGGCGCGGTTGGCGGCTGTGTCCGAGTGGCTGCCGTCGTGAAGGACGATGTTGGCGGCTCGGCCTTGGCGGTGCAAACGATCGATTTTGTGGGTGAGCTGGCTGGCGATGGCGTCGGCTGAAGGGTTCTTCCAGTCGGAGGTCATCGCGTTCCACAGGACCGGGAGCATGCCCAGGCGCCTTGCAGCGCGCAGAACCTCAGGGCGGCGCGCGCCAAAGGGCGGACGAAAGTAGCGGATGGGCGCGCCGACAATCTGCTCCAGAGCTTGGCTGGTGCGGGAGAGCTCCTCGTCGATGCGGCGGCCCGAGGAGAGCGCCAGGTTGAGATGGCTCCAGGAGTGGTTGCCGATGAGGTGGCCGGCGGCGACGATCTGGCGCACCAGCGCGGGCTGGGCCTGAGCGCGGCTGCCGACGAGAAAGAAGGTCGCATGTACGTCGTGGCTGGCGAGAAGGTCCAGCAGGCGCGGCGTCCAGACGGGATTGGGGCCGTCGTCGAAGGTAAGCGCCAGTTCGCCGGGGCGCGGCGGGGCGATGAGCGTGGGGCCGAAGAGTTGCGAGGTCGGCCACATAGCCGCATAAGCGCAGCCACCCGCCGCCAGGGCGAGTCCGGCTGTTGCGCTGAGTCCGGCGGAGATTTCTGTGGCCAATGGGGAAAACATTCTGCCTACCAGTGTGCAGCGTGGGGGGCATGAACGGCAAGGTAAAGGTAACCGTACTTCCTGGCCGGGACGCTTCGGAAAAGTTTTGACAAATGCGGCAAGTTAGAGCAAAACCAGGGATACTGTGTCCTGACTAGCCTTGTCGAAGGTCGCCGCTCCCTGTTGGTCGCGTCGACTTGAGTGCCATGGTTTCGGGATACATCATCCCTGGTTTTGCTATAGCCTCGCTTCGCGAGGATGGCGAGAGTGCGAGTTCGCGAGTTGGCCAGCTTCAGGGTATACTTGGCTTGATCGGGCTGCATCCTGAGTGTTCGGAGCGGCACTGGAGACCTTATGAGCGTGACCAACTTTTCCGGCGGCGCGGATGCCGCTCCCCAAAGCGCTTTGATTGCAGGCGCATCCCTCCCAAAAGTCACCATGCCTGTGCTTGCCGAGATGAAACGGCAGGGCAAGCCGATTTGCGCGCTGACCGCTTACGACTATGCCACCTCACGCCTTGCGGACGAGGCCGGGATCGACCTGATTCTGGTGGGCGACTCGCTGGCGATGGTGGTTCTGGGCCACGAAAACACCCTAGCAGTGACTGTGGACGAGATGCTGCACCATACGCGGGCCGTGCGGCGGGGGGTGCGACGGGCGCTGCTGGTGGCCGATATGCCCTTTGGCAGCTATCACGGCACGGTGGGCGAAGGAGTGGGCAACGCGATTCGCTTTGTGAAGGAGGCGGGCGCGGAGGCGGTCAAGATCGAAGGGGCGCGGGTCGAGCTGGTCAGCGCGCTCAGCGAGGCCGAAATCCCCGTAGTGGGCCACTTGGGACTGACGCCGCAGAGCATTCACCGCATGGGCGGCTACCGGGTGCAGGCGCGCACCGCCGATGCCGTGCTGAAGCTGAGGGCCGACGCGCAGGCGCTGGCCGAGGCGGGTGCGGGGGCGCTGGTGCTGGAAGGGGTTCCGCGCGAGGTGGCCGCGGCGATTACCGCCGAGCTGCCGATTCCTACGATTGGCATTGGCGCAGGGCCGGATTGCGACGGGCAGATCCTGGTTTTTCATGATCTGGTGGGCCTGACTTTTGCTCCTGCGGCTAAGTTTGTGCGCCGCTATGGGGATGCCGGGGCGGTGATTCGGTCGGCCATCGAAGAGTATCGCGAAGACGTGGAGCGGCGAGCCTTTCCCAGCGACGAGGAGAGCTACCATTTGCCGGAAGCGGCGCGCCGGGCGCTGGAAGTGACTGAAAATACAGGGACGCTGAGAAAAGTCTGATGAAGATATTGCGCACAGTCGCCGAATTGCGCCAGTGGTCGCGCGAAGAGCGCAACGACGGCGGTAACACGATTGGCCTGGTGCCCACGATGGGGGCGCTGCACGCCGGACACGCCTCGCTGATTCGCGCCGCCTGTGCTTCGGTGGGCTACGTGGCCGTGAGCATCTTCGTGAACCCCACGCAGTTCGGGCCGAACGAGGATTATGCGCGCTATCCGCGCACCTTTGAGGCAGATTGCGCTCTGGCCAAGGCCGAGGGCGCTGACGTAGTCTTCGCTCCGCCGGTCGAAGAGCTTTATCCTGACGGTGCGGCGACCTTTGTCGAGGTCGAGGGGCTGAGCCAGCGTTTGGACGGCGCTTCGCGGCCGGGGCATTTTCGCGGGGTGGCCACGGTGGTGGCCAAGCTGCTGATCGCCTCGGAGGCGGATCGGGCCTTCTTCGGGCAAAAGGACGCTGCCCAGGTGGCCGTGCTTCGGCGGATGGTGGCCGACCTGCGACTCGCTGCCGAGATCGTGGTCTGCCCCATCGTCCGCGAACCGGACGGGCTGGCGCTCAGCTCGCGCAACCTTTATCTCAGCCAGACAGAACGCACTCAGGCACTTGCGCTCAGTCGTGCGGTTCGGCAGGTGGAGGCGTTGGTGGCTGGGGGTGAACGGCGGGCCGAGGCACTCGTTGCTGCCGCACGACAGACCATTTCCGCTGAGCCTGATGTGCGGGTGGATTATACCGAGTTGGTGAATTGGGCAACGCTGGAGCCGGTGGAGATTGCCGCTCCGGGAAGCCTTTTTGCCGTGGCCGCATGGGTTGGGGCTACGCGGCTGATCGATAATACGGTCCTCGCCTGACGCCGACTCGCCATTACAATGAGTGCATGAGCAAACAAGTCATCGCAACCGACGAAGCTCCTGCCGCGATCGGGCCTTATTCTCAGGGCGTGCGGGTTGGGCATCTTGTGTTCACTGCCGGCCAGGTGGGCGTCGACCCGTCGACCCAGCTGGTGGTCGCGGGCGGCATCACGGAACAGACAACGCGCGCCTTCGAAAACCTGAGGGCCATCCTCGAAGCAGGGGGATCGAGTCTGGCGCAGGTGGTCAAGGCTACTGTGTTTCTGAAAAACATGAATGACTTTGCCGCCATGAACGCGGTCTACGCCAGCTATTTTGAGCGAGAGGACGCGCCACTGCCCGCCCGCAGCACCGTCGAAGTCGCTCGTCTGCCCAAGGACGTGCTGGTGGAGATTGAACTGGTGGCCGAGGCCTGAGGTCTAAGTTCCTGCCGCTTTTGCCGGGCCGCGTGCATCCCATGGACGGGATGTCCAGGAGGCTTGCATGAGCGAGGGTCCAGAAAAGGTTGTGCGGAGTGAGGCGGAGTGGCGCGCGCTGCTCACGCCGGAGCAGTACAGTATCTTGCGCGAAAAGGCCACCGAGCGGCCCTTTACCGGCGCGCTGACTGAGAACCACGAGACAGGGAACTACCACTGCGCAGGCTGCGGGACTCTGCTTTTTCTGAGCGGGGCCAAGTTCGACTCCGGCTGCGGATGGCCCAGCTTTCTACTGCCTGCCGACTCGAAGGCCGTTGCCGAACACGAGGACCGGAGCGTGGGCATGCGCCGCGTCGAGGTTACCTGCGCCCGCTGCGGCGGCCATTTGGGCCACGTCTTTCCCGACGGACCACGCCCCACCGGGCTGCGCTACTGCATCAACTCCGCTTCGCTCACCTTCGAGCGGGCCAGGTAAGGCGAGTTGGAACTCGGCTTGGCTCTTCATGGATGGGGCGGATTGAGAATTGGATCTTCTTCATCCTCTCGCCAAACCAGCGAGGACTGGTTATCCATTTAGCCAGTTAGCCACCGCTTCGCGGTGATAGCGAGTTCGCGAGTTAGCGGGTTCATTGCTGGCGTGACTTGCAGCAGCGAATCGGACTGCTCTTTATGGACGGGGCGCTCTGGATTGGATAAGATTTGTTCCGTCTCGGAGATCGTGTCAAAGAGACTTTGTTGAAGAATCTTGGTTAAGTGGTTGAAATAAAAGTGGATAATGATACTATTTTGAATTGCATGGAATTCCGTATCGATTCGATATGCTGAGAACATTCAACAAGAAACAGAGCGGCAGGGGAGAGAAGACGAGGCTTTCCTGATTTTATTCGGACAACTTCCGCGGATTCGCAAGCGTGGGGAGAGACTGAGAGCGCTTTGAGAGAGCGAGAGGGTGTTTTGACCTTAGCGAAGGGCCGCACGGGGAAGAGGCGTAAGCGGCCAAAGGCGGAATGGCTCTGGCAGGGTAAACTCTTGAAGCGATTCGGGCATTCTCCGAGTTGAGGCGGAGCAGCGAGGGGCTGAGCAAGACGGCTTCCTCAGAAAAAAGAAGAAGCCGCAGACCTTCGCGGCGACCGATGGACCAATTCGGCGGAAGCAGGGGGCAAATCCGGAGAGGAATTGCCCCCTTTCCCTTTCTACGGAGTCGTGAGTCAGGCCGTGGAATGGCGGGACGGGATTGGCGGACAAATGGAGCAGGCAAGACAGATGCATCCGGTGGCGCGGAAGCCACATGGAAGAGGGGCCCAGAAGAGCGTGGTCAACCGCGGCAAAGCAAGGATGAACGCAGCGGCAGACAAGGCCCTGGAGTTGAACAGCGAAAGGATAGCGAAGTCGCTGTTGAATAGCACACTTGGCGGAAACCAAACCAGCGCAAAGCTGCTGTTTGCCCTTGCAGATGGGCAAATCGATTGCGAGGACGAAATCGTAGTGCAGGGTTTTGTGAGCCTTGCAGAGCGGTTGGCGGCCGAACCGGAGAGCAGCGCCGAGGAGATCGACGCAGCGACGGAGTAGCTTCGACCGATGTGAGCCGGAGGATTGACGATCCGGTCCGATTGTATTGCACACAGAGACGAGCCAATGCAAGTTCCTCGAGTCCGCGGCTCATGAACAGGGCGGATTGAGGGTTGTGGTTTCCCACCCTTGGCGCAAGAACAAGAACGCGCCAAGGATGGGGCACCCAGCGAGTCAGTAAGTCAGCGAATTATCGCTGAAGACAAGACTTTGCAGGGATGAAGGCAGAGAGGGAAGGTCTCTTTGCGTTACTCCCAGGAAGAAAGAAGAGAGACGGATGAAGCTCACGAATCACGAGTGGTTGCGCGCCTGCGGATGGCTGGGACTGTTGTCGATAGTGATGGGTCTGACGGGCATGGGGCTGGAGAGTGCAGCCCATGGGCAGGCGGTCAGCACAACGACGGTTCAGGGGACAGTATATTTGGCGAATGGTCAGCCTGGCACGGGGACGCTGGTGTTGAGCTGGCCATCGTTCACGACCGCGAGCGGCCAGTTGGTAGTAGCCGACAGTACGACGGTGACAATAGCACCGGATGGATTTGTGAGCGTGAATCTAGCTCCGAACCTGGGGGCGACGCCGGCGGGGCAGTTTTACACGGCGGTCTACTATTTGAGCGACGGGACGACGAGCACCGAGTACTGGGTGGTTCCGGTGGGGGCGCAGGTGACGCTGGGGCAGGTGCAGGCGCAGTTGATGCCGGCTGCGCAGGCCGTGCAGGCGGTGAGCAAGGCGTATGTGGATCAGGCGATCTCGGCTCTTGCGGGCGGCGTACTGACGGTCACGGGCGCAACGATGACCGGGCCGCTGACCCTGTGCTGTGATCCGACGCAGCCGCTACAGGCGGCGGACAAGCATTATGTGGATGAAAACATTGCTCTGGAAGTTCCGCTGGCGGGCGGGAGCATGACGGGGCCGCTGACGAGCGTGAAGATAGGTGCTCTGTATCAGGTAGACCAATTTTCCGGAGGGGATTTCGGAGCCAAGCTGAGTGCGTGCCTGAGCGGACTCAGCCAAACGCAAGGCGGGACGTGCGATGCGCGGAATTTTACCGGAACTCTGTCGATGGGATCGAACCTGACGATATCGACGGCGAATGCCACCGTGCAACTGCCTTGCGCCACGATTTCGACGGCCCACCAGGTGATTGTGACGGCAGGAACGAGGAATGTATCGCTACGTGGATGCACCTTGCGCGGCGCGAGCACGGCGAGCGGGAGCCAGGGCGGCACGGTATTTCTGTACTCGGGGACCGGGGCGATGGTGCAGGTAGGCGACCCGACCTATGCGGCGGATACGATGGGCTTCCACCTGGACAATGCGGTCATCAATACCACCTCCGCGGCGAGCGCGACGGCGCAGGGATTCCTGGCATACCGGACGCAGGAGCTGGATCTGGAAAGCATATATTTTCTGGGTAACTCGAACCAGACAGGCATGACACTGGATGGGACCGGGAATTACATAGGGGGAACGTTTTTCGACGATGAATTCACAGGATTCCAGACGGCTGTGAACGCGATCGGGCACCAGATATCGAATCCCGCGACGACCGATTGGCTGAACGCAAGCACGTTTGTGCGGCTGCACATCGACTGCCCGACGAGCGGAGGAAATCCTATCGGCGGGAGTTATGGCATCAATCTGCAACAGGGTGACGGAAACACGATCACCGGAGGGGATATCGAGGGGTGCGCGACTGCATTACATCTGGGTGCAAACGCGCAGAACAACACAATCGTTGGGCTGCGGAACGAGAACTCGACCAACCAAGTTGTGGCGGACGCGGGCAGCGCGTACAACAACTGGATGACCGGCGGCACGTTGTTCACAGGGGCGTTGACGGACAACGGCACGCGCAACAGCTTCCTCGATACATTTCACCGGAGTTTCAACGGCTTGAATGGTGATTGGTACGGGAGCCAGAAGGACGCCACAGTCACCAACCACTATCGCATTGGCATCGGGGCGAACAATGAGCGCGGATTACTAAACCGCTATCAAACTGACTATGGCTATCGGTGGACGACTGGCTTAACCGACGCGACGGCAGGAGAGCAGTTTTACGAAATTTTGGATGAACTGAACAATGTGTACCGCATATCGATCGGGCAGTATAACAACGGACAGTCGAGCACAAACAACCAGACAGTTATTAATTCGGCAGGGACCGGCGCAGTGGTATTGAATGGGTCGAATAACTCGGGGACCGGCGGGGTGGTGATCGGGTCGGGCGGAGCGAGCGAAACCACAGTGGCGGCAATCAACAACGCCGGGAACGCGCAGTTCAACGGAACGCTGCAGGTGGGCGGGACGTCAACTTTTGCAGGCACGCCAACAGTAAAGAACCAAGCGGATGCGGAAATTGATACAACTTTGTGGGCGGGATTAACGGCCAGTCAGAAGGAATCCTTCATCTACAAGGACTGGAATGGCAATAGCCAATGGTACATGGTGAAGGATGCGAGCAATAACTGGGCGCTCAACTCGGCAACCGGAGGGTTGGACAGCTTCAAGGCATACCAGAGCACCAACAGCGGCGACACCTACATTAATGCTTCCAACGCCGCCGGGGTTGTACGCATCAACTATGAAACAGGAGCCGGGACGGGATTCAATATCTACGGCGGCGGCAGCAGCAGCCTATATGCCAGCTTTACGGGCACAACAGCGATCAAGTTTCCGGGACTGGCTGCGAGCAGCGGCCATAACTGCCTGCAAATCGATAACTCCGGGTATATCACCAATACGGGCGCAGCCTGCGGCGCCGGGGGCAGCAACGGAACGGTCAACGCGGGGACCAGCGGGCAGATAGCTTATTACAGCGGCACGGGCACGGCCATATCGGGCACGAGCACGGTCTCAATCGCAGCAGGAGGCACCGGGGCTTCCTCCGTGTCTGGGGCACTGGCGAACCTGGGCGGTGCTGCGCTGACGGGAGCGTCATTCACCGGGCCAGTGAGCGTTGCCAGTACATTTTCGGTAGCGAACAACACGAGCAACGGGCCGCGGTACGATGTTACGAACGCCGCATTTGGCGCGAAGGGAGACGGAGCAACAGACGATACTCTTGCGATTCAGTCGGCATTCAACGCTTGCTGGAATAACGGCGGCTCTCCGCACGGCGGAATTATCGAGTTTCCGGGAGATCACAGTTATGTAGTATCATCGACGATCTACGCTTACGATGGTTGCCAGATCGAGGGAACAGTCGGCAATGCCGGAGGAGGATATGCCCCTCCAGGATTATTATGGAATGGTCCGACTCCGGGCGCTATCTACAACGTATCAAACGTCACCATCGCGGCCAACACGACGCCGGTCTATGCCTCAAGTTCTCCGGCCCCGTATCCGCAGCCCTACATTGCAACATTTACTGCGAACAATAGCCTTGCAGCAGGACAGTGGGTGGACATAGAAGGCTTAAGCACGCAAGGCGGCATGGGCCTGAACAGGGGAGTTGTCCAGGTGGCATCGGCAACCAGCACGACATTTACAGTTGTTGTGCCCTTCGGAGTTACCCCAGGAACATACACCGACACGGGAACGGCGACGGTGGCGAACGTATTTATCGCCTTCGATGCCAGTGCCCGATATGAGCAAGCAGTCAGCAATATAGGGCTTGGAAACAAAACAGCTACTCAAACGAATACTTATCAGGTTGGATTATACTTTGGATCGCGTGTAGATACCGGTACGAGGATATGGCACGGTGAAGTATCGGGAGCAACGGAGTACAGCTACTATTTCTCCGGCGGCGGCATTAACATTGATTTTGATAAGGGCTGGAGATCGGACGGAGCCGGGATTGCAGGAATCTACTGGCGAGTGGGAGGCAGCGACTCTTTTGGCATAGCCAACGGAACTGTGGACAACAACCGTGGAGCGTATGGCTCTTCAAGCAGCGGAGCAGCGGTGATGCTGGATAATCAAGCATCTTGCGGAGGCATCAACTTTACTTCCAAGAACGTAAAAGTCGAGGTCAATTCGTCGCTTACTCAGGGGCTGGGCGTATTTACGCTTTATGACTGCCCATCCGCGGGAAATGGCGAACAGTTCTTACTCAGTTTCGATACTACCTGGGTGGCTCCGGCATCCGGGAGCAGCGCAGGATTCAATTTTCCTTCGTTTGTTATGTCGCCGGCAAACGACAAGGCGCTGGTTCTGCACGCAACCAATAGCCAGTTTGGCAGCGGGACGGGATCGAACACCACAGCGGCATTTGTGGGGATACCAGGGCTCTGGCGGGGCAATATCCTTGGAGCCAGCGGATGGACTCCGCTGCTTACCTATGCACCTTCGATAGGAAGTTCCAGCGTAGGCCCAACCACATCGTCTTCTCCAGCGCAGATCATCGGCGACCTGAACATCAGCCAGTTATGGCAGTACGGCATTCATGCTTCCAATCTTCTGTACGCGGACACTGCATTTGCGGCGCTTCCGAACGGAACAACGTTGTATGCAGGCCAGATTCTTGCCCCGCCGAGCTATTGGAATGGAGCCAACGGCAAGCGGTACGCTCTCGATGTGGTTTACCAAACCGGAACAACCGGCACCCCGAATGGCGGAGGCACCACCTGCACCGGCACGAGCGGCACCAGCATATTGATTTGCACCAGCGCCACAGACCTGTCTACAGGGCAGAGAATCACCATCGGCACCGATGCAAACAAGACAATCAATTACGTGGATGCAACCCAAACGGGCGCCGTGCTGGTGAATATTGGAGGCAATCTCGGCGCGACTTACTCGACCGCGACAGCGCTTTCATTCTCCGCACCGGTGTTAGGGCCGGAGATTCAGATGCCGACAAAATCCTCCGCAGCGCCATCGTCTCTGGCGTGGTCGCAAGGGGACATGGAACAGAACTCAGGGGCCACGGCGAATGGAGTTGCGGCGTGGGTAAATGTGGGGGCAGGCACACCGGGAACATGGGCTGGAATTCCGCTGGGCAACAGCAGCGGGCAGATCGCGGTATC
>PLPA01000254.1:1931-2590 GCA_003159355.1 Acidobacteriaceae bacterium | reverse complement strand
TCCTTATGCGGTTGAGTACCGCTTTCGATCTGGTGTAATCATAGCGCACTTGCCGGAGCGTGTCAAGCATTATTTTGTGATTATTTGCACTATTGTGATGGTGCGCACAATTGCGCTGTAATGTGCTGTAATCTAGGTGGTTATGCGTTATATGTGGCGGGATTATTGCGGGTGCAGTTTGGATATATCGACGCATCACGATATGTAGATTGTCGCCACAACACGCGCGCGAGAAATCGCCATTTATCGGCGTCGCTCCGGGTGAAAAGTGAGCGCACAATTCCCTTTTCGCGCGAGATGTGCAAATTTGCCGCAGATTGCGTCTTATGCGTGCGCTGTGCCTTGCGCCGTCGGCCTGGTCCGCGTGGAGTTCACAATCCGCGCCCGGTGTCTCTGATCTCGGCTGCGATTGCTCGCAGGGACAGCCCGCAAAAGTTGAACAAAGCGATTCAGACGCTTCTCTGCAACGCGCTCAGCATATCACGCCAGGCGCAGCGACGCCGCATTATGCAGCCGCACATAATCCGGCGCAATATCGGCCCACAGCACAGCCAGCTTGCCGCGCTCGATGCGCAGCACAGTGCCGGGCTGGCCGGAGTCCGGGCAGGATAGCAGGAGCACCTTTGCGCCGACGTGGATTGCAGGCTGATCGCTCATGC
>PLPA01000254.1:0-1875 GCA_003159355.1 Acidobacteriaceae bacterium | reverse complement strand
ACGCTCCGCCTACACACATACACGAACAGGTACAGGGACAGTAGTACAAGAGCAAAAGCATTGTCGGCGCAAAAAGATGCGCCGACGCAAATGGGCGTGCGCTATAATTCGGCCATGGAAACCGCTTGCCACCTCAACCACGCGCAGACAGTGAAGTAAGGAGCGACATGACCTGGCCACAGCCCTTTTGGGCCGTTCTACTCGCAGTCTTGGGGGTGATCCTTGCTCTTGCAGTTCTTTTCCACCCGGATCCGGTCGCTGTTGGAACCGCAGTCCTCGCCATCGCAAGCAATCTCGTCAGTGGCGCCCTCGGTGCCTTCGCCGGCCATGCCGGCGCAACCAACAACTCCAGCGGTCCGAACGCCACAATCAACAACCCCAACGCCACCTTTCCAGATGGCCCAACCAAGTAACCAGGCTTCAAAGGAGGCCAAGACCATGATCACCTTCAAATCTTTAGGTCATTTCTTCGCAACGGTTTTCGAGAAGGTTGTTTCCGTTCTTCCGAAGATCCAGGCAACGGCATCCACCGTCCAGACTGTCTCCGCGACGATCCCCGTCTATGGCCCGCTGGCTGTGACGGTCGAGAAGGCGGGTTACGCCGTCCTGGGCGAGCTGGCATCCGTCCTGACGGCCGGAGGGGCCGCTGCTGAGGCTAAACTTGCCGACGCGGGCCTCGATGTCAACGTGGTTGCCACCGTCAAGGCGATGCTGGCCAGCATCCCGCAGTTCGTCACTCTGGCGAAAACGCTGTAAATGACCGCCCTGAACGCAGCGAAGATCCTCGCCTGTCTCGCACTGACCTATCTGTGCGTGACGGCGGGGATCGTCGTCTGGCGGGCCGGGAACGCCTTGGACGCGAACTTGGCCAAGTGGGGCGACGGCGGGGCGCAGGCCTTTTCCAGCATGAACGCGGCGCTGGACACCATCAACCGGCCATGCGGAGACGGCCACCCCTGCGGAACGCTGGCGAACATCGATAAAACCGTGGTCAAGGTGGGCGATGCAGTTGTCACCACTCAGATGCAGGAGCGGGCGATTGCGCCTCACACCATAGCCGCGATGGACACATTCAACACAGCAGCTCGGAAGCTGGGCGGGACGGCGGACAGTCTATCGGGAACCGCTACGGCGCTCACAGGCACGGCCAATGCGGCGACGGCAACACTGGGCGAGGGTCAACGTACCATCGCAGCCGCGCAGCCGCTCATGGCGGCATACACGCGCTCTGGTGATGATTTAGATTTGCTGATCCGTGACAATGCTGCACCACTTCACGCCACCTTGGTACACGCGGCCGGGATGAGCGCCAGCGGCGACTTGATGCTGGCCGACGCGCAATGGAAAACCCATCAGCTTTTGCACCCCGACAAAATCAAACTGACTTTTTGGGGCGCAACCTGGGCCGGAATCAAGGCAATTCATAGCATCGAACCACCCATCTTTTAAGGAGCAGAGCAGCCCCGGTGATGAGCCGGGGCGGACCTTTGAGGGAATGAATGGTTGAGCGCAGGACGAATATAAGCCAGTTCGCCGGGGTAAATGCCCTCCAAAAGGACATTGAGCGCCTAACCAAAGAGCGAGATGCACTCGCCAAAGAGCGCGAGAACGCGCAGACACGCCTACTCGAAGAACATGGAGTGGCGCTCGCCGACATGAAAACCACGCTGGACCTTTTGGTGGAGCGCACAAAGGATCTACCCGACATATCCAAACGAGTCACGCGGCTTGAATCATGGAAAGAGTTCGTGGGTGGGATTGCCGCAGCGTTTACAATGATCGGCGGCGCAGTTGGTTTTATCGTCGGCACCCTTGCGAGGTCAAAGTAATGGCAACGACCCTCTACAAGCCTGAGTATGTCGAGCGCGCACGAGA
>PLPA01000009.1:2748-3392 GCA_003159355.1 Acidobacteriaceae bacterium | reverse complement strand
CTATATTGGTTATGGTACACTCCCAGCATGGAGACGCATATGGATCGCCTACTGAAGTTCGCCGGCCAGCAGTCTGTTCTACGGCCGCGTGATCTGGCCAGGCTGAACATACCGCGCAATTACCTGGGACGGCTGGTACGGGCGGGAAAGCTCGAACGGGTCGGCAAGGGACTCTATTCATCGAGCGAGAATCCGCCCACGGAGAATCGGACGCTGGTGGAGGTCTGCCGCAAAGTGCCCCAGGCCGTCGTCTGCCTCTCGTCCGCGCTGCGCTTCCATGAACTCACGACCGAGAATCCATTTGAGGTTTGGATAGCTCTCAAGCAAGGCGCCTGGACGCCCAGCTTTGAGTATCCTCCAATTCGCGTGGTGCGCTTCTCCGGTCCATCCCTCACCTTCGGCGCAGTGGAGCATACGATTGAGGGCGTCCCGATCAAGGTCTACAGCCCGGCAAAGACCGTCGCCGACTGTTTCAAGTTCCGCTCGAAGGTGGGAACGGAACTCGCCATTCAAGCTCTCCGCGAGTGCTTCCGCGAGAAGAAGGCATCTATGGACGAACTTTGGGAGGCGGCGAAGATTTGCCGGGTCGCCAACGTGATGCGTCCTTATATGGAGTCTCTCTCTTGACCAAGAATGTCACCAAT
>PLPA01000009.1:0-2723 GCA_003159355.1 Acidobacteriaceae bacterium | reverse complement strand
AAGATTTTCGTTCTCAAGGGCGCGCTGCTTTTTGAACTCTGGACGGAGCAAACCCACCGGCCGACGCGGGACGCGGATTTTCTCTCCAACGGCGACAACGATCCGAGCCGCTTTGAAACCATCTTCAAAGAGATCTGCGTGCTTCCGGTCGATGAAGACGGTCTCCAGTTTGACCCGGCGAGTGTCAAGGCACAGCGCATCAAAGAAGATGCGGACTATGAAGGGGTCCGTGTCACCTTTCTGAGCTATTTGGAGCGGGCGCGGATTCCAATGCAAATCGATATTGGGTTTGGGGACACCATCACGCCCCCGCCAGTCGAGACTTCGTTTCCAACGATCCTCAACGGGCCGGCGCCGTTGCTGCTCGCCTATCCCAAGGAGACCGTGGTTGCTGAGAAGTTTGAGGCAATGGCGAAGCTCGGCATGGCCAACAGCCGCATGAAGGACTTCCACGATCTGCGCGCCCTGTCTGAGCTTTTTCCGTTCGACGGACAGTTGCTCGCCGAGGCAATCGTGCGGACATTTGAACGGCGGAAGACTCCGATTCCCACCATCGCAGCGCCGCCACGCGCGTTCACCGCCGAATTCTTTGAAGATGAATCAAAGCAGCGCCAGTGGGCCGCGTTCAATTCCAAGAATCGTCTGTACATTGAGGCTGTGCCACTGAAGCGGGTCATGGGCGACATCGAGCGGTTCCTGATGCCGCTCCTTACCGGGTTGACGATCGTGGGGCATTGGAAGCGGTCATGGCTAGCGGGAGGCCCTTGGCTGGACTAACCAACTCTATAGTCGTCACGAAGCTGGCGTTCTAAGAATAGCCGCCGCCCTCAATGAGTTCACCGGCAATTTTGCATCAATCGAAGTTTAGAAACCCTCCATTATATGGAGTATCCCTTATCGCATGTATGAGATAAGGGATATTATCCTCCTGGCTTTCAACCGCACCCCCACGGTAAGAATTCGTGTTGGATGGTCAACGACTCAGGCACTTGCCAATCTTCCTCCCTTATGGAAAAATGAAGTCAAGGCTTCGGGCAGGAGCCTGCCACCCGTCATAGCAAAGCTGTTGACAGCACTGCTGGTACTCCCACTCTTCCTGCACATGCCATGTTCAGGTTCAGAAATCGGCAGACGGGTGACGTTTCGTCATGAACCGGGAGAACTGTCATGTCGAGTGAAGCTATTCGCCCTACCACATTGGAAGGCATCAAGCGCCTTGCCAAATCGCTCAAGGTTGAACGGGGTGTCCAACACGTTCAGGCCTTGGACGCTGCCTCTCAGGCGGCGGGATTCCAGAACTTTCGCCATGCAGGCAATACACTGCGCACAGGTCCAGCCCCGGAGCAGGAGATACACCGCTATCGTGTCTTCCTGACAGCTTATTGGGAGCAACGCGAGAGCGGTGCCAGCGGTCGCGAGACTTTGACCATATGGCTATCCTTGCCTTGGACCAATTTAATCACTCCGCTCCAACTCAAGAATCATCGTGCCCTGGCTGGTTTCCGCAACGATGGTCCCGATCATCTCGTCCACGAACGGCAGCAAAACAGCCAGTCCCATGCCCGTAACTATGTCTGCGCAGCCGCACGCGTGTTCTATTTCATGGATGCCACAAAGCTGCAACCATCCCAAGGTTACAGCCGTGTTTTTCCGGGAGGAAACTCGATCAATGTAATTCCCGGGCACGATCACGATAGTGTTTGGTATGACCGCAAGACAAGACGCTATCTGTTTGCGGATGAGCCATACGAAGGGGCTGCGGAAGGAAGGAAACCAGAACGCGAAGCTTGGGCGAAGCAGCACGGATTTGTCATCGTCAGACCAGAATGGGCCGGTATGTACGCGCCCGATATAGGCTCTCGCCTCTATCTAGTCGCAGATAAGACAAAGGGCATTCCACTTTCACCGGTAGCTGCTGCGTTGAACATGCTTCCTGCGCCGATCAATGAAAGCACATGGAACGGCGAATCAGCACCAATGAAACCGTTCTTTGTGAGTCCAGGCACCGCCGCTAAGGATGCTGCTGTGAAGGACAAGCCAAAAACGCCATACAAATTGAACGGCCAGCGCAATTCGGTTGAATATGTGCAGACTTTCGTCGGTCCACAGCGCCGTCCTGTAGGACGGATGCCAATCGAGACACACGCCGAAGTCGGTAGATTACTTAAATCAGTGTTGGTGGTTGCCTACAACCGCAAGGGCGTTTATAAACGCATCAACTCGATTCGCTGCGAGCTGGATGAATGGGCAATGCGAGAATACAGCAATGACGAGCTTTCGCTTGAACAGTTGAACAAGCTGTACTACCAGGAATCTGGCACTATGTTTTCGAGGTCAATCACAGAATCCGAGCGCAAACGTCATGCCGAAAGCCTGGCACAGGTGAAAAAGATTCTAGGTAAGCACTACCCCGATTGCTCACCACTACGTATGCTGCTGAAGAAAGTGGATGCCGCAGTCGGATCGCTAACAAGCTGGACGTGATATATGGAAATGGATTGAGCCCAAAGAGTCCGGCGGCGGGTGGCGCACCCTAACTTTTCCTGGGACGAGGGTGCCCCATCCGGCGGTTTTTCTGGCGAAGGGCGGGCAGTTATACCCTCGATCTTCCAGTCTCATCGCACTTGCTTAGTATCAATGAGCGCCAAGCGCTTTCATCTGGCGCCAACAGCCCTTCCCGCTCATGGAGCGTTCGATGAGGGTGAGCACCTGGAGTGCGAGTG
>PLPA01000115.1 GCA_003159355.1 Acidobacteriaceae bacterium | reverse complement strand
TTGCGAATATTGGTGACTACGGCGTGCGCGGCGACTCCGGCCAGCGTGGCCACTCCCACCACCGTGCCAACCGTGTCCGCCGTGCTTTCGATGCCGAAGCCAGGGAAGCTTGCCAGGTGCTGATAGAACGGGCCGTTGTCCCAGAAGCCTTCCTCGCTGCAACCGATGCAGCCGTGGCCGGACTGGATGGGATAGCTGGTGCCTTCGTTCCACTTGATTACACTGCAAGCGTTGTAAGTGACCGGACCGCGGCAGCCCATCTTATACAGGCAATAGCCCTTGCGCGCGTTCTCGTCGTCAAACGACTCGACGAACAGGCCGGCGTCGTAGTTGGGCCGGCGATAGCAGGTGTCGTGCACGCGGCGTCCGTAAAACTCCTTGGGCCGGCCCTGGCTGTCGAGCGCCGGAAGCTGCCCCAGCACCAGCAGGTGCGTCACCACGCCCATCATCACGTCGGCGATGGGAGGGCAGCCGGGCACGTTGATCACCGGCTTGTCCACCAGCTTGTAAATCGGCGTTGCGCCGGTCGGATTCGGCTTAGCCGCCTGCACGCAGCCGTTGGAGGCGCAACTGCCCCACGCCACAATAGCCGCCGCATCCTTGGCGACGGTTTGCAGAATAGATTCGGCCGTCTTGCCGCCGATCATGCAGTAGACGCCGTCGTCTTTGGTCGGCACCGCGCCTTCCACCAGCACAATGTACTTTCCCTTGTTGTTGGCGATGGTGTCTGTCAGGCACTTCTCCGCCTGGAAGCCGGAGGCCGCCATCAGCGTCTCGGTGTAGTTCAGGTTCAGCACGTCCAGCAGCACATCCAGCACAATCGGGTGCGACGCGCGAAGGAACGACTCGCTGCAACAGGTGCACTCCTGGAAGTGCAGCCACACCACAGCCGGTTTGTCTTTCTTTTCAAAAGCTGACACGACCTGGGCAACGCCGGTTTGACCGAACCCGGCCACCGTTGCGGCCGCGGCGCAGAATTGCAGAAAATCTCTGCGGCTGTAACCCTTCTGCTGCATCGAATTCCAAATGGATTGACCCATGCCTACCTCACTCTGCGTATGCCGGAAGCGGGGAGGCCGCCTCTAGCGATGAAAGATATTGAGGAAGCCGCCGGTGGCTCACCGTGAATGTAAGAGACGGTACTCGGCGGAAAATAGGATAGGATGTGATTTGCATCACACTCGTATTTTCGGATTTTCCGAGGATTAGCTTTCAGGACGGTCAAGAAATGTCTCACGCGTCCCGTTTCCAGCGGGATGCAGGGCCTGGCCGTGTGTGCCTCGCGCCTGGTCCGGCTTCCGGCCTTGCGCAGACCCGGGAAAAGCTGTGCTATGCTGGCCTTTATCTATGGAAATCTCCGTCATTCTTGCGCATCCCGAGCAAGCAAGCTTCAACCACGCCATCGCCCAGGCTGCCTGCCGCACGCTCAAGCGCGCCGGGCACACGGTCCGCTTCCATGACCTCTATGAGGAAGGCTTCGATCCCTTGCTGCCCTCCGCCGAGCTGGATGCGCAGACTCAGCCTCCCTCGGATCTGGCGCTCTACTGCGACGAGCTGCAGCGGTCGGAGGGATTGGTCATTGTTCATCCCAACTGGTGGGGTCAGCCGCCGGCCGCGATGAAAGGCTGGATCGATCGCGCCTTCCGTCCCGGCGTGGCCTACAAATTTGAGGAGGGTGGCGAGGGAGTGCCGGTCGGCCTGCTGCGGGCGCAAGCGGCGGTCATCTTCAACACCTCCAACACACCGCCGGATCGCGAGATGGAAGTCTTCGGCGACCCGCTCGACAATCTCTGGAAGAAATGCATACTGGATTTTTGCGGTGTGAAGAACGTCGTGAGGGAGACCTTCAGCGTGGTCATCACCAGCACCCCCGAGCAGCGCGCCGCGTGGCTGCGGCAGGTCGAGCAGATCGTGACGGCGACTTTTCCACAAGCCACCCGCTAACTTGCTAACTCGCTAAGCCGCGAAGCGGCAGCTAACTTGCTGCACTTATCTGAAAAACCTCTGGTTAAGCGGGTGCCCCACCCTCGCCGCGTCTTTGTTTTTGCGGCTAGGGTGGGAATCCACGAACCCAATAGTTACTTCGCCCGTGCACCCAGCTTGCCGATCACCTGCTTCAACTCTTCCAGCTTCGCTCCGGCCTCGGCCAGTTTCCCCGCCGCGGTCAGCCGTTGATAATCGTCAAAGTCCTTGCTTGCCTGCGCGATCAGCGCATTCAAGTCTTGCGTGGGAGCGGGCGCGCTCGCCTGCGCCACCGTTGGTCCTGCCGGAGACTCAGTCGCACTCAACGACGATATATTTCCGCCGAAGAGCGACGAGAGCGCCGCCTCGAAAGTTGGCCCGTAGGCGAGCTTGTCTTGCAGCGCCAGAACCACTAGGCGCAACTCCGGCATGGGGCTTCGGTCGGCCTTCAGGTAGATCGACTCGGCATAGAGCAGCGCCTTGCCAGAGGGAATCACCAGCAGCGTTCCCCGCTGCACATGCGAGCCTTGCTGATTCCACAAACTCAACTTGGCGGAAAGGTCAGCGTTCTGATCGATGCGCGCTTCAATCTGCAATGGCCCATCCACTAACTTCGTCTTGGGAAAGTCATACACAATGGAAGTTCCGTAGTGCTCGCCGTCCGAGCGCGCCGCGATCCAGCCGATCAGATTATTGCGATTGGCCGGTGTGAAGGGCAGTATCTCCACAAACTCGACGCCGCTTTCGCCGGGCAGCTTCATCAGCACGAAGTTAGGCTCCATCGCCTGCGTCTGTTGCGCGCCGCCCTCGCCCAGGCCAACCTCCGTCGCCACTGTCCATAAGTCCTCACGGTTATAAAAGACTTCGGGATTGGTCATGTGATAGAGGCCGTAGACTTCGGCCTGCAGCTTGAGCAATAACTCCGGGTAGCGTACGTGCTTGCGCAGGTCAGGCGGCATGGCGGAGGCATCCTTGAACAAGCTGGGGAAGATACCGCGATAGGCCGCCAGGATAGGGTCTTGCGCATCGAAGACATAAAACGTCGTCGTCCCATCGTAGGCGTCCACAACCACCTTGACGCTGTTGCGCATATAGTTGAGATCCTGGCCGCCTACCGAGTAATGCGTCGAGTAAGGATAAGTGTCCGACTGCGTGAAGGCATCGAGAATCCAGGATAGCTTTCCATCCTCGCCCAGCACAATATAAGGGTCCTGATCGAAGGTAAGGAAGGGCGCCAGCGCCGCAACGCGCTCGCGCAGGTTGCGCCGCATCAGCAACCGGCTCTGGGCGTTCACATCGTCGCTGAAGGGCAGCTTGGCCAGGTCGCCGCGGTCAAAGGCAATCATCGCGCGGCGCAGAAAGCCGCCTAGCTCGATGCCGCCGTTGCCCTGATAGTAGGCTAGGTTGTTGGTATCGCCCTGCGGATAGTTGAACTCCTGCTGGCGCGTTTTCACGTAGACATCGGTGCTGGTCTGCTCGCCAAAGTAAATCTCGGGCCGAGTTACATTCAGCCCCGGCGCCGTACTTTGCACCGGCATATTGCTCAGCAGCAGCGTGGGCAGCCCTTCGCTCGTGAATCCATTCACCGGATTCATGGTAATGCCATAGCCGTGCGTATAAATCAGCTTGTCGTTGATCCAGTTGCGGCTGCTCTCCGGAAGTTTGTCCACGTCCAGTTCGCGCGCGGCCAGCATCACTTCGCGCATCGAGCCGTTGATGTTATAGCGGTCAATGTCAATGTCGGGAAAGTCGTAGTAAGTGCGAATCTCCTGGATCTGGCGCAGCGTATCCTGGAGCGCGTGCCAGTCCCACAGGCGGATGTTTTGCAGCGTGGCTTGATTGTTGGCCGGATCGGTCGCATCGACGGTCGTCTCGGCGGGAAACTCGCGCTGCATGAAGCGGTCCAGGCCATAAGCCTGCCGAGTCATCTCGATGTTATTCGCAATATAAGGCTGCTCGCGCACCAGCTCGTTGGGCTTGACCACAAAACTGCTGACATACCAGCCCACAACCCCGACCCCGGCGTAACAGATCACAGCCGGAAGAACAGAGGCGATCAGCCAGCGCCCGCGCGGCGCGAACAAGCCGCCCGCCATTGCGATCGCCGCTCCCAGAATGAGCGCCACGCACACCACCAGCATTCCGGTGAGCGTAACGTGCGCGCCGGTGTACGTCACTCCGTCGAAGATTGTATGGTGCTCGAAGAGTTGCTCGAAGCGGCCGAGATAGACGCGACCGGCAACGATGAGCAAAAGGAATGCAGCCGCGATGGAAAGCCCGCGCCAGGGCAGTTCGCCGAGGCTTTCGCGGCTGCCGCTGAGCGCGCGCGAACTGCCCGAAACCAGCAGAAAGACAACCGCAATCACGCAACTGATCACGCTGAGCGTCAGCAGCCAGCCGAGGATCAACTGCCATGCCGGCAGAGTAAAGAGATAGAAGCCGAGCGGTCGCCCGAAGATCGGATCGGCCACGCCCGCGCCCTGCGGCGCATACCACCAGAGGGCCAGCGTCTGCCACTCCGCAGCCATCGCGCCGCCGGTAATCAAAGCGATCACCAGCGAGCCGCCGATGGAAACCACGCGCAGCACCGGCTTGAGCGAGAGAGTGATCGGCTGCCCACTGATGAAGATGGTGTGATCCGAGGGAAGATCGTCCTTATGGGCGTGCTTGAGCGCGGAAAAAATCCCCACCAACAGAAGAAAAGTCAGCGCAAAAAAGCCCGCGAAGATGCCCCACTCCAGGCCACGCGTCTTCCAGAAAACCTCCCCATAGCCGAGCGACCTGAACCACAGCAGGTCAACCCAGAAGGAAATCGCGCTCCGGCTGCCGAAAACGACAACGGCAATAATGGCGATAAGGAAAAACAATCCGCGGCGGTTGCGGCGCTGCGGCGGCGAAGTCAACTTGGGCCAATCAATTGTTTCTGGCATTTCGATTCCACTCTTTCCATTGCGGCGCTTCCGGAAGTCCAAGGCTTGCAGGACTCTCCTGCTCAACTTTAATCCTCTTCACGCCAGTCTGCTTGCCGCTTCCTCGTACACCACCGCATACTCCCGCGCCGGCTGCTCCCAGCTATAGTTGCGTGCCATGCCGTTCAGCATCAGCCGCTTCCAGCCAGCCTGGTCCTCGAAGGCCGCCAGCGCCCGCTCAATCGCAGCCAGCAGCGCCTCGCCGCTAACGTCCGTGAATTTGAAGCCCGTCCCGCTTCCTTGCCGCGGGTTCCACTCCTCGATGGTGTCGTCCAGGCCGCCCGTCGCCCGCACCACTGGAACCGTGCCGTACTTGAGCGAATAAATCTGATTAAGCCCGCACGGCTCATAGAGCGACGGCATCAGAAACAGATCCGCCCCGGCCTCGATCTTGTGCGCCAGCGCGTCGTTGTAGCCGATGCGCACAGCCACATTCGACTTGTTCCAGAAGGCCCAATCGCGAAAGAATTTCTCGTAGACCGGCTCGCCCGAGCCCAGCGCCACTACGGCCACTTCCATCTCCGACAACCGCCCCGCGATCTCCTCCAGCAGGTCAAAGCCCTTCTGCACGGCAAAGCGCGACACAATGCCGATCACCGGCGTCGCGTCCTCCACCAACTCCAATCCAAAAGCACTCAGCAGATCCGCGCGGCACTCACGCTTCCCGGCCAGATTCTCCGGCGTGTAATGCGCCGCCAGATTCGCGTCCGTAGCCGGGTTCCACTGCGCATAATCCACGCCATTCAGAATTCCGCGCAGGTCTTGAGCGCGCCCCCGCAGCACGCCGTCCAGCCCTTCGCCGAACTCCGCCGTCAGCATCTCCTCGGCATATTTGCGGCTCACCGTGGTCAGAATGTCGGAGTAAACGAGGCCGCCCTTGAGAAAGTTGAAGCGGTCATACTGCTCCACCTTGTCCAGCGTGAATATCTCCCAGGGAAAGAGCAGTTGCTCGGTGGTCGCCGGCGGAAAGGCGCCCTGGTAGGCGGCGTTATGAATCGTCAGCACCACAGCGGCGTGGCTCAGCACCGGATCGGATTTGAGTGTTGTTCGCAGATAGACGGGAATCAGCGCCGCCTGCCAGTCGTGCACGTGGAAAACCTCAGGCACGCCCAACTGCTTACTCGCTTCCAGCACCGCGCGGCAATAGAGCGCGAAGCGCTCGGCGTTGTCCGGATAATCGCCCACGGCCGTTCCATACAGCCCAGGCCGCTCAAAAAGTTCCGGGCAATCGACAAAGTAGTACTGCACTCCGCCGCGCCTTCCGCCGTCCACAATGCCCGCAAGGCGGTTGTAGTACTGGAAGGGAATCGTGATGGATCGGATCGCGTAGGTCACTTCGCCCGCAAGCTGCCGCCGCACGCCCGCATAGAGCGGCAGGTAGACGGTAACCTGGTGTCCCAGCTTGACCAGCTCCGGCGGCAGCGCCCCCACCACGTCGGCCAATCCACCTGTCTTGGCAAACGGAACGCACTCCGAGGCCGCAAAAACAATGTGCAAGATGACTTCTCCCGTGGGCGCAAAGCGAGGCATGTACAAATCAACAACGCCATTTGCTAAGCGCGCCGCGCAAACAAACGAGTAAATTTCCGGCGTTGAGAAAATGATACATTCTTGCCTTGGAATCGTGGTTTTGTTCTAAGCTGTTCTCCTCCAGCGCAGAATTGGCTTGCGAGCCGCCTGCACCTCGTCGAGCTTTGAAACGCGCGTCGAGTGCGGGGCGGTCTTCACTAACTCCGGCGTCGCCTCAACTTCGCGGGCGATGGCGCGCATGGCTGCGATGAACAGGTCCAGCTCCTCTAGCGATTCGCTTTCTGTCGGCTCAATCATCAGTGCGCCATGAACGATCATCGGGAAGCTGACCGTGTANNATGGAAGCCGTAGTCGATCAGCCGCTTGGCGATCTCGCCGGTCTTTACTCCACGCGCCGCCTGCAGCTTGTCGCTGAAGACCACCTCGTGCATCGACGCGGTTTTGTAAGGCAGCTCGTAAATGTCTTCGAGTTTGGCGCGGATGTAGTTGGCGTTGAGCACGGCGTCTTCGGTGGTCTGGCGCAGTCCATCGGGTCCATTGGCCAGGATGTAAGCCAGCGCGCGGATGAACATACCCACGTTGCCGTAAAAAGCGCGGACGCGGCCTACCGATTGCGGCCGGTCGTAGTTCCAATGCAATTGGCAGTTAGCCGCTAGTCCCTCAGTCCCTAGTCCCTTAGTCCCTGCCAGCACCGGTATAGGCAAGAACGGCTCCAGAAAGGCTTTGCAAGCCACCGGGCCGGAGCCGGGTCCGCCGCCGCCGTGCGGCGTTGAAAAAGTTTTGTGCAGATTCAGGTGCATCACATCCACGCCGAAGTCGCCGGGCCGCGTCTTGCCCACCAGCGCGTTCATGTTAGCGCCGTCCATGTAGAGCAGCGCGCCCTTGGCATGGAGGATTTCGGCGATCTTGGCAATCTGGCTCTCGAAGACTCCAATGGTCGAGGGATTGGTGAGCATCAGCGCGGCGGTCTCTTCATCCACTTGCCGAGTTAGAGCCTCCAGGTCGATGCCGCCCTCTGAGTTAGATTTCAGGTTCTCGACGGTGTAGCCGCAGATGGCCGCTGTGGCGGGGTTCGTCCCATGCGCTGAATCAGGAATCAGAATCTTCTTGCGCGCATTTCCCTGCGACTCGTGCCAAGCGCGAACTAACAAGATTCCGGTAAATTCTCCATGTGCGCCGGCCGCCGGTTGCAGCGTAATCGCATCCATGCCGGTGATTTCCAGCAGGCAGCGCTGGAGCAGGTCGATCACTTCGAGAATCCCTTGCGCGAGTGAATCGGGCCGGTAAGGATGCGCCTCGGCGAGTCCTTCGATGCGGGCGACTAACTCATTCACGCGCGGGTTGTACTTCATCGTGCACGAGCCGAGCGGATACATTCCCAGGTCGATGGCGTAGTTCCAGGTCGAGAGCCGCGTGAAGTGGCGGATGATTTCGATCTCGCTCAACTCAGGCAGCTCGCCGGGAACGTCGCGATGGGCTGCGCCAAGCAGCGATGCGGCATCGACAGCGGGTACGTCGAGCGGAGGCAGCTTATAAGCGCGCTTGCCCGGCGAGGATTTCTCAAAGAGCAGAGCCTCGTTCTGCGTCGGGTGGGGGCGGACTTTGCCGATGGTCGCGCAGGCGGGAATAATTTCGTCGGTTGTCATTATGCCTCCACGGGCCAGGCTGCCAGGACTTTGGCCGCAGTGTCGATGTTAGAACGTGTAATCACTTCTGTGGCGCACCAGAGGGTGCAGTTTTGTAGTTCGGGATACCAGCGGCTCAGATCGATGCCGCCGACGATCTTATTGTCGAGGAGCCGCTTACTCCATTGCTCAGGCGATTCTTCGGTTTGCAAAACAAACTCGTGGAAGCGCGGCGCGCCGTGGAAGAGGAGCTTTGCTCCGGGTTGCGCCGAGAGAGTTTGCGCTGCGTAAGAAGCCTTTGCCAGGTTATGCTCGGCTAACTCGCGGATGCCTTCCTTGCCGTAGACGCTCAAGAAGATGGTCGCCATCAGCGCGACTAAAGCCTGATTGGTGCAGATGTTCGAGGTGGCTTTCTCGCGGCGGATGTGCTGCTCGCGGGTGGAGAGAGTGAGCACAAAGCCGCGATAGCCGCTGCTGTCAACGGTTTGGCCGACGAGGCGACCCGGCATCTGGCGCACATATTGTTCTTTCGTCGCGAGTACGCCGCAGAATGGGCCGCCATAACTTAGCGCCACGCCGAAGGATTGAGCTTCCATGCTGACGATGTCCGCTTCGACCGGAGGGCGGACGACGCCCAACGAGATTGCCTCGGCTATCGAGACAATCAGCAGCGCGCCTTTGTTATGGGCGATGGCCGCAATCGCCGGAATGTCTTCGATAACTCCGAAGACATTCGGGCTTTGCACTAATACAGCCGCAGTTTCCTGAGTAACTGCCGCTTCCAGCGCGGCCAGGTCGAGGCGTCCGGTTTCGGCGTCATAGCCAATCAAAGCCGTGGGCACGCCCTGGTGCTTCGCATAAGTGGCCAGCACCTCGCGGTACTCGGGATGGACGGTCGCAGCAACGACCGCCTTGTGGTGGCGGGTCACGCGAACGGCCATCATCACTGCCTCCGCCGCGCCGGTTGAGCCGTCGTACATGCTGGCGTTGGCCACGTCCATGCCGGTCAGCTCGGCGATCATCGTCTGAAACTCGAAGATCGCCTGCAATGTGCCTTGGGAGATTTCGGCCTGATAGGGCGTATAACTCGTCAGAAACTCGCCGCGCTGAATCAGCGAGTCGATGATGACCGGCCGGTAATGGCGATAGGCTCCCGCACCGAGGAAGCTGGCGTAGTCGGTGGCGTTCTTCGCGCCCGCCGCGCGGAAGTATTCGATGATCTCGCTCTCGGCGTGCGCGCGGGGCACGGTCAGGTCGCGGGTAAGGCGGCGATCGGCAGGGATTACTGCGAACAACTCATCAATCGACGCCACGCCGATTTCGGCCAGCATTTGCTCCCGCTCGGCGGGGGATTTGGGTAGATAGCGCATTTTCAGCTTTCAGCTTTCAGCTTTCAGCCAAAAGCCCGTTGGGCAAGCCAAAGTTTAGCCTGCCGGAAAAAACAATTAGAAAGCTCGGCAAAAGAAACCTGCAAATCAAGCTAGGAACTAAAAGCTAAAAGCTGATAGCTGGTAGCTGGTAGCTTGCTTCTAACTTTCTTCCGCAATGAACGCCTCATAGGCGGCGGCGTCGAGCAGGGCGTTGAGTTCGGCGGGGTCGGCTAGCTCGACCTTGATGATCCAGGTTTCGTGGGGCTTCTCGTTGAGCTTGTCGGGCGCGTCCTTCAGCTCCTCATTGACGGCCGTGACGGTGCCGGTGACGGGCGAAAAAAGGTCGCTGACCGCCTTCACGCTTTCAACCGAGCCGAAGCTCGCGCCGGCGGTGACCGGGTCGCCGACCTTGGGCGCGTCCACGTAAACGATGTCGCCGAGGGAGTTCTGGGCGTAGTCGGTGATGCCGATGGCGCCGATGTTGCCCGTAAGCTCAATCCATTCATGCTCGCGGGTGTAACGGTAGTTTGCGGGATAAGGCATGGCTGGTCCCCTCCATATTGAACGACATTTCAGTGTACGTCGCGGCAGTTGATGGAGGGGTGAGGAAAACCGGACCATGAACCAGCCCTATGCGGGACCGAAGCCGGGATAGGGCACCAGCGGCGCGACGAGCACGATCTCCAGCATTCCAGCTTCGAAGATGGGCAGGCTTTCGATGGCGGCTCGGACCTTGGCTTCGCTGGCGGCTTCCCAGAGAATGGCCGCGCCGGGAAGATCGGTGCGGCGCCAGATCTGGCGGAGAATGCCGGAGGCGTAGAGTTCGCGGACGCGCTGGCCCTCGCGGGCGACCAGCTCCGGGGTGAAGGCTTCCGGCGGAAAGGCGTCGGTGCGGCGGCGGGAGAGCGATAGGAATTGCATGGTGAAATTGTAAAGGACAGGGACTTCACCCTATTTTGCAAAGAACCTTCCATGGCCGCCGTTGGCCCAAGGGTCGTAGTGCAATGCGAAGTTGGCGCGGGTTTGGACGCTGGGGTGGCTGTACTCCCAGAACTCGATGAGGGGGCTGGGATTAGGGTCTTCAAGCCACGCTTCTCCCAAGTGGTTAAACGCGCCCACGGCGGTCTTTTGCGGGTCGGCGACCAGGCCGTGGATGGCCTCCTGTCCGTAGACGTCGGCCTGATGCTCGAAGTGGCGGCTGAAGGAGTTGCCGGCCGGTTGCAGAATGAGGCTGGCGACCGAGAGGGCGAAGAGCAGAACCAAAAATCCCTGGCGGCTGGCAAGCGGGGCTGTGTCGGCATCCTCGCTGTTGGTCTCTGGATTCCCACCCTTCGCAACAGAGGTGCAAAAAGCAGGTCCTTCGACTCGCTGCGCTTCGCTCAGAATGACAGGGGCACCCAGCGTGTTCTGGCCCACCCCAACCCCGTTCAACTGCCAGCGCACGCCGAAGCGGCGGGCCAGCCAACCGGCAAAGGCGGCGCTGCCCCAGAAGACAAAAAACAGTCCGGCTGCCATGCCGGCAAGCTCCTTGGGAATGTGGTTGAGGACGTAATGGCCGCTTTCGTGGCCGAAGATGAAAAGGACTTCGTCGTCGGGCAGGCGGTCGGTTGCGGTGTCCCATAGGACAAAGCGCTTGGTGGCGCCGATGCCGGTAACGTAGGCGTTGAGGCCGTTGGATTTTTCGCTGGCCTTCATCAGGAACATGCGGTCGGGGGCGATCTTTGTCCCGGTGCGGGCGACGACGGTTTCCAGCCGGACCACCAGGGCGGGATGAGTTTTTGTGAGCGGTTCGAACTTGTTGAAGATGGGGTCAAGCAGCGGGGCGGCGAAGACGGTGAGCAGTATCAGCGGCAGCGTGAAGAGCCAGATTCTGAACCAGTAACTGCGCGGGTAGGCGCGCACCAGCCAATTGAAGAGCAGCAGCACGGGAGTGCCGAAGAGGAGCGAGAGGCCCAGGCTCTTGGCCAAATCGCCTGTCCAACTTCCCCAGCCCTGAACGCTGATGCCGTAATGGCGGCTGACCGCGTGGCCGATGGCGTCGAGCGGCAGGCCGGCCAGCGTGGTGATGACGAGAAAGGCGGCGAAGAAGAGCAATCCTTGCATCCAGCGGCGGCGGAGCAAATGCTCAGCCCATGCGGCCAGACCGGCGGCCCAGCGCGTGGCCAGCAGAATCCAGAGGACGGCCAAACCCCAGAGCGAGCCGGCGATGTTGAGGGCGATGGAGATGTGGCTGAGGGTGATGGCCTTGGCAAGCTTGTCGGGCGGCAGCGAGTAGGCCTGCGTGGTGGTGGGCTGGGCTGGAGCGGCTGTCATGGCCGGAGCTGGCTGGGAGGGCGCGGGCTGGGCGGAGCAGGGAAGCGAAGAGAGGCCGATGAGGACGGTGAGCAGCAAGGCCAGGTAAAACGCCGGCAGCATTCGGCGCGCAAAGTTCATGGGAAGTTTCCTTTTGAGTAGCTTACTCTGCCTGAATCCTGTTTGAAGATGGGTTCCAGGGATTTTCGCTCATGCGCGTCAGTCCAGCCGCGTAAGGAAGGCCTCGCCCTCGGCGGGGCGCAGCTTGCGGGCGATGGACTCGGCCAGTTCGCGATTGTCGCCCTCTGGACGGATGCGCACCCAGTAGCTGTCTTCACCGGGGAACTCGATCACATTGGCGCCGGGGTACTTGCGCACCAGTTGCGCCTTGAGTTTGTTGGCCTTGTGCTGGCTGGTGAAGGCGCCGATCTGCACGCACCAGCGGCCGCCGGTCTCGATGGGCTTGGGAGTGCGGAAAACCTCCACCCGCACGCGCGCGGAGCCCATCCGGTAAATGCCCGTGGCCTTGGCCGAGGCGATGGTCAGATCGAGAATCCTGCCCTCCACAAACGGGCCGCGATCGGTGATGCGCATGGGGCTGGACTGGCCGGTCACAAGATTGGTCACCACAATCAGCGAACCCATGGGCAGCGTGAGGTGGGCAGCGGTCAGCGTGTGGTCGCTGAAGACCTGGCCGTTGGCGGNNTTGCGTCTGGGGCGGAGCAGCCTGTGGCGCGGGCAGTTCGGCGACGGTCTGCTTGTGGCCGCAGCCGGAGACGATCAGCAGCAACGGGGCCGCGAGCGCCAGAGCCGCCCCGGACCCGCGCCGGATGCGCCAGGCAAACTGGGTGCCCCAGGTCTCGTTTTTGAGACCTGGGAATCCACGAACCTCTGCCGGCGTTTTCATCAAGGGCGCGGACCCGTGTTCTGCTCAAATCGGTCGGCCAGATCGCGCAGTTTGCCGGCCACGGTGCGCAGCGCCGAGATCGATTCCTTGCGGACCTGCGGCACCACCGCCTGGTTCACGTAAGCGATGGCGTGGCGCAGCTCCATCTCGATCAACTCGACGGCCTCTTCGATGCGTTCGCCCACACTGCCGGGACCGGGCGGGGGAGGAGGATAAGAGCTCATGACGGTACACCTCGCGCTGGAGATTCGTGCTAATCTCTTTCTCAGTTTGCGATGCGCAGACTGGTGCGTCAATCGCCTTGAGGCCGAAGGTGCCGCAATCGTCAATACGGGAATCAGATTCCCGGCGGTTGAGCCGTAGGCCGTTTGTCGCATCGCGGGTTACTTTTCACTGCAATATTCCGTCAGACTTGAGCAGACGCATCAGAATGACGGCTCAGCGGATGCGCGCGAGGGTCCACTACTTGCAAAGTAGTACAAGAAAGAAGACCGGGATCAAATCCGCCGCAGGCCAAGGGTTGCTGAGCCGGGCGCGGAGGATGAGTCATGCCGTAGTAACGCTGCTGGCGCCGGCTTTGCTCTTAGCGGCGATTCCTGCGTGGGCTGGCTCGGCGGGGGCGAGCGCCAGCCCTGAACTCCCAGACGCTCCCCAACCGCAAAGCCACGCCGCCGCGCCGGCAGTACCCTGTCCGGCTAGAAGCGCCGCCCAACCCGCCGCGGCAATCGCTCTTCCGACCCCCGCAGCCGGGACTGTGCCGCCGGCAACCAGCGCCCAGCCAGGTGCGCAATCGGCCCCCTGCCCACCCCGGCCGGCGATCAACTGGTATGAGCGCTTCGTCAATGGGCCGGATGTGAAGCCGATGACGCGCCGAGAGAAGGCCCGGCTGGCGGCACGCAATGTGGCAGACCCCTTCAACGCCCTTACCATTCTGGGCGCCTCGGCCATCGCAGTCGGTTCCGACGCCGACTCTCCTTACGGCCCCGGCATGAAAGGCTTTGGCCGCTACGTCGGCGTCAGCTATGCGCAGGACATCACCGGCGAGTTCTTCGGCACCTTTTTGATTCCTTCCATCGTTCACCAGGACCCGCACTATCACCGCATGCCCAACGCCTCGATCCCGCGCCGCATCCGCCATGCCGTCGTGCAGGTGGTCTGGACGCAGGGAGACAACGGCAAGGGGATGGTGAACTACGGCGCCGTGGTGGGCTTTGCCATGGTCGACGAGCTCGGCAACCTTTACGTCCCTGGCCAGCAGACCAATCTGCCCGCCAGCGGCGAGCGTTACGTTACCGGCCTGGCCAGCGCGCCCATCGAAAACTTCGTGACCGAGTTCATGCCCGACGTAGCCCGCCGCATTCACCTCCGCGTGGTCCTCTTCCAGCAGATCATCAACCATGTGGCCAAGACCCCCGGAACAGGGTCGCCGTAGGGTGGGCGAAATCTGGATGGGCCTCAATTGAAGTGGCTGGGGGGCTTGGAGCTTCCACAGGTAACGCTGCTAGGATAAAGTGACGGCTGGACGTTCGGCAGCAACGCGCCGAGAATCGAGGAGAAGAGATGTCCGGTAACCCATGTGCTGGTCAAACCGTCTCGCCTCTGGCAGAACTGGAGCTGATACTTGGGTGCCACTGGAAGAATATCGAGGAAGCGCGCCAAAAGGCAGAGACAACACTCGAACAGCTTTCAAAGATCATCGAGGGAATGCCCAGCGCAGACACCAGCGTCATCGTGCATGGCTCTTTAGCGCGGTATGAATGTACACAGGGGAGCGATTTGGACTGGACATTCCTTGTGGACGGCGAAGCGAACGCCGGCGTTCAGGAAACATTTATCGAAATCAAGAAAGCTCTCAGTAAGGAGTCCATATTCAAGGAGTTGGGCCTCAAACCGCCTGGCGAAGAGGGTACTTTTGGTGCATTGGCATTCAGTCAACCAATAGTTCTCTTTATCGGAGGCGAAGAAGATTCTAACTCCAACACGACGCGCAGGGTATTGCTTTTATTGGAGGCATTACCAATCGGAGAAAGGCGTGTGGCCTTTGATCGTGTCCGTAAAAACATTTTGAAGCGCTATATTGATGAAGATCGAAGGCTTCTGCAAAAGAGACAGGATGATGAGAGCAGACGGTGGGTTCCTCTTTTTCTGCTAAACGATTTTGCTCGCTATTGGCGTACGATGGCTGTCGACTTCGCTTACAAACAATTTGACCGAGGCAACGATGGGTACGCGCTCAGGAACATCAAGCTAGGACTGTCGAGAAAGCTATTATTTGCCTCAGGCTTATTGGCTTGTTTCTGGTGCGATCCAATAATCTCGAGAAATGGAAATCAGGAACCTAGCAAGCAGAGCCTGATCAACTGTCTGGATACGTTTCTGTCCCTTACGCCATTGGAGCGCATTGCATTGTTCTTTACAACGCACTTGAATATCTCAGAGTCTAAGTTGCTTCGCGAGACTGCCAAAGAACTGTTTTGCTCGTACGATGAATTTCTGGGTCTACTGAATGATTCGAATAAGCGTAATCGCCTCAAGAAGCTAAGGCAGGATGAAGAGGAGTCGGACGAGGTCTTCAGAGAGGCGTGGAAGACGCGAAAAGTCTTTCGCAAGGCTATTCAGGATATGTTTTTGGGTGGTGATTCTCCACTTCGCAACTTCAGTATTGAAAGAGGGGTTTTCTAATGGCTTTCATTGGGTTTTCCACCGGCGCATTGATGCTGGGCAATTTCCAAGAAGCTCTTCGACTGTTAGAAGGTACGTCCATGACGGCAGTGGAACTCTCCGCCTTGCGCCTGCCTGAATTGCCCATTCTTATTGGCGCTCTGCCAAAACTGGATTTAGGGCAGTTCGACTATATTTCCTTTCATGCTCCGAGCCGCTTCTCTGCCGGCGAAGAGGACGGCGTGATTGAACTTCTGCGTCAGGTTCCAGATGGTTTGCCGATCATTGTACATCCCGACACAATTCATGAAGCAGACAAGTGGGCTGAATTCGGTAACCAACTCGCAATTGAGAATATGGATCGAAGAAAGAACGAAGGACGTAGTGCGGAAGAATTGTGCCGCTGGTTTGAAAAACTTCCGAATGCCAGGTTGTGCCTCGATTTGGCCCATGCGCACCAGTGCGACCGGACGATGACGGAGGCGTTCCGTATTCTATCGAATTTCAGGGACAGGGTTTGCCAATTGCATATCAGTGAACTTGATTCGACCGGGCATCACTTCCCTCTATCTTATGGTTCGATCCAGGCATTTTTGGAGATTGCGTCTCTCATCCCGGCCGATGCCCCGGCAATTCTTGAATCACTGAATCCTTTACAAGGAGCGGAAGACGAGCTGCAACAAGACTGGATTGAACATGAGGCGAACCGGGCTCGTGCAGCGTTAGGCCGGTGTGAGGTGCGCCGTGAAATGCCGATCTCGCCTATGCATATTCCACTATCACCTGCTTCTGTCCTAGCTTAGCTTATCGATTCTTGTGGGCAGTTTGCGGCGAGTGTGGGTACCGTTCGGTGTTCCCTATTGACCATTCAACGGCGGATTCCGCCATTCACTGCAATGCCCTTCGCTTGACCGCGCCCCCCGGTTACCCTAGAAATGGATTTTCAGACCCATGGATTCCCTGAGTTTTCGGGCTTCCAAGGGTCTGGCCGGCGAGAAATCGCCGCTGGCGACCAAAATTTCTTTGAGGAGACCGCAACATTATGTCCAAAGCAGTCAAGTATGCCGAGAAAGCCGTCGTCTACGCGGCCAAGGGCGCGTGGGTCGTCTATGAGCGTTTGAACCGCATCAGCCCCAATCCGTCGTTCATCCCCAAGTGGAGCGACAAGCCCCTCCAGAAGAGCTACGAGAAGGAGAAGCCGCCGCTGGGCTGGCCGCGCGCCACCGACTCGCTCTGTCCCAAGTGCGTGCCCGAGATTCGCAAGCAGATTCTCGACGGCAAGCTGCCCTATGAAGTCCTGCTCAACGAAAAGGTGGGCGAGATCAAGGCGCAGATCATCGAGCGCGACGGTAAGATCCTGATGGTCAAGGATTGCCCCAAGCACGGCCACTTCGAAGACGTGATGTCGATGGACACGGCCTTCTTCAAGCATCTCGAAGAGAGCTTCCCCGGACGCGATGTGCGCTCGCACAACGACAAGCGGCTGCACAATCACGGCACCTCAACGATGACCCACGGGCGCGGCGCGGTGCTGACCATCGACCTGACCAACCGCTGCAATATGATGTGCGACCCCTGCTTCATGGACGCCAATCAGGTCGGCTTCGTGCATGAGTTGACCTGGGACGAGATCAAGACGATGCTCGACAACGCCATCACGCTCAAGCCGAAGCGGCAGATGAGCGTGCAGTTCAGCGGCGGCGAGCCGACGCTGTCGCCGTACTTCCTGGACGCGGTCGCATACTGCCGCAAGGTGGGCTACAACAGCGTGCAGGCCGCATCCAACGGCATTGAATTCGCCAAGAGCAAGGAGCTCTGCCGCGCCGCCGCCGAAGCCGGACTGCGCTACGTTTATCTGCAATTCGACGGCATCGG
>PLPA01000077.1 GCA_003159355.1 Acidobacteriaceae bacterium | reverse complement strand
CTCATACTCCGGGCCTTGCACGTTGGGATGCCGACACCGAACAAGCTGTACCAACATCACGAAGCGAACGTAATGCTTCTCGATGTGCGCGACAACAGCCGACCGGTGCCGCTGCACAATTTGAACATTACCAGGATCAAGAATCCTTCCAATCTTACGTGCGGCGGGAGGTTGCTCCCAGCGTATCCAAACTGCTTACCCGACGTAATGTTAAGTGGGATGACCTCCATCGCCTTCTCGCCAAGGCTCAACTCCGGCTTGAAAAGGGAGAGACTGGCGGATACACCGTCCTTGCCATCGACCACAACATCCGGGTAAAGGCATCCGACGTATTCCGCAACAACTTCGCAGGAAAGATCAACCGTCAGAACACTGAGGCGGCTCTTGGAACTTGGACATCTGCCTCAACATCCGGCTATGAGGCCGATCAACATATTGTTCGTACTCCCGTTCGTAATAGCGCACTGAGGGAAGAACGGAAAGCGAAGCGACTTTCCGACCGAGTTTCCCTGATGGCCGATTATAACCAGTACCAGCACCAACTCGTGGCGAATCCGCTCCAAGCTAAGGCTACCCGCCTCCATGCCCTCGAAACCAGATTGCAAAGTGAGGGGACGAACGAAATTCTCTTCACGAATGAAGCCGACGTATAACTGCTTCTGTCGTGCCTCCAGCCTGCCGCGCATTCCCAGCAAATGCTCCAAATCATAAAGTCGTCTCAAGACCCAGAGCCGAAGGCAAGCGTCGGCGGCTATCTGACGGTTGCGGTCGTCAAGACCCCTGACGGCCGGCAATCCTTCCGGGTGTCGATTGACGATGGGAAGCGCAAACACGTTCAAGTACGGGTTGAACAGGTCCGTCAGTCAGCACAATCGGCGTTGCGCGAAAAAATCAAAACGCGCACCCAGGAGCGAGAAGGCAGGTAGCTGTGACAGGGATGGAGATTAGTCGTCAATGAAAGAGAACCTGCTCATCCGGTTCACTTCCCCCATTGCAACTTGTGAGGGCCGTGAGCGGGAAGGCGATTTGTCGTAAACCCAGAATCCATTCTGGCTACATTGGCGTTCCGTTACTAACTGATGTTACGCAGCAGCCCGAAGCAGGAGCAGTTCGTCGTAAGCTGACCGCGACGCGTTGATGAGCAACTTTCGGCAGAGGGCGAACGGACTGACCTTTTTCTTGAGGCTGAGGCATTCGAGCTTGAACGCGGCGCAAATCGACAGAAAGACATGGTTGCTTTGGGTTCCCAGCGTGCGTGTGGGTGACGTGGCTAAATTGGCGTTGGACTTCAAGGATTTGTGAAACACCTCCACTTGCCACCGTTTCTTGTAGGTCGTGGCGATGGCGTCATAGCCGCACGTCAAATCACTGCAAACCAGATGCTATCTACCTGTGCTTCCGTCCTTGTTTGTAAAGACCTGGCGCACCACAAGGACTTCTTTCGCATAGCCCTTGAGCCAGCCGCGCACTAAGGTTTGCTCTGGAATATCCAGATCCTCTACACGCAGAAAACGCTTGTTGTTTCTGTCCTCTCCGGTCACGGCGATCAGTCGATTGTCCTTCAGCGCGGCGATGAAATGCCGCCCTTTGCCGGCGATGAATTCAAAATTCTCCGTCGCGGAAAACCAGCCATCCATCAGCACAAAGCGGAATTTCAACTCGTTGCGAATGCAGGTGTCGATCATCGCGCGCATCAACTCGTTTTTCGTTACTGCGCTTTTGCGCTTCAGCTGGCGGGACTCGATGTCGCAGTATTGGATCGGCTTTTTCACCAATTCAAACGCCACGGGAATCGATGCCCCGTTCGAGTGGTAGAGCGCATTGAGAAGATTAATTCCCCGCACATTTCGGCCACTGACATGGTCATAGTGCCAGCATATCAACTCGTTCTCAGCCGTCCATTCCTTCTCTTGAATCGTGTCGTCGAAGATCAGCACGCCTTCGCTGTTCTGGACCGAACGAACCATCGACTTGACCTGCTGCCACAAGTCTTTGGAGGTAAAGTCCTGGCCGGATAAAAACCGTGTAATCCGGTCGTGGCTCACTTCGCCGTCCACCATGGCGGACAGGCCGGTAGCCGTTGCAGCGCCAAAAGTGCTCAACAAATAGTCCGTGTACAAGTCCAGATCGGCTTTATGCATGCGGGCAGCGTAGCAGAGACAGAGAGGGGGTTCGACCAGGCTGAACCAGAAGAATCAACAGTTTTTAACTGCCTGCCGACCGCCTCTCAGGCTTCCCCCATCCCGGCAGCAGATCAGGGACCGCGTAACATCAGTTACTAATCTGCCAGAGTGCGCGCTCGTTTCAAAATCTCAGAACATTCTCGATTTCACAAAGATTGAGGCTGGGAGTTCCTGAGATCCCTTCTTACTGAACGGTAACCGAAATTGTTGTCGAAGCCGTGATCTTGGTGTTGGCCGAGTCGGTTGCGGCTACGGTGAATGTATAGTTACCAGCGGTGGTCGCTGGTGTGCTTGAGCCGCCTCCACCGCAACCGATTGTCTCCATAGCGGCAACCAACAGCAAATGAGCCAGCATCGATGTCCAACGGCGACGACGAAACGGAATGACGAACTCGCCATTCCGTTTCTGCACGTAAATTCCTGAAGCGTTTCTACTGGTTTCTACCGGATTGTGATGCTAACTGAACCAGAACTAACCACTTGGTGAGTCTGAGGGGGTGGTGGGGGACTAGACCCTCCACTACTACCACCGCAACCGGATGTGTATGCAACCGCAGTCAGCAGAACCAGCCCCATGCAAGCTGTCACCCAAACGCCTCGCGCAGCTAGTTTCCTCCTCAAATACATAAGAGGAAGGAGAAGAATGGGCAGCAGAATCCATGAAGTTGCTGCGCCAGAGACAGTCTCAGTAAAGACGACTGTGATTTGATAGGTTCCCTTGGGCGTTGTCGAGGATGTTGTAATTGTCAGCGTATTGGTTGTCGCTGAATAGCTGCACGTAGCTCCCGTGGGAAGATTCAGGCAGGTTACTGAGGCGCTCTCCACGCTTGAAGGCAGAGTGACCGGGTAGCTGGCCGGAGAACCGGCAGTTATGGTCGCAGTCGTTGAGGAAAATGTTGGCCCGGTTGTTGATCCAGAGGCGGAATTCACCTCGAACTGGAATGAGTTGGAAGTGCCACCGCCTGGAGATGGCGTTTGCGCCGTAATTGCGGCGGTAGTTCCCCCGGTGGCAATGTCGGTTGCTGGAACTTGCGCCGTCAGTTGGGTCGCAGTGCCGTACGTTGTGACGAGAGCGGTCGTACCCCAGTAGACCGTCGAGTTGGAGACGAATCCCGATCCGGTGACGGTGAGCGTGAAGGCTGCACCGCCCGCGTTTGTGAATGCCGGTGAGATGCCGCTCAGGATTGGTGCAGGATATACAACTTCTACCACTTGGCCCACCGAATTCGAGGTGTTGCCGTTGAAGTTAGTGTCACCGCCGTAGACTGCCGTGACCGTGTCCGTGCCCAGCGGCAAAGTCGTCGATGCCACACTGGCCGTGCCGCCGCTCAGAGAGACACTCCCCAGACTCGTGCTTCCATTACTGAATGTCACTGAACCGGTGGCAGTGCCGCCGTATTGCCCAGTAACCGTTGCCGTGAAGTTCACGGATTGTCCGATAGCGGAGGGATTCACTGACGAAACCAATGCTGTTGAAGAGCTGGCCTTGCTAACCATCACGCTTGCGGTGCCGGCTAGCGTGCTGTAGTCAGTCGTGTCGGTGGGCGTGAAGGTAACGCTCTGCGATGCCGTGCCCACGCCCGGAGCGGTTGTCGGCGTAGTGAAGGCGAACGATCCCGCAGGAGTCGAGGTGCCGCCCGACAGCGTAGAAGAAGCAAGTGTCTGGCCGTAGGTGATGGAGCTGGCCGTCGGCCATGCCGTCACAGACGGCGTTGCCTTGTTCACTGTCACGCTGGCCGTGCCGGTCAACGTGCTGTAGTCAGTCGTGTCGGTGGGCGTGAAGATCACGCTCTGCGATGCCGTGCCCAC